>CBKZPU010000094.1:0-19445 GCA_966696705.1 uncultured Verrucomicrobiaceae bacterium | reverse complement strand
ATCGCGCTGCCGATGGCGGGAGCGATGGCCATGATCGGGCACTCGCCCGCGCCGGCAGACGGCAGGTCCTTGCGATCCATCAGGACGATATCAATCCCGGGGACGTCCGAGAAGCGCGGCACGCGGTATTTCGAGAACGCCGGGTTGAGGATCTTGCCGCCAGCAAACTGGATGGCCTCGAATAACGCGCCGCCGAGGCCCATGACGATGCTGCCTTCGATCTGGTTCTTGAGATGCAGCGGATTGACCACCGCACCGCATTCGAAGGCGGCGACGATGCGCACCACCCTCACCTCCTTGTTCTTCGCCTCCACCTCCACGCAATTCGCGATGTAGCCTCCCTTGTCGATGCCACAGGCAATGCCGCAGTGTCCCTTGCGACCCTTCCAACCGAAGCGTTCGGCGGCCGCTTCAAGGACGGCGCGCAGCCGGTCGTTTTTAAGATTCTTGAGCCGGAATTCCAGCGGATCGATGCCGGCCGCGGCGGCGAGCTCATCCATGACCGATTCACGGGCGAAGCAATTCGCCGACGCGGCGAGACCGCGATACGATCCCTGCCGCAAGGGTGATTTGCTGCTGTGGCTGTGGACGTTTTTCGCCGGAACGTCATAGGGCGTCTCGATTGCCGCGCCGCCCGAGTTGTGATTGTGAAATTCCCAAGCTAGCAACTTGCCCGCGGAATCGGTGCCCGCCTTCACTTGGATCACGCCCGCGGGGCGGAAATAGGCCCAGGTGAATTCTTCCTCGCGCGTCCACAACACCTCAACCGGCTTGCCCGCGACCTTGGCGAACCGCGCGGCCTCCACCGCGGCCTCGCCACTGTGCTTGCCACCGTAGCCGGAGCCGGTGTCGGGCACGATCACCCGGACCTTGTCAGGCGGGAGTGAGAAGGCTTGGATCAACTCATCCTTCACGCCGAAGGGGCGCTGCGTGCCGGTCCATACGGTGACCTTGCCGTCCTTCCACTCCGCCACACCAGCGCGGGGCTCAAGCGGGGCGTGGGCAATGTATTGAATGGTATAAGTTTGTTCGATGCGATGCGCCGCAGACTTGAGCGCTTCGTTCACGGCGGAATCGCCGCGGTCGGTGTCGTTCTTGAGCAAGGTGAACAGCTCGCTGTTAGACGGTCCGTCGCCACCCTCCCACTCCGGCTTGAGCGCCGCGAGGGCCTTCTCCGCCGCCCATGAGGACGGTGCCACCACGCCGACGAAGTTGCCATCGCGCACCACGGTCACGCCATCGATCGCCTTTGCCGCCGAGTCATCCAGCGCCTGCAACTTCGCGCCAAAGCGTGGCGGCCGCAGCACCTTGCCGTATCCCATCCCCGGCAATTTGAGATCGCTGGTGTAGCGATGCTTGCCGGTGACGAAGTCGCGGCCATCGACCTTGGGGACCGGAGTACCGGCGACCTTCCAGTCACTGGCGGGCTTGAGCTTCACGTCATTGGTGACCGTGGCCAACAGCCTTTGCCCCTTTGCCAACCCGGCATAGCTCACCGGCGGATGCAATGAAGGTCCACCCAGCGGCTGATGAAACACCTTGCCGTCGCGTGCCACCAGATGACGGTCGGTAAGTCGCCATTGCTTCGTCGCCAAGTCTATCAACGCCTCCCGCGCTGTCGCCGCGACCTTCCTCAGATGCAGCGCCATGTCCGGCGTGCTTCGACTGCCGAAGGTGCCGGCGTCAAAGGGCACCAGATCGGTATCGGCCATGACCATGCGGATTGAGGAGACCGGCACTTCGAGCTCCTCGGCGACTGCCTGGGCGAGCGAGGTGCGGATGTTCTGCCCCACCTCCGTCTTGCCAGTGAAGACCTGCACCGCCCCATCTTCCCCGATGTGAATCCATGCGGACACCTCCATCGGCCGGGGTTCGCCGCCGCGCCGGCCGCGTCTTTCCTGAGCAGACAGCGGATCGGTGAGATAGACGGCGAGGATGCCGCCGCCGAGGATCTGGAAGAAGCGGCGGCGATTGAAAGCGAGCGTCGCGCTGTCGGTGGGGCTCATCGGGCGGCGAGGGTTTCGGAGGCTCGGTTCACGGCATCGCGGATGCGATTGTACACGCCGCAACGGCACAAATTGCCATCCATCGCTTCGAGGAACTGCGCCTCGGTCGGCTTCGGATGCTTCTCTAACAAAGCGACCGCGGACAGGATCATCCCACAGGTGCAGTAGCCACACTGGAGGGCGTCGGCATCGAGGAAGGCCTGCTGGACCGCATGCAGCGCACCCTTCTCCGCGAGGCCCTCGATGGTCCGGATCTTGCCATCACCCACACTGCCCGCCGGGGTGATGCAGGAGCGGACGGGCTTGCCATCGACCAGCACCGTGCACGCCCCGCACTGGCCCTCGCCACAGCCGGCCTTACAACCGGTCATGCCGAGTTCCTCGCGCAGGATGCCGAGCAACGGCCGCTCGCCATCCACTTGTAGGGGGACGTCGCGACCGTTGACGTTAAGACGGGAAATCGTGGCCATGGCACAAAACCCCACCGTTGCCGGGATCGGACGGGGATCAAGGTGAAACCTGTCCGCGGGCAGCCGGTTGCGCCATCGGGAAAAAAGGAAGCGGGGCTGGCAGCAGGGCCCCATGAAAAGCCCTGCCACCCGCCCCTGAAAGAATCCACCGAGTCTCGGAAAGGTCAGCTGATCTTCACCTCCACTTCACGCGGCTTGGTCTTCTCTTGCTTCGGCAGGTGGACGAATAGGACTCCGTCCTTGAACTCCGCCTCGACCTTCTCGGCATCGGCATTTTCCGGCAGGTTGAAGCTGCGCAGGAAGGTGCCATACGAGCGTTCGACGCGGTGATACTTCTTGCCGGTCTCTTCCTTCTCGAAGCGGCGCTCGCCCTTGATCGTGAGCCGGCCGTTCTCGACCGTCACGTGGACGTTCTCGCGGGTGACTTCGGGAAGCTCGGCTTTGACGAGATATTCCTTCTCGTCCTCGAGGATATCGACGACCGGCACCCATTCGGCGACGGCCAGGGATTCGCGATCGCCGCTGCCGGCATTCCCCGGCGTGGTGCCAAGGGCATTGAGGACGCGGTGCTGCAGTTCGTGGATTTCACGGAGCGGGTTCCAGTGGCTCAGAACATTCATGATCGTAGTAGTGGGTTGGAGACGGATCGTTGCATCACTTCCAGAAACCCCGGGCCGTCTTCCCAAGGGCTTCAGGCTCTGGAACTCACCGCCGCACTCCGGCGGCGAATGCCAAGGCGAGAAGTGGATTGCAAGCGAGGTGCCAGCCCTTTCGATTCCGCGTAAGCGATTGGCGATCAGTCCAGTTCATGACGACGCCGGGTGAGCCCCGCGACAATCTGGAACAAGGCAGCGACAATCCGTGCCACCGGACCGCGACAGAGTGTCCGGACCCGGGAGAGCCGGTCATCAACTGGCAACGAAGGAGCATTCAGGCTGCCCTGAAGAGCAGCCGCCCCCCTCATTGCAATTCACTCCAGCCACAGCCCTCTCTCCATCTCCATGAAGAACATGTCGTCGGCTGCGGCCCTCCGGGCCTCATCCACCGTGTCGCCATGGCGGAGATGCGCCCGCACGGCATCCTTTTCGCGATCGCTGTCGATGGCACCCTCGATCATGGCAGAGGCCAAACCAACGGCCACCTGGGCGCAGCTCGAAAGTGACAGGGAAGCAAGAACGACGACGAGGAGATGAGGAGGAGTCTTCATGGCAGGCAGGAGTTGCATGGACTGGAACGCCATCCGCCATGAATGGTCGCGCCATCTTTTCAACGACTCCCCACCAGTTCCTCCAAGGCCAATTCCAGCGTGGGATAGCGAAAGCGAAAGCCGCTCTCCAACAACGCCCGCGGCACCGCGCGGTGGCTCGCGAGTACCGCCGACGAAAAATCTCCGAGCGCGATCTTCAACGCGAACGGCGGCACCGCGGCGAACGCCGGCCGACCGAGAGCCTTCGCCAGTTTTCGAGTGAAGTCGGCATTCCGCTCCGGCTCGGGGGCACCGCCATTGACCGGTCCGACAAGGGAGGGATGGCCGATGCCGTGCAGCATTGACGCCGCCAAATCCTCGACATGGATCCACGGCATCCACTGCTGGCCGGAACCCAACCGTCCGCCGAGCCCCAGGCGGAAGGGTCGCAGCATCTGCTTGAAGGCGGCCCCACTACGGCCGAGGACAACACCCGTTCGCCATTTCATGACCCGCAGGCCCTGCGCCGCCACGCCGTCGGCGGCGACTTCCCAGTCGTGGCAGAGGTCAGCCAAGTAGCCGGTGCCACGCTTCGCGTCGTCCTCCAGGATCTCATCGCCGCGATCACCATAAATGCCGACCGCCGACGAGTTCACCAGCACCCGCGGTCGCTCGTCGCCGGCAAGTTTCTCCACGCCACGGCGAAGCGTTTCCGTCACCCCGATCCTGCTGTCGTGGAAGCGCCGCTTGTTGGCAGCGGTCCAGCGCCGGTTGATCGGCTCCCCGGCCAGATTCACGAGGGCCGTCAAGCCGCGGAAATCCGGCGAATCCGACCACTCGCGCCATGCCGGGATGCCCGGCTCGGGTCCCCTCGCCTGGCGGCTGAATCCGCAGACCTTCCAGCCGGCGGCGGTCGCCTGGCGCGCCAGTTCGTGGCCAATGAAGCCGGACGCTCCGACAATGCCTAACGAGCCTTCCATTTCCTGTCATGTTCCGCCCGCCGCCACGTCCTAGCAACCGCTTTCGGGCTTTGCCCTTTACTTGAATCCGGCGACCCCGTCTCATCCCGCCACGATGAGGGTTGCCGTTGTCCCTGCCATATTTCTCACCACGCTCCGGCTCGCCGCGCAGGACCCCGAAGTCCTGCCGGAAGCCAATCCCGCCCCGCCCGCCGAAGCACCCTTGCCCATCGCGCCCGTGCCGGTGCCCGAAGGCATCAAATTATTCCCCGAAAACCCCGCCGAGGGGAATTTCGGCATCCCGGCGAACATTCACATCCGCGACGAGGGGCCGTCGGTCGTCTATGACGCGCAAACCGGCGTCGCCCAATTCTCCGGCCCCTTCCATGCCTCCACCGACAACGGCATGAAGCTGCGCTCCGACAAGGCGCGCTGGGAGGGCAAGGAGATGAAGTTTTACGTCGATGGCGCGGTGAAATTGACCACCGAGGACGGCATGGAGGTCTTCGCCGACCACGCCGTGGCCGACACCAAGGCCGAGACCGTCACCCTGACCGGCAACGTCAGCATCTATCGCGGCAGCTTGCTCCAGCGCGGCAACGCAGTGGTCTATTATTGGGGCGAGGAGAGGTTCGACGCGACCGGCCTCCGCGCTGGCATCGACCCGCTGCTGCTGGAAGCCGGTCAATTCACCATCGAGGAACGCGGCGGCAAGCAGGTCTATGTCGGCCGCGATGCGGGCGTGACCACGCATGATGTCGAAGATCCCGGTTTCTGGCTTCGCGCCTCCGAGACCACCGTCTATCCGGAGGACAAGGTCACCTTCAAGAACCTGCGTCTCTACGCCGGCGACACGCCGATTTTCTGGCTGCCCTACCTTTCGCAACCGCTCGACAGCGAACTCGGCTACCATTTCGTCCCCGGCGCCCGCTCGAATTGGGGTGCTTTCCTGCTCAACAGCTACGGACTGATGCTCGGTGGCCGGCCGAATCCGGAGACCGGTGAAAACGAGGACGCCTGGCTGCTGTCGCGCTGGCACTTCGACCTGCGCACCCGCCGCGGGGTCGGCACCGGCGTCGATCTCTCCGATCGCCGCCTCGAGGACAATCCGAACCTCACCGGCCTCTCGCTTTACTACACAAACGACCTCAACCCCGACATCAGCCGCACCGGCATCACCCGCGGCTTCGTCAATGAAGACCGTTACCGCGTGGCCCTCCAACATCGGGTGCCGCTGGAGCTGGAAAAAGACGCCGAGTGGCGCGTGGATGCGAACCTGAACATCCTCAGCGACAATTACTACCTGGAGGACTTCAATCCGGACCTCTTCCGCAGCGATCCGAATCCCGACAACACCCTGGGGCTGTTCCGCCGTGACGATGGCACGCTCTTCAGCCTGTTCGGGCGCCTCCGGCCGAATGAGTTCTATCGCTCGGACACGCGCTTGCCGGAGATCGCGATGGACTTCGCCCGCCGGCCGCTGTTCGACTTGCCGATCCTGCACGAGGGCTCGGTCTCGTTCGCCGTGGTCGAGGAGGAGATCGGCAGTGCCTCGATGGCGGCGATCCGTCCGCTGCTGACCTTGCCCGCCGGCGATCCGATGGTGCCGGTGCTGCTTTCCCAACTCCCCGCCTATGAGCGCCAGTTGATCCAGACGATCCGCTCGCTGCCGCCCGGCAGCCCGGCGATCCCCGGTTTGGCCACCCAGCTCTTCAGTCCCGGCTACAACCGCTTCCATACCTACCAGGAGGTCTCGATGCCCATGAACGTGGGTGGATGGCTGGCGGTGACCCCGGAAATGGGCCTCGGCTACAGCCGCTATTCGGATGTCGATGGCGCGGCGAAATCGATGGACCGCACCCACATGCATGCCGGAGTGGAAGCCTCGATGAAGTTCTCCAAGAACCTCGGCGACGTCGAAGACCGCCGCTTAGGGCTCGATGGGCTGCTGCACGTGCTCCAGCCCTACGCGCGCTTCTCCTACATCTCGACGGACGACCTCGACCCGCTGTTCCCCGCCGTGGATCGCGAAACCTTCAGCACCCGCCCGCAGCCGTTGTCGGTGCCGAGTTTCACTGCAATCGATAGCCTGCGCGACTGGAGCATCGTCCGCCTCGGCATGCGGAACAAGCTGATCACCAAGCGCGATGGCCAGAGCTTCGACTGGCTGGCGATGGACACTTACTTCGATGCCTTCATCACCGACCCGGACTACAACCGGAACTTCTCGAACCTCTACAACGACCTGAAATGGAGTCCGTTGTCGTGGTTCAACATGAATCTGGAAACACAGTTCCCGGTCATTGACGACGGCTCCGGTTTCTCGGAAGTGGCCGCCCGCGCCAATTTCATGCCGAATGAGAACGTGGAGTTCTCGATCGGCCACCGCCTGCTCGATAATCACCCTGTGCTGACCGATTCCCAGCGCATCGACCTGCGCACCTACGCCCGCCTCAATGACAAGTGGGGTGTTGGCGCCTTCCAACTCTGGGAACTGGACGACGGCACGCTGGAGGTCCAGCAATATACCATTCACCGCGACTTCAATTCGTGGGTCGCCTCGATGGGCATCACCCGCCGCGACAACCGTTACCAAGACGAGTTCGGCGTGATCTTCAGCTTCACCCTGAAGGACTTCCCATCCGCCTCCGTGCCCTTCAAGCTGGATGCGCAGTGAGAAGAAAGGATATTGGTGATTGGCGATTGGATATGGATTGTAGAGTCCAAGCACGAAGCCGCGGAAAGGCACCACGAGTGCCCAACGAATGATCCAATTCCCCAACCATCGAATTATCCAATAGCCCCCCTACCCCTTCTCCCATGACTCCAGCACAACTCCTTGACTCGCTCAATTTCCGTTACGCCACGAAGAAATTCGACCCGAGCCGACAGATTCCGGAGGATGAGTGGGACGTGCTTGAGCAGTCGCTGGTGTTGTCACCGTCATCGTTCGGTCTCCAGCCGTGGAAATTCATCGTGATCAATGACCCCGATCTTCGTGGCCGGCTGCGCCAGCACTCGTGGAACCAGTCACAGATCACCGAGGCTTCGCGACTGGTCGTGTTCACCACCCGCACCGATTTGACGGAGCCCGATGTCGATCGCTTCATGACCCGTCTTGCCGCCGTGCAAGGCCGCGATCCCTCGACCCTCGAAGGTTATCGCAACATCGTCGTGAGCTTCGCCTCCGCCATGAACCGGGAGGCGCGCCACGCATGGAACGCCCGCCAGACTTACATCGCGCTGGGTCAGTTCATGACCGCCGCCGCGGTGCTGGGCATCGACACCTGCCCGATCGAAGGTTTCGACCCCGCCGGCTACGATGCCGAGTTGGAGCTGATCGACACCGGCTACGCGACCTCGGTCGTGTGCGCCGCGGGCTACCGCTCACCGGAAGACAAGTATGCCGGCACACCGAAGGCCCGCTTCCCGCACGCGGAGCTGATCGAGCACCGGTGAGGTGAGCAAGGGGCGGGCGGGCCTTCACATGGCCGCCGTCCGATCCTCTGTTACCCCCCACCGATATTCGTCGCTGATATGGCGCGGTTCTGGTGTCTGTTTGGATGGGCGAGGTTGAATCACCTCGCCCATGCACCGCATCGGACGGGGCACTTCTGCTAGTGCGCTCCCCCGTCCTTCTCGTGTCGGTGGTAGTGCTCGGAGAGCATGTCGCGGCCGAAGTCTCCCTCGAACGAGCGCCAGGTGGCGTGAATGTGGTTGGCGTTGTTCTGCGTGTTCGCCGCTTCCATCAGGAAGCCGGGCCCTTGCACGCGATAGTACCACGCCTCGCCGCGCTTGGTGCCGCCGGCCCAGCCGAAGCGGATCTTGTCGAAGCCTGCCTTGTCGATCGCCGCGAGGTCGGCATCGGCCAGATCCTTGCGATGGCGGGTGACATACTCCGAAATCAATTCTCGCAGCGCCTTCTTCTGCCCGTCGGTCATGTCGCTGGCGAGCACGCCGACCGGTTCCAGGGCGGTCGCCTTGCGGCTTTCCGCGGTGAGGATTTCGCCGGGCGCCTTCTCACTGAAGATGACCTCCTTCTTGCCGCCATCGACCAGCGCGTTGGCAAGCGCCATGGCGAGATCCTCTTCGGCGGCGAGCACGCGCAGGCCCTTGTGCTGGCCCTCGCGCACCTCGGCTGGATTCGCGGCGAAGAACGACGGGGTCACCGCCACCTTGCCGCCGACGACGGTGTAATTGAGCGCGAGGTGGTGCCCCTCGAACTTCCAACCCCAACCCTTTTCGTCACCCGGCTTGCCGAAAACGGAGACGTAGTACTTGCCTGGATCGCGGAAATCGGGGCGCTTTTCCAGTTCGCGCAACACCCCTTCCAGCGTGATGATCTGCATCGCCTTGAGCTTGCCCTTCTCGCTCAGCGCCGCTTCCAGCAGTTTGATGGCGGCGGCATTCTGCGCCTCATCCATCTCCTTGAGCGGCAGGCCGGTCCGCTCCTGCGGGGTGAACTTGAAGTTCTCCCGGGCATCGCCCTCGAAGGGGAACACCGCCTTGCCCCGCTTGGCGTCGTCGAGCGAACCGAGGAAGGCGTCGGCGGCGGATTTCATCGCGGCGATCGAGGGCTGATCTTCCGCCATCACGGGCAGGCTCAGCAACAAGGCGAGGAGCGGGGTTTTCATGATCCGGGAATTACAACCGCAACCCGCCGGTTCTCGCAAGCAGGAGTGTCAGCATCTCGACGCCGCCCGGAAGTGATGTTAACTCCACCTCATGCGCCTGTTCCGCCGGATTTCCGTGATTCTGTTCGCCCCCTTCGCGGGCATCTTGGCCCTGCTCACCGGCTGCCAGAGCAAGCTCATCTATTTCCCCCGCCCGTACGGGCCGGATCACGTGGCGAAATGGGACGCGGAGCCGGGCACCACGGTCATCGACTACACCACTTCCGAGGGCAAGCAGCAGGCCTACCTGCTGACCCCCGCCCCGAAACCGGAACGCCTGTGGCTGGTCGTCGGCGGCAATGGCACCCTCGCGCTCGATTGGTCGGACTGGCTGCGCGAGCACGGCCCGCAGCAGGACGCCTGGCTGCTGATCGATATCCCCGGTTATGGAGCATGCGAAGGAAAGCCGCGACCGGGGACGATCCGGCGGAGCCTGAAGGCCGTGGTGCCCACGGCGATGGAATCCCTCCACTGGTCGCTGCCCGCCGATCACGCCAAGCTGCGCTTCTTCGGCCACAGTCTCGGTGCCGCCGTCTGCCTGATGGCGGCGGAGGAATACGACGTGCGCCGCGGCGTGATGCTCGCGCCCTTCACCAGCACGATGGACATGACCAAGGCGATGTTTGGCGCCGATCTCGGCTTCCTGGTCTGGCACCGCTTCGACAATCGCCACCGGCTGGGGAAACTGGCGAAACGCGACGGTGCCGAGGTTTTCGTCCTCCACGGCAGCGACGACGAAGCCATCCCGGTGACCATGTCGCGGGAGCTGGCCAAGGAGTTTCCCGGAATCGTCCGCTACGCCGAGGTTCCCGGCGGGCGGCACAATACCCTGCAGGACATCGCTCCGGAAGCGATCCGTGCCGCGATGGAAAAGGCGCGCGAATGACCACCGCATACCTTGCCGTTCGGCGAAGCGGCGAGACCCCGGCGACGTGGAGCCGATGTCCGATTTTGGGAGCAAGTGGCCGATTTCGCGGGCACTCGATACTTCGGATTCCCTCATAATATGGCATTTTGCGCGAAGCGTTCGACCTGCTCCGCAGGCCGAACGGGGCTGGAAGCTGAATCGTCTTCGGTGCTGGTGCTGAATTCCGGGGGGAATTTCCACCGGCGGAGAACCGAGCCGGTTTCCGGTCTAAAAAACAAGGGCGCGGATCGGATTCCTGGGGGGGAACACGATCCGCGCCCCCTTTTTTGTTAGAGACTCGTCCTGTGGGCGGGCTTGAGGATCAACGCCAGCCCGCTGAGAAGCAGCAAGGCCCCGCCGAGCCAGAGCAGGGCCGTGGTGTCGCTGCCGGTGCGGTCCTTGATGATGCCCACCAATCGCGGACCGAAGTAGCCGCCGAGATTTCCCACCGAATTGATGAGGGCGATGCCGCCGGCCGCCGCCGTGCCGCTAAGAGCCGCGGTGCCAAGCGCCCAGAATGGCCCGAGCGTCGATTTCTGCCCCGCGAGCAGGATCACCAGTCCGAGCATTGCCAGCCAAGGATTCCCCGCGAACGCGGCCAGCATGGCACCTCCCGCGGCAATGCCTGCTGCCGCGGCCACGTGAAAGCGCCGCTCGCCGGTGCGGTCGGAGTGGCGACCGTTGAGAATCATGGCGGCACCGGCAACGAGGTAGGGCACCATGTTGATCAGCCCCACCACGAAGTCACCCTTGCCGGAAAGCCCCTTGACGATCGAAGGCAGCCAGAACTCGTAGCCATAGCCGGCAACATTCACCAGGAAGTAGAGCACGCACAGCAGCCACACGCGGGGATCGGCGAAGGCGTCGGCCAGCCGGCGCTTCACGCCCGGAGCCGCGCTCGCCTCGTCGGCGATCTTGGCCTGAAGCCAGCCTTTTTCACGGGGCGTCAGCCAGCGCGCATCGGCCGGGCCATTCGGCAGCACCAGCAACACCACGATGCCGAGCAGGATCGCTGGCACGGCCTCAATGAGAAACAGCCACTTCCAGCCGGCCATGCCGAGCAGGCCGTCCATTTTCAGGAGCGCTCCAGAAATCGGCGAGCCGATGACCCCGGCCGCAACGCCGCCGAGCGCGAACAGCGCCACCGTCTTCGCCCGTTCCTTGGCCGGGTACCAGAAGGTCAGGTAAAGAATCACGCCGGGGAAAAAGCCCGCCTCCGCCGCGCCGAGCAGGAAGCGCATCACGTAAAACATCGTCTTCCCGTTCAGGAACATGAAGCCCATCGAGACGATGCCCCACACGATCATGATGCGGGCGATCCACAGCCGTGCGCCGACCTTTTGCAGGATCAAATTGCTCGGCACTTCGAACAGGAAGTAACCGATGAAGAACAGTCCGGCACCGGTGCCGAAGACTTCGCCGAAGACCTTGGGATCGACGCCGAGCACCGGCTCGAGGTGGGACTTGGCGAAGCCGACATTGATGCGGTCGATGTAGGCGACGATGTAGCAGACGAAGAGCAGCGGGATCAGCCGCCAGGTGACTTTCGAGATCACCGCGCGCTGCTCGGTCTCCGTGAGGACTTGGGTTTCCATGGGTCGATGTGGAATAAGAATTCCGCGTCTAACGACGCAGAAAGAGCGAAGTCCGGCATGCTTCCAACAAGAAGGACGAAAGCGGGTGCAAGTTGCGATACTCTGGCTTTTGGGCGGATTGCACGATGCACCAAACAGGGTCCAGTCCGCCCCACTCCTTGCTGATTTCCAATCGATTGGATGGGCGGCACGGGGGCTGCGTCCTATCAACCAGCAACCCCTCGAAAGCCATGACTACGAATCTGGAACAGCTATACTACGATCAGCTTCGCGATCTTTTCAGCGCCAAATCGCAGCTTGTCGCCGCGCTCCCCGAACTGGTCCGCCGCGCCACCGACGACAGGCTCCGCAAAACCCTCAACGGCCAGATCGGCCAGAACCGCGAACAGCGCGCGCGCCTGCAAGAACTCTTCTTCCAGCACGGCCTCAATCCGGGAGGCGAGCACTGCGAGGCAATGCGCGGCCTCATCCGCGAAACCAAGAAGCGCATGGACCATGCATCTCCCGGCAGCGTGCGCGACGCCGTACTGATCGCCTCGCTCAACCGCATCGAGCACTACGAGATTGCCGCCTACGGCGTGGCGCGAGCATTTGCAGAATGTCTCGAATTCGACGAAGATGCCCATGCCCTGATCGAATCCCTTGCTGAAGAAAGCGAGGCTGACGACACGCTGACCAACATCGCGATGGGCGGCATGTTCAAGCGCGGGGTCAACGAGGCCGCCGCTGCGTAGCTGATTTCCGGCTGGAAGTAGTGTGGTATATGCCCAAACAGGCCGGATCCGTCGGGGGGCGGGTCCGGCCTCATCGTTTCCCCATTAGGGGGGAGAAGGTCAGCTTCCCTTTCAGATTGGGAGAAACGGGGTGCATGATGGGGTCACATGACGTTCGTCGCCCGCCTGTTACCGCTCGTCGCCGCGCTTCCCGTGCAGGCAGCCGTCACCGGTCCCTACACCGCCGACTCAGACACGGTGCACTTGTTCCATTTCGATGAAGCGGCTGGCGCTTCGGTCGCCACCAACGCGGTCGCCGGGGCACGCCCCGGCATCGCTTTCGACGGGGCGACTCTGCTCAACCACGCCACCAACGCCCAACCGGCGAGCACGGCGGTGCTGGGGGCGACAGCGGGCTTTTCCGCCTCCTTCGGGGGTGCGGCGAGCGTTTCGGCCGCCAATCTCGGCATCGGGCTGGATGCGAACGACAGCGAGGGCTTTCAGGTCGGCACGGCGAGCAACTGCCCGGACGCCGTGGAGCACTCGTCGTTCACTGGCAGCGGTGGAGCCTTCACCATCGAGGCCCTGGTCAAGCTCCCGGCCATCACCGGAAGCCAGCGGGAAATCGCCTGCACCGACAGCGCGCTCGCGGCCCGCGGCTTCCAGTTCCGCGTGAGCACCACCGGCCAGCTTGAGTTCAATTTCATCGCCACTGCTGGCGCGGCGGCCACCGCCGCGATCCCGACCACGGGTACCCACGCCTTCGATGCGGCCAATTGGTACCACGTCGCCGTGACCCACGACGGGACCACCACGCGGCTCTACTGGACCTTGGTGGATGCGTCGGTTTCGTCCGCCAATGAGATCGGCAGCACGACCACCGAGACCACGAGCGGCAGCGTGACCGGGCCACTGGTCATCGGCAACGAAGCCCGGCTGAATGGCAACTCGTCCGAAGGCCTGCTCGGCCTGATCGACGAGGTCCGCATCAGCAAGGTGGCCCGCGGCGCGGACGAGTTCCTCTTCGAGCCTCTGGATCCCGAGACCGACAGCGACCATGACCTGCTGCCGGACGCCTGGGAGTTGCTCTACGCGCCGACGCTCGGCGAGCTGTCCGGCCTCGGCGGCGCGAATTACGACAACGACAGCGGCACCGACCTCGCCGAGTACGAAGCCGGCAGCAACCCGGTGAATCCGAATTCCACGCCCACCGATACCGATGCCGACACGCTGCCGGACGCTGCCGAGATCCGCTACTTCGGCGACCTTTCCCAGGGACCGACCGGTGATCCGGACGGCGACGGGGAAACCACCGGCGTGGAACTGGCGAACGGCTCCGCGCCGAATCATCGCGCATCGACTGCCGCGGACACCGACGCCGACGCTCTCCCGGACGAGTGGGAGCAATCGCACTTCGGCAACCGTTCCCTCAATGGCGGCGCGGATCCGGATGACGATGGATTCGGCAACCTGCAGGAACGCATCGCGGGCACCAACCCGGCCGATCCGTGGTCGCGCCCGGCCGGAACGGCGGTGAATCTGGTGCCGCTCGATGACGGCGACCACGCCACCAGCGACTTCGGCTACGCGGGTGCCTCGGCGATCAACACGGTTGCCTTCGTCCGCTCCTCGCTGAAGACGGTGGGCAACCAGCAGTTCATCACCTGGTATGGCCGCCACCAACACGATGCAACCGCGGCATTCAACAACACCATCTGGATCGGCCGCCGCCCCCTCGGCTCGTCCCAGTGGGAAATCTTCCGCCACCCGACCTTCACCGCGAACAACATTGGCGACGGCCACGATGTGATCAGCTATGGCATCGATGGCGAGGGCTACATGCACGTGTCGTGGGGCATGCACGGCGACGCCTTCCACTATGCCCGTAGTACCACGCCGGTCACCGGCACCGGCCCGATCGAATTGGGGCCGGACGGCCCGATGAGTGGCAGCGAGAATACCGTGACCTATCCGCAGTTCCTGAAGCTACCGGATGGCGACCTGCTATTCCTGTTCCGCGAGATCGCCTCAGGTAACGGCGAGACCTTCATCACCCGCTACGATACCGCCACCCACACTTGGACCCCGGTGCACCAGAGCGGCGGCCTGCAAGCGCCCTTCATCAAGGGCACCTGGGCTCCCTCCTACGACTACAACGCCTACCTGAACATGCCGCAGCTCGGCGGGCCGGATGGCGATGACCTGATCCTCACCTGGTGCTGGCGCTACCTGCCGGTCAACGGCCCCGGCGCTCCCGGCTCGCCGGGTGGCTTCGCCGGCTACCAGACCAACAACATGCTGTGCTTCGGCCGCTCCACCGATGCCGGCCAGACATGGCAACGCTTCGACGGCACTCCCTATTCCCTGCCGATTTCCCGCGATGCGGAGAGCGGCGTGGAAGCCACCCGCGCCGAAACCATCGTCAACATTCCGGAAGGCTACAGCCTGATCAACCAGGCGAGCACCTGCCTGGACCGCGCGGGGAATCCCGTGACCGCCACTTGGTGGGCGCCGGAGACCGCCACCGGAAATTTCCGCCGCCAGTACATGGTCGTCTTCCGCCACGACGACGGCCCCTGGCAAACGCGCACCGTTTCCAACCGCACCAACGACCCCACCGGCACGCGTTTCAGCGAGAGCGCCGTCCGCGACCTCGGCCGGCCGATCGTGGTGAACGACGACCAGGACCGCATCGTCGTCGCCTATCGCGACGACGCCGGCGACAATGGCATCACCATCGTCCACAGCTTGCCGAAGGCCGAGGATCCGGACCGGCAGGTGTGGATCGAATTCGATCTCACCCGCGACAACCTGGGGAACTTCGAGCCGATCATCGACAACGAGCTGTGGGACCGCGACCGCCAGTTGCACTTCCTCTATCAGGCATCGCAAGGCGAAGGCTACACGCCGCCCGCCAACACCGCCGACCGCATCTCGGTGCTCGAATGGGACGCCGCCGCCTACTTCGCCCACAAGCCGCAGCCGCGGGTTTCCTTCAGCGGTGACGGCACGCAGGTCAGCATCATCATCGCCTCCGAGCCAAGCTGGTCGTATCGCCTGTGGAGCAGCACGAACCTCACTGACTGGGCGCTGGTCGAAACACGGGACGGCACCGGCGAGCCGCTGGTATTCACCGAGCCCGCGGTGGCTGGCGCTGAAAAGCGCTTCTGGCGTGTGGAGTTTCTCGAGGGCGGGTTCTGAAAGAAACGCGAGGAGTTCCCGGCATCGGTGCCTCTGACACAGGGGTCAGCTCGCGCCGGTGGCCGGAGACCCGGGCGGACTCAACCCCGTGGAGAACGCCCAGAGTATAATCTCGGTCCCGAGCTTCCTTCAACTTTCACTCGTTTCCCTCCCATCCCCGAACCCCGTTCTTGCCGCGCCCGCCCGGACCCGCTATCGGAAGTGTGGCGCGCAATCCATGACACCTCCTCCCCCGGTTTCCGCTCCAGCCCGGCTGCTGGAAGCGCTGCACTCCAGTGGCCTGCTCGATGGCAGCCTTCAGCCGGAGTTCGAGCGGATCACCTCGCTCGCCGCGCGGCTGCTCGGCGTGCCGGTGTGCCTTGTCTCGCTGGTCGATGCCGATCGTCAGGTCTTCGCCGGCGCCTGCGGCTTGCCCGCGCCTTACGACCGGACTCGCGAGACGCCATTGAGCCATTCGTTCTGCCAGCACGCGGTCAACGAGGGCCGGCCGCTGATCATCCGCGATGCCCGGCTTGACCCGCGCGTGGCGGGAAATGGCGCTGTTACCGACCTCGGCGTGATCGCCTACCTCGGCTTCCCGCTGGCCGGCACGGACGGACACCTCTATGGCGCGTTCTGCGTGATCGACACCCGCCCGCGCGATTGGACAGAGCAGGAGATCGAAGCCGTGCGCGACTTCACCGCGCTGGCCGCCGGACAGATCGAGCTGCTGATATCCCGTCATCGGGAAAGGAACTCCCTGGAAGTGGTGATCCACGACCTCAAGTCGCCGCTGGCCGCCATCAAGATGGCCACCAATCTGTTGAAGGAGCGGGCCGACCGGTTGCCTGGCGAATTGGTTCCGCTGGTGGAGTCCTTGGGCGAATCCAGCAATCAGGCTTCCTGTCTGGTGGAATCCCTGGCGCACCGCGAACGGCAATCGGCACGCTGCCAGGACCTGCACGCGGTGCTTTCCCATGTGCTCGATCGCCACCGGGTGGCGGCAGAGGGCAAAGGACTGACGCTCGGGCACCGGAACGGCATCCCGCTAATCCAGCTTGCCGCCGCCGAATGGGTGGTCGAGCGCGTGGCCGACAATCTCCTGAGCAACGCGATCAAGTTCACCCCGCCTGGCGGCACGGTGCGCTTGGACTGGTTCCTCGATCGCGACGAAGGCGGCTTCGAGGTGTCCGATACCGGTCCCGGATTCGCCGCCGAGGATCTGCCGAAGATTTTCTCCCGCTACGCCCGAATGAGCGCGCGCCCGACCGGCGGCGAGGCTTCCACCGGCCTCGGCCTGTCGATCGTGAAGCGCTTGGTCGAGGAAGAAGGCGGCAGCGTCCACCTGGTCAGCAACCCCGGCGAAGGGGCGATCTTCCGGATCTCGTTTCCCCTCGCCTCACAGTGCCCGGCGGGAGTTGCAGGATGATATCTCATCGATGAGAACCGCGATTCGATTCCTCGCGTCCGTCCTGCTTCCCTGTCGTTCATCGACCATCTTCCATCCTCGATCCATCCTCTCGATTCACGGCGACGGCACCGCGCGAATGCGAAGAAACCGACGACCGCTTTCCGCAAGCGGGATGCCTCCGATGAGCTGTCCGCTGGTGCTGAAATCGGTGATGCCGCTGGTCGTCCACGTTTTCAAATCCCCGGAGGCTTCCAGTTCCAGATAGGCATCGGGACGAGACACGCGCGGCATGCCGACCTTCACATAGCCACCCGTGACCTGATGCGTGATCGCCGGCCGGCTCTTGTCGGAGTCCACCCGCGTCCCCGCGAGATATTCCAACAAATTCGGATGGCCATCACCGTCGCTATCCCGATCCGGCAACTGGCGGATGGCGTGGCCCATCGCATTCGCGGCATTCAAGCGACCGCCGGTGCCGCACAGCCCCGAGTACGCCGGCCGCGTCACCACCGAGGCGAGCACGCTGGCCTTGATCGAATCCGCCGACCACGACGGATTGGCATGCTTGATCGCCGCGCACACGGCGGTCACGTAGGGCGTCGCCTGGGAGGTGCCGGTATAGCTGGAATAGGACGTTCCGAGGATCGGTGCCAGGATATCGCGCCCCGGGGCAAACAGGTCCACGCTAACCGCGCCGTAGTTGGAAGGCCCGAAGGTCCCGGACCAGCGCGCGTCCGTGCGATCATGGTTTCCCACCGCGATGATGTTCGGGTGCGGATAGCAGCTCGGATAGTTCGGCGTCAGGTCGTTGCTCACGCCTTGGTTTCCCGCACAGATCGAAAGCAGGATGCCGGCGTTCTGGCAGGCAGTGAACTCGATGCCCAGCGAATCGCTGAGCGGATAGTTCTGCAGTGACAGATTCATCACCGGCACGCCGCGCTGCCGGGCATAGGCGACGGCGGCGATCAGATGGGAGGTGAGGCCGCTGTTAGAGGCATTGAGGATCTTGCAGGCGAGAATTCGCGTCCCGCCAATCATCCCGGCGACGCCCGCGGCGTTGTTGCGGGTGGCCGCCAGGATGCCCGTCACGTTCGAGCCATGCCCGTGGTCGTCGGCGGGATTGTTGTCGTTGTTGACGAAGTCCCAGCCACCGGTGTCATCGACCTTGCCGTTGCCATCGTTGTCGATGTGGTCGCCGTCCACTTCGCCTGGATTGACCGCCGAGAGATTCTGCAGGTCGGGGTGGCCGGAATTCAGCCCGGAATCGAGCACCGCGACCACGATGCCGGGCGCGCTCTCGATGATGTCCCAGAACTCCGGCGCATCGACATCGGCATCCACGGTGCCGCCGGATTGGCCGGTATTGTGATGACCCCATTGGCTGCCGAAGCTGGTGTCGCTCGGGATGCCGGCCCCGAAGCCGACTCCATCCGGCTCGGCGCTCGCCACCAGGCCGCGATGCCGGGAAAGAAACTCGATCGCTTGCGGCACCGCATCGAAGCCTGCCGAGGCGAGGCGCACGGTCAGCCATTCCCCGGAGATCTTCTCGCCCCTTTTCATCCCGCCGATGGCGAGCACTCGCTCGACGTCGGCACCGTCCGCCCCGGGGATCAGGGCCACGATCAACTGATCGGCCAAGAACATGTCCCGCCCCGCACAACGCAGGCTCCCGTCCTCCGTGCTTTCCCAACGCTCCACCACCCGCACCGGCCGCGGCTGCACGCCCGTCTGGACCGTGCGGACGCGCTGCCAAACTCTTCCCGCTTCCACCACTTCGCTCCGCGACTCAAGGACCTGGCCAAGGGCGACCGCCCGCTCGACGGGATGCGACGAACCCGGCGAATCCGCCGGCACGCTTTCGACGAACCACTCCAGTCCCGCCTCCTCGTCCGCTTCAGCCGCGAGCGCTGGCGGAAGAACCCGCTCCACGGCACCAGAGGTCCCTCCGCCGGGGCGGGGAACCGGCGGCTTCGCGGGCGGTCCTCCGCCCCAGCAAAGCGCCAGGCCACACGCCAGCAGCCATCGACGGACCGGGGGAGGACGCTGCAGGATCGGGGGAGGCCGCTGCATACCCGTTTTCTGAGACATTGCGGGCCGGAAGGCAAGACATGGAGAGTTACACCGGCCCCCCTGCCGAAAGATCGCCGCGGAGCCCAGGGATGGGGTGGCGGGAAGCCAGGGTCACCCCACGCGATCACGTAATGGCAGCACGCTGGCGTCGTGCCATCATGGCAACGTGCCCGGTAGGCTTCCGGTGCACGGATTGTTTGACACTTCATAGTTGTGCTTCAGCTACGCCCCTTCCGGCTCTCTCACCGGGAGGGGCTCTTTCGTCGAAGCCCGCC
>CBKZPU010000093.1:0-19556 GCA_966696705.1 uncultured Verrucomicrobiaceae bacterium | reverse complement strand
GAGGCGGCAAGCACGGGATCTCGTGGACCGAACCACAGCGATTCCACGTTGGTGATCGACACCCGTTCGCTCTGGTCGAACGGAGGTCTGCTGATCGTCACGCACCGCTCCTCTCGGTCGTCGGTGGTGCGGATGGCCACCTGCTCCGTGGAGTCGCCCGCGGGCAAGTTGTCGAGCGACGCCACGGCGACCGCGAGGTCATGGCCCGCCCAAGTCTCGTGCACGATGGCGAGCAGTCGTGCGGAAGGCTCGCCCTCCATCTCCAGCACGGCGGCCCGTGCTTGCTCCGGTGCCCGCTCCGCCCAGTCATGCAACAGGCGGGCTTGGAACTCCTCCCGCAGTTCCGGAGATGATGACCGGCCGAGGAAGGCCAGCGCCGCGGCAGGATCCTTTTCCACCATCAGCGCCACGGCCTGTTCTAACAGTTCATCGCGGCGGTCCGGATCTTCCGCGCTGCCGGCACACTCTAACAAGGTCTCCAGCGTCCGATCACGCGAGGAATTCGAGGCCGCCGGCGCCCGCCGGCTTTCAATGCGGGGCGTCTTGCCGGGCTCCCCCGCGTCGATGGCCAGCCAGGCGCCGAGCACGGTCAAGCCCGTGCCCAGCGCGGCGGCCAGCATCGTTCGCGAGGTGTTCATCCGTCACGGAGTCACGGTAACGTTGTCGATCAACGAGGTGCAGAGCGTGCCGTCGGCATTGCTGCAGACGCCGAGCCCGATGGTGACGGCGGACGCCATCGTCACCGAGCGGTTTCCTCCGAACTGCGACCACGAGGTGCCATTGGTCGAGTGATACGCCCGGAAGGTGTTGCCGGTGCGGGTGAGACGGATGTAGCGCGGCACGGTGATCGAGTTCGAGCTGTTGGTGGAGGTGGAGCCACCGGTGCTCGTTCGCCGTTGGAAGCGCGCTTGGCCGCCGGGCGTGAGGAACACACCGGCGTAGCGCGATCCGCTGGCGGTGGACTCGCGGATGACGATGCCGGCTTTCGCTGTGGACGAGGTGTTCTCGATGCTCGAGACCCGGACGATGATGCTGCAATCGCCGGAAGCGCTCTGATAGACGGTACGAAACTCGTCCGCGCTGCCGCCGATGTCCGCGCCACTGCCTTCGATCGTGAAGGTGCCCGCGCTGTAGGCGGTGGTGCCGGCCGCGCCGACGGCGCCGATGTCCGCGGTTTGCCACGGGCTCGGCAAGGTCGTGCAGGTGAGGTTGTCAAAGGTGGCCGTCGCCAGGACGCCATCATTGTGACTGGTTACCACCAGACCGACGTAAACGCTCGCGGTCATCGTGATGCTCTGCGTGCCGATCGTGGTCCAGTTGGCTCCGTCCGTGGATCGGTAGGCGGTGAACGTGTTGCCGCTACGCACCATGCGCACCCAGTGCGGCGCGGTCAGCCCGGCGGTGGTGGTGTGGTCGGAGACTCCGCCGGTGGTAGTACGCCGTTGGAAAGAGACGCCGCTGCCCGGGGTGACGACCGCCATCGCGTGGGTGGAGTTGGCGTTGAGGCTTTCGCGGATCATGATCCCGGCCTTGGCCCAAGGGTCGGTGTTTTGCACCGTGAGCACCCGCGCGATGAGGTCGCAGTCGCCGGTGATCTGCTGGCGCGCGAACTGGAACTCGTCCGCCGTTCCCCAGATGTCCGCACCGGATCCGATGACTGTGTAGATGCCGTCGGTGAAACCCGCGTCGCCCGCGGCACCGGTGCCGCCGATGTCGCCATTCGACCAACCCGATGGCAGAGCCCCAATCACGGAAGCCGTGGTCGCGCTGGCCTGCGTGGAGTTGGTGCTTTCGCCGCTGATGTTCACGGCACTGACGACGTAGTGGTAGGTCGTGGACGCGGTCAGGCCGCTGTCGCTGAAGCTGGTGCCGGTCACGCTGCCGAGCGTCGTGTACGGCCCGCCGGTGGTGCTGGAGCGCTTGACGTTGTAGCTATCGACTCCGGCAGTGGCAGTCCAAGCCAAGTCGATCTGGCTGGCCGAAACCGGCGTGGCCGTAAGACCGGCGGGAGCGGATGGCGGGGCAACGGGAGTGGCGGAGGCTTCGGGTGAAGGTTCGCTTTCTCCTCCGAGGTTCACGGCGTTGACGATGTAATAGTAAGTCGTGCCGTTGGTGAGTCCGCTGTCGTTGTGGGACGTGGCGGTGAGTCCGCTCGCGATGGTGGCGTAAGGACCTCCGCTGTTCGTCGCGCGCTTGACGGTGTAGCTTTCCGCTCCGGCCGCGGCGCTCCAGGCGAGCGCGATCGTGGCGTTGCCCGGGTCGGCCGTCAGCGTGGCGGGTGAGGAAGGCACCGGCGGCAGCGGCAGCGCGGAGACTTCGGTGGAGTTTCCGCCCTCGGCCACCGTGTTCACCCCGCTGACCACGTAGTAATACACGGTTCCGTTAGAGATGGCGTTGTCGGTGTGGCTGGTGGTCGTGAGGCTTTCGGCGATGGTGCTGTAAGGCCCGCCGGGCGTGGTGGACCGTTTCACCTTGTAGCTGTCGGTGCCGCCGGAGGCGGTCCATGCGAGCGAGACGGTCGAGTCGCCCGCGAGGGCGGTCAGGTCGGCGGGAATGCCGGGAGCGGCGAGCGGCGTGGCGGAGGCTTCCCCGGAGTCCGGGCTTTCCCCGCCGAGGTTCGACGCCGAGACCACGTAGTAATAGGCGGTGCCGTTGGTCAGCCCGGTGTCGGTGAAGGACGTGGCGGTCACGTCGGTTTGCACCGTGGTGTAGGGGCCGCCGGAAGTGGTGGCGCGCTTGACGGTGTAGCTGTCCGCGCCGGTGACGGCAGTCCATGTGAGAGACGCCTGCGCGACGCCAGCGGTGGCGACGAGGCCGGTCGGCGCGGGCAAGGTGGTGGACAGCGCGGTGATCTCCGCGGCGGAGAACGCGCGGCCATAGACGCGGAAGTCATCGAGGGCACCGTTGAGATAAGGATCGGCCCATTGCGATTTCCCGAGGTAGTTCAGGTTCGTGGTGCCGAGGCTCGATGGCTTGAGGGTCATCGCGGTGTTGCTGCCGACTTCCACGCCGTTGAGATAGAGCCGGCCGGTGGTGCCGGTGAGCGTGACGGCGACGTGGAACCAAGTGCCCACGGGCGTGTTCACCGAGCTGTTGATCTGTTGTTCGCCGACGGATGGAGTGCGGATCGCGAAACGCATCCGGTTGGCGGTCGGGCCCTGCGGGGCGAGGAACAGGTAGTTGTTCGTGCCGGTGCCGAAGTCGAGGAGGCGCGCCCACGTCGAGAGGCTGGTCATCTTCACCCACGCGGAAATCGTGTAGTCATCGACGCCGGCGATGACGCCAGTCGGCAGCGTCACGTATTGGGACGAGGTGCTGGCGAGATTGATTGCGTTGTTGAACTGGCCGCTGACCCACGTCGGCGCGTTCACGGTGGTGCCGGCGTTGCCGTTGCCGCTGGCGTCGGCGGCGGTGGTGCCGCTGGTTTCGTCGAACTTCAGCCGCACCAGCAGGTCGGACGGGATCGCGCTGATCTCCGCGGAGTCCGCGCTTTCGCCTTTCTCGTTGGTCGCGCTGACGACGTAGTAGTACGGCGCGCCGTTGGTCAGGCCGGTGTCGGAGAACGAGGTGGCAGTCAGGCCGCTGGCGACGGTGGTGTAGGTGCCGCCGCTGACGGTGGCGCGTTTCACCGTGTAGGTGTCGGCGGCTTGGGCGACTTTCCACGTGAGGTCGATCCGGTGATTGCGGCCGGCGGCGGTGAGGCCGTTGGGAATCTCAGGAATCGGGTTCGCCATGTCGGCGACGGTCGCCGCATCCAGCGCATGGTTGTAGAGGCGGAAGTCGTCGATCCTGCCGTTGAACAGCGGGTCGGCGAACTGGCTCTTGCCGATGTAGTTGAGCGCCGGCTTGATGTCGTCCGGGTTGAGGGTCATGCCGGTGTTGGTGGCGGCGACGGCGCCGTTGACGTAGAGCGTGCCGGTGTCGCCGCTGATCGTGACGGCGAGATGGACCCACTGGCCGGTGGGCAGGGCGGTGGTGTTGAGCTGCTGCTCGACGCCGCCATGGCTGATGGTGAACCGCATGCCGCTTCCGTGGTTCGGCGTGAGCATGAGGTAGCTGGTCTGGCTGTTGCCGAAATCGAAGAGGCGCTGCCAG
Organism: uncultured Verrucomicrobiaceae bacterium; assembly: GCA_966696705.1. Classification (GTDB taxonomy): domain Bacteria; phylum Verrucomicrobiota; class Verrucomicrobiia; order Verrucomicrobiales; family Akkermansiaceae; genus Haloferula. Next base: position 15,461 of record CBKZPU010000093.1, on the reverse strand, counting down.
TTGCCTCCGCCGTTCCAGTAAACGTAGGTGGCGACGGTGAAGTCCCGGTGGCTTGCGACCTCGGCGGGCAAGGTGACCAGGTCATCGGTGCCGTCGAGCACGATGCCCTGGTCGAAGCGGCCGCCCTGATAGACGGGCGTGCCGGTGGCGATGCCGTGGTGGTTGCCGAGGCTGTCGTCGGTGTTTCCTTCGAACAAATACTGCGCGCGCAGTTCGAACGGCAGCACGGTGATGGCGAGGGTCGCGTCAGCGAAGGCGCTCGCATTGTCGGTGACGCGCACGGTGAAGTTATTCGCGCCGACATCCCCGACGCCCGGGGTGCCGGACAGCGTTCCATCCGCGGCGACGCCAAGCCACGCCGGACCGCTGGCTTTGCTGAAGGTGAGTGCTGCTCCGCCATCCACATCCGTCGCGAGACCGGCCAGCGTGGAGCCGGTATAAGGCTGATCGCGGGTGACGGACGGCTTGGTGATGGAAGTGCTGGTCCAGACCGGCGCGTCGTTGGTGTTGGCGACAGTGATCCGGAGGTTGGCGTCGTCGGTGGCCCCCGCGGAATCCGTGACGCGGACCACGAAGGTGTTGGCGCCGACGTCGCTGTTAGCCGGCGTGCCGGAGAGCGCGCCGTTGGTGGCGACCGTCAGCCAAGCGGGGCCGGTGACTTTGCTGAAGGTGAGCGTTCCTCCATCGTCATCGGTCGCGTTTCCGGCGAGCGTCTGGCCGGTGTAAGCCGCGTCTTCGGTGGCGGAGGTTTTATCGATGGGATCCCCGTCGAAAAGTGGCGGGTTGTTCGAGCCTTGGCCCCACAGGATGTAAACGTCCGCGCCGGAGAGCGCGTGGTTGTAGATGCGGAAGTCGTCGATGCGGCCGTTGAAGTAGGCATCGGCGTTCCACATGCTGCGGCCGAGGTAGCAGAACGGCTGGCTGAAAACCGGAGCCACCTTGGATGATGAACCGGCGGCCACGGGCAGGCCGTTGACATACATGGTCGCCGTGTCGCCGTTGAAGGTCACCGTCACGTGCGTCCAAGTCGCCGTGGGCATCACCGGGCCCTCGATGGTGAGCGTGCCGTCGCTGACCCTCGAGGTCGTCATCTGGAAACACAGCTTGCCCGCGCCGTTCTTGACGGTGAGCATCATGAATTTCTCGATCTCGCTGCCGAAGTCGAAGACGCGCTGCCAGGATGAACCGCCGTTCCAGTACACCCACGCGGAAAGCGTGATGTCGCGGTAGTTGCCAGAGCCAACGGGGAGCTGGACATACTGGTTGCTACCGTTGAGCGAGATTGCCTGGCCGGCACCGAAACCGGCCGCGTAACCGGGCAGCGTCACGCCCTTCAGAACTCCATGGCGGTTGCCGACGGTGTCGTTCGGGGTACCTTCGAAGTCGTAGCGCGTGACCTGCGCTTGGTCCACCAGCAGCGGCGCGCTCTCGAGATTGCCCGTGGGGGTGACTGCCACCACTTTGTAGTAATAGCTCGTGCCGTTGGAGACGGTCGCGTCGGCGAAGTTGAGATTCGGTTCAACTGCCGTGCCCAGCGTCGTGTAAGGTCCGCTCGCGCTGGTCGCGCGTTGGATCTCATAGCTGGTCGCGGTGGCCGAGCCCCACCAGTTGAGCGCCACTTGGTTCTTGCTCCACTGCGCCATCAGGCCGCTTGGCGCGGCACCGGTGGTCGTGTTATCCCGCGCGTAGGTGAGGCTGCCAAGGCCGAGGCAGTCCTGTCCCGAGGGATGGCCGCCGGGGCCGGGAACATACTCGGGCCGGATGACTTCCATCGCCAGCTTGCTCCAGGGCGCGGCGATGCCCTTCACGTTCGCGTAGTGGTTGTAGACCAGCTCGTAGGACGGATAGCCCCCGAGTCCGCGACCGGCGTCGGAGAGCGTTTCGGTATAGGTGAGGGACGCGTTCCGGTGGAATACCCACGGCACATCGGAGCCGTAGTTGTATTTGGCGTTGTATTCGTAGGCACGCAGCACCCGGTTGTTGTCATAGCCGAAGAGGTCGTCGCCTTGGTTCCAAGCCATCTGGCAGAGCAGCGCCATTGAATACCAGCCGCCGAAGTTGTGCGGTTGGTCGCGTCCGCTTTCCTCGGTTTGCGCGGTGCCGTCGGGATGAATGTACCAGGCCGCGCGCTCCACGCGCCCGTTGCCCGTGCCGTTTTTGAAGTAGTCCAGCGCCTGCTGGTAGACCGCCTTGTTGTCGCAGAGAATGCCGATCGCGGCCATCGACGCCATGGCGTCGGTGTCCCAGTTGAGACGGTAGTGGGAGTTGCCGCCCTTCGAGTCGGGCGTGCCGAAATGTTCCCAAAGGAATCGCACGTTGGCGGTGTAGAACACCCGCATCATCATGTCCTTGTAAGCCTGCTTTTCCGCGGCGGGCCAGCCGGAATACGTGCTCAAGATTTCGCCCGCTGTGGCGAAAAGATAGCCGCAGATGCCGGACGCGAGCGCTTGGTTGGTGTCGCCGGTCACACCAAGCAGTCCCGACCAAACGTTGGCGATCTGGACAGCCTTGTCCGCGTAGGTGGTGTCGCCGGTGAGCTTCCAGCGCAACGCAAGCTGATAGATCGCCTGTGCGTCCTGTTGCGAGCGGGTGTAGTTGTTCGCATCGGCGCCACCGCGGTTGATGTAATCGATGTCGTAGGCCGGCCAGCCGGTCTGCGCGTAGGCGCTGGTGAGGAGCAGGTCGTAGCTCCCTTGCCATGGCTGCGCGCTTGCGCCGACTTTCGCCGACATCCGGTCGAAGTCCGCCTGCGTGTGCAAGGCACCCGGATGCGTGAATGGCGCGTAGGCCGCGGTCGACGCGGTTAGATGGGCTTGGAAAACGCGGTCGCCTGAATGCGGCGTGATCGTGCCGCCGCTACGCGTGAAGGCCGTGCCGCTCGCATAGGGATCGGCGCTGGTGCCCAGCAATTCGAATGTGTTGCCGCTGCGGGCGACGGAAAGATCGAAGCTGTAGGTCGTATTCGGATCGAGGTGGACGACGAACGGCAGGTTGAAGTTGAGGTAGGTGCCCGAACCGTTCGCGCTGCTGCCTGCGCCGGGGTGGCCGGTGCCTCCCGCCATGAAATTCTGCTGCGAGATCGGTAGATGGGCCGTGCCAGAAACCTTCCCGACGGTGACGATAATCGGGCCGTTGGTGGGGTTGAGGTTCCACGAGGTCACATTCGATCCGGTCGCCGTGTTGTTGGTGTAGCCGGCCATGCGGACGGTCACGCCGGTGAACTCGTAGCCATTGGCGTTGGAACCGGTGGTGAAGGTCTGGCCCTGCGCCGTTCCATTGTCTACGACGTAGGTGCTGGCGTCGTTGGCGGTGCCATTGTCGGCTCCTCCATCGGCATTCACGCCGCTTCCGCCGATGTTGGCTGCGTCGAAGGCCGCACCGGTCCAGTTCGCGATGCTGGGCGCGCCGCCGGACGGCTGGCTGGCCAAGTAGTCGATCGTCGAATTGAACGACATTGGGTGGGCGTGGACCGGAGCCACGACACTCGCCAGGGCGAAAGCGACGACACGGAAAAGCGGGAAGGCACGGCGCGGTCCAGTCGATGCCGGACGCGACGCGGATTCCTTCCGACCGGAAGAAAGCGGTCGATGCATGGTGTTTTTGGGTCTTGGGTTTGTGGGGAAGAACTCCCCGTCCGCACGTGGCGGTCGATGGCTCGTTCGCGAGGAGGCCCTTCTTGGGTTCGGGCGGATTCCCCGGGGCGGAGCGAATCGGGTTGCGGCTTGGGTGCCGTGTTAGAGCGCTATCCCAGCGCCCCTGTGATGCCAACCGCCGCGCCGTTGATGCGTATCAAGATCGCCTGAACGCGTCATCGCTCCGCGACGTCTCAACGCGTGATGAGGATGCGAAAAAATCCCCGCGTCTCCAGCGTCACCGGCAAGACGACTTGCAAGGCCCCGCCATTGCCCGCCAAGGGAGCGCCGACATTTTCCCACGAGCCCTCCGACAAATCGCTCGAACGCTGGACCTGATAGGAATGCCCGATGACCGATGCGGCGATGTCCACCGTCAGATTCCCGCCGCTTGCCGTAAGGCCCGAGAAGGACAAGGTGGAGCTGCGGATTTCGTCGTCGGTGATCGGTAAGGATTCCGTGGTGGCGCTGGCTTCCATGGAGTCGGGACTCGCACCGGCGATGTTCTCCGCAGTGACCACGTAGTAGCGCGTCGTTCCGCTCGGCAGGCCGGAGTGGTTGAAGGCATTGGCGGCCAAACCGCTGGCGAGGGTCGTGTAGGGTCCACCCGCCGAGGCGGAGGATTTCAAGGTGTAGCTCGCTGCATTTGCCACGGCATCCCACGACAGTTGGATTTGCTGCGGGCCGCCGGTGGCCGCCAGGCCTTGTGGCGCGGCGAGCGGCGTGGCGAAGTCGGCGATCTCTTCCTCCGACATCGCACGGGAGTAGATGCGGAAGTCATCGATGGCCGCATTCAGGTAGGGATCGTTCCACTGCGACTTGCCGAGGTAGTTCTGCGTCGTGCTGCCGAGGCTGGAAGGCGTGAGGGTCATCGCGTTGTTCGCGCCGACCTGCACGCCGTTGAGGTAAAGCCGGCCCACGCTTCCCGACAGCACCACCGCGACGTGCGCCCATTCGCCGAGCGGCGTGATGCTGGCACTGTTGATGATTTCCTCGCCGACGGTTAGCGTGCGGATGGCGAAGCGCAGTTTGTTCGCGTTGCCGCCGGTGCCGTACTGGGTGGAGAGGAACATGTAGTTGTTCGTCCCGGTGCCGAAGTCGAAGACCCGCTGCCACGTGGTCGGTGTGCCATTGAGTTTGATCCACGCCATGATCGTCGTGTGGGTCAAACCATCGATCACGCCGGTGGGAAGCGTGGCGTATTGCGAGGCGTTGCCGGTGAAGTCCAGCGCGTTGGCGAGCTTGCCGGCACCCCACGCGGGATCATTGACCGTGGTGCCATGCCAACCGAGTCCGCTGGCATCAGTGGCGGTCGCGCCTTCGCTCTCATCGAGCTTCAGGTGGAGACGCAGGTAACTGGGTGTCGCGGCGATCTCCGCCGAGTTCGCGCTTTCGCCGAAGGAGTTCACGGCGCTCACGACGTAGTAGTAGGTGGTGTCGTTGGTGAGACCGGTGTCGGTGAAGGTAGTGCCGGTCAATTCGCTGGCGACCTCGGTGTAGGGTCCGCCGCTGACGGTGGCGCGCTTGACCTTGTAGCTGGTGGCGAAATTCGAAGCGGTCCAGCTCAGCGGGATCTGGGTGTCGCCCGCTCCCGCGGTGAGTCCGGTGGGCACTTCCGGCAGCGGAGCGGCGGCGGCAGCGAGTTCCTGGGCGCTCAAGGCGCGGCTGTGGATGCGGAATTCATCGAGCTGGCCGTTGAAATATGGATCGGCAAATTGCGAGCGACCGAGGTAATTGAGCGTCGAGGGTCCGAGGCTCGATGGCTTCAGCGTCATCCCGGTGTTGGTGGCGACCAAGGCACCATTGAGATACATGCGGCCGGTGGTTCCCGTGAGGGTGATCGCGTAGTGGACCCACGATCCGGCCGCGACGGCGGTGGAGCTGGTGAGCTGTTGCTCGCCCACCGATGGCGTGCGGATTCCAAAGCGGAACTTCGCCGCGTTCGGCGCGGTGGCCGTGTACTGCGGCGCGAGGAACATGTAGTTGTTCGTCGCGGTGCCGAAGTCGAAGACGCGTGCCCAGGTGGAGAACGCGGTGACTTTCACCCAACCGGAGATCGTGAAGTCGCTGAGTCCACTGACGATGCCTGACGGCAAGGTGAGGTGCTGGTTGCCGGTCGCGGGAAGATCGACGCATCCATTGGAGAAGCCGGGCGTCCAAGTGGGCGTGTTGACGAGCGTGGCGCTCCAACCGTTGCCGCTGGAATCGGCCGCGGTGGTGCCGGTGGTCTCATCGAACTTCAGCCAGGCCAGCAGGTCGGACGGAATCGCGGTGACTTGCCCGGAGTCGGGGCTCTCGCCCTTGGCATTGGTCGCGCTGACGACGTAGTAGTAGGGCGTGCCATCGGTCAGGCCGGTGTCCGAAAAAGTGGTGCCGGCCAAGCCGCTGGCGAGCACGGTGTAAGGGCCACCGCTGGCGAGGCCGCGCTTCACGGTGTAAGTCTGCGCGCCTTGGCTGGCGGCCCACGCGAGATCGATGCGGCTCGTTTTCGGTGTGGCTGTTAGAGAGGCGGGAACCGCCGGGACTTCATCCAGCAAGACGGCGACTTCCGCCTCGGCGAGCGCGTGATTGTAGATGCGGAAGCCATCGATCTTTCCATTGAAGAGCGGGTCGGCATACTGCGACTTGCCGATGTAGTTCGCCGCGGGCTTGAAGTCGCCGGGATGGATGGTGATCGCGTTGTTAGACGCCGCGAGCGCGCCGTTCACGTAGAGCTTCGCGGTGCTGCCGCCGAGGGTCACGGCGAGGTGGACCCACTGGCCGGTGGCGAGCAGCGTGGCGTTGAGTTGCTGCTCGGCAGTGCCGTCCTTGATGGCGAAGCGCAGATTGCCGCCGGCGTTGGGTGACAGGTAGAGGTGCTGTGCCGTGCCATTGCCGAAATCGAAAACGCGCTGGTATTGGCCTCCGCCGTTCCAGAAGACCCATGCGGCGACGCTGATGTCCTGCGAGTCCGCCGCGGCGGCGGGCAGCGTGAGATAGTCGTCCACGCCATCGAGCACGATGCCGCGGCCGAGGCGGCCGGTGGCATAGACGGGCTCACCAAAGGCGGTGCCGGGGAAATGGTCGAGGCTGTCGGCAGTGTTGTCCTCGAAGGCGAGGTGCGCGCGCATCTCAAAGGGCAGGACATTGATCGTCAGCGTTGCATCGGTGAAGGCACCGGTATTGTCGGTCACACGGACGGTGAACTGGTTCGCCCCGGCATCGGCGGCACCGGGAGTTCCGGACAACGTTCCATCCGCCGCGACACTCAACCACGCCGGGCCGGAGACCTTGCCGAAGGTCAGCGTCGCTCCCGGGTCCACGTCGCTGGCATCGTTCGCAAGCGAAGTGGCGAGATACGGCTGATCCTGCGTGACCTCGCGTTTCACGAGGGGATTCGAAAACCACACCGGCGCGTCGTTGGTGTTGGCGACGTTGATCGAAAGGTTCGCGTCGTCGGTGGCGCCGGCGGCATCGGTCACGCGCACCACGAAGAGGTTGGCACCGACATCGCTGTTGGATGGCGTGCCGGAAAGCGCGCCGTTCGACGCGACCGTGAGCCAGGACGGACCGGAGACCTTGGCATAGGTGAGCGTGCCGCCATTGGCATCGGTGGCGTAGGTGGCAAGGCTCAAGCCCGCGGCGGAGTAGTTCGCGTCCTCGGTCGCGCTGGCGAGAACGATGGGATCCTCGGTGAACGCGGGAGCGCTGTTCGAGCCGCCTTGGCCCCAGAGGGAATAGACGTCATTGCCGCTGAGCGCGTGATTGTAGATGCGGAAGTCATCGATGCGGCCATTGAAGAGCGCATCGCCGTTCCACATGCTCTTCCCGAGGTAGCAGAAGGGCTGGCTGAAGACCGGCGCGACCATGGGTGCCTCGCCCGTGGCCACCGGCAGGCCGTTCACGTACAGCGTGGCCGTGTCGCCATTGAAGCTCACCGCCACATGCGTCCAAGTCGCCGTCGGCATCGTCGGCCCCACCAGTGACAAGGTGCCGTCGGTGCTGCGCGAGGTCGTGATCGAGAAGTTCAGTTTACCCGAGCCGTCCTTGACCGTGAGCATCATGTATTTCTCGATCTCGCTGCCGAAGTCGAAGACGCGCTGCCATGCATTGCCGCCGTTCCAATAGACCCACGCGGCAAGGGTGACGTCGCGGTAGTTGCCCGAATTGACCGGGAGCTGAACGTATTGGTCGGAGCCGTTGAGGGAGATCGCCTGTCCTCCGCCGAAGCCGCTCGCGAAACCGGGAGCGGAGGTGCCGCCCATCGCCGTGGCGTGACGGGTTCCAACGACATCGCTGGTGTTTCCCTCGAAAGTGTAGCGGGCAATCAACGCCTGGTTCACCAGGAGCGGCGTGCTTTCAAGGCTGCCGCCGGGAGTGATCGCCACCACCTTGTAGTAATAGCTCGTGCCATTGGCGACGCTGGTGTCGGTGAAGTTCAGATGGGGCTCAACGGCGGTTCCGAGCGTCGTGTAGGGTCCACCCACAGTGGTCGCGCGTTGGATTTCGTAACTCGTCGCCGTGGCGGAGCCCCACCAAGTGAGGGTCACCTGGTTCTTGCTCCAGCTACCGGCCAAGCCGCCCGGCGCGGCACCCGTCGCGACATCGTCGCGGGCAAAGGTCAGGCTGCCCAACCCGAGCCAATCCACGGTGGAAGGGTGGATCGCGGGATCGGGCCGCGGCTCTGGCCGGAGGACATGCATCGCCTGCTTGCTCCAAGGCGCGGCGATGCCCTTCACGTTCGCGTAGTGGTTATAGACCAGTTCGAACGAAGGATAGCCGCCCAGCCCGCGGCCGGCCCCGGAGAGCGTCTCGGTGTAACCGAGCGAGGCATTGCGGTGGAAGACCCACGGCACGTCGTGGCCGAGGTTATATTTGGCGTTGTATTCGTAGGCGCGCAGCACGCGGTTGTTGTCGTAGCCGAAGAGGTCATCACCTTGGTTCCACGCCATCTGGCACAGCAGCGCCATGCAGTACCAGCCGCCGACATTGTGCCCTTGGTCGCGTCCGCTTTCCTCGCTCTGCGCGGTGCCGTCGGGATGGAGGTACCACGCGGCCCGCTCCACGCGGCCGTTGCCCGGGCCGTTTTTGAAATAGTCCACCGCCTGCTGATAGACCGCCTTGTTGTCGCAGAGGATGCCGATGGCGGCCATCGAGGCCATGTTGCAGGTGTCCCAATTCAAGCGGTAATGGGTATTGCCGCCCTTGGACTCGGGCGTGCCGTGATGGCGCCAGAGGAAGTCGAAGTTCGCCGGGTAGAACACCCGCATCATCATGTCCTTGTAAGCCTGCTCTTCCGCGGCGGGCCATCCCGGATAGGTGCTCAGGATTTCGCCGCCGATGGCGAACAGGTAGCCGCAGAAACCAGCGCCGAGCGATTGATTCGTGTCGCCCGTCACCCCTAGCAACCCTGACCAGACGTTGGCGATCTGGACCGCCTTGTCGGCGTAGGCGGTGTCGCCGGTGAGCTTCCAGCGCAGCGCGAGCTCGTAGATCGCCTGCGCGTCCTGCTGGCTGCGGGTGTAGTTGTTTGGATTGGCGCCGCCGCGATTGATGTAGTCGATGTCGTAGGCCGGCCACCAGGTCTGCGCCCACGGGCTGTTGACGAGGATGTCGTAGTCGGTCTTCCACGGCTGGGCGTCGGCCGCGACCTTCGCGATCATGCGGTCGAAGTCCGCCTGCGTGTGCAGCGTGCCGGGATGCACGAATGGCGCGTATGGAGCGGTCGAAGCCGCGAGGCTCAACTGGAACACCCTGTCGCCGGCCAGCGGCGTGATCGTGGCTCCCGCACGGTTGTAGGCGCTGCCGGAGGAGTAGGGATCGGCGCTGGTCCCGAGCCACTCGAAGAAGTTGGCGGACCCGTTGCCGATGGTGAGGTCGAAGGCGTAGGTGGCGTTCGGCTCGAGGTGGACGGTGAAGGGCAGGTTGAAAGTGATGTAGGTGCCCGCGCCGTTCGCGCTGGTGCCCGCGCCCGGATTGCCGGTGCCACCGGCCGTGAAGCTCTGCTTGCTGACGGTGCTGAAAGTGGTGCCGCCGCTGACCTTGCCGATCTCCACGATGATCGGGCCGTTGAAGGCATTGAGATTCCAGGAGACGCGGTTGCTGCCGGTGGCGGTGTTGGTGCTGTAGCCCGCCATCCGCACGGTGACGGCGGTGAGGTCGTAACCGTTGGCATTGGCACCAGTGGTGATCGTCTGGCCTTGGCGCGGGTGGTTGTTCGCCACGTAGGTCGAGGCGTCGTTGGCCACTCCATTGTCCGCGCCGCCGTCCGCATTCACGCCCGAGCCGCCGATGTTCGCGGCGTCGAAGCCCGCGCCGCTCCATTGCGAGATGCTTGCGGCCGCACCGGTGGGCTGGGACGAACCGTAGGTGATCGTCGAGCTGAAGGAGAGGGGATGGGCATCGAGCCCCGCCGCGGCAAGAAAACAGGCGACGGCAAACGATCGCCGCGCGATCCGCGTGGCGGAGAGGAGAGGGTTCTTCATCAAGCCGGGTATTTCAGCAGAAGCATTACCCGGATGTCGGTTGGCGGCCAATGCGCCGGCCGTTGATGCGAATCAAACCAGCGGAAAGTGATGGATCCAACCCACACGGAAGGACTTCGTCGTTATCCTCGCGCGACCGGGGGATGGAACCAACGAAACGAACGAAATCCCGCGAAATCTGAAATCCCCTCGGGGGACATCGCCCTGGCTCTTCCTTCAATTTCGCTCGTTTCGGTCATTTCGTTGTTACCCCTCTTCCGAGGATCACCGGACCATTCTCCGCTTTGCGTCCTTGGCGTCTTGGCGGTGTATGCTGCCTTGGATCCCCCAAAAAAGCCCCCGCCACCGGGAGATGGCGAGGGCTGTGAATGAAGGGGCGATCAGGCGAGCTTACTCGCCTCGGGCCGCCTTGCGTTCCTGCATCTTCTCCTTCCAAGCGCCACCACCGCCACCTCCTCCTTGCTGTTTCTCTGCTTGGCGAGCCTGGCGTTCCGCCTGGCGCTCTTGGACGCGGGCTTGGTTAGCCGACTGCTGCTGGGCGCGGGCTTCCGCCATGCGGGCTTGCTGCGAGGCCCGCGGCGACGACTGGCCGCCGTACTTCGGCTGCGGCTGCTGTTGGTACATCGCTTGGGGCGACTGGCGCTGGCCGCGGACCCTGTCGGCCCAGTTCTGCTGCTGGTCGCGGATGTTCTGCTGCCGCTGGGCTTGGTTCTCACGCGCCTGCTGGTTGCGGTCGGCTTGGGCTTGGCGCGACTCTTGGAAATTGGCGGCGGCGCGGGCGCGTTGGTTGCGCCAGGCATCGGCGGTCGCGTCATTGCGCTCCCGGACCTTTTGCGCCCACGAATAATTCGCGGCTTTCAGTTGGTCGATCCGGTTCTGGTAGTTCGGCAGGTAGCGGTCGCGGAAGCCGGAGGGCGGCGGGCAGTGGCCATGGCCACTCCAGCCGTGCGGATGATGGGCCCCGTAAATCGGCCGCGGGCAGTAGCCGACCGGATAGTAGCCGTAGAGGTAGGGGTCGTAGTAGCAGCGCCGGTAGCGATCGTAGTAGCAGAAGACCGTCGGGTCGTAGAGCCAGCGGTCGCTGCCGGTGTAAACGAAAGTGGTGCTGAGTCCGCCCCCGCCGTAGTAGCCGCCGCCCCCGTAACCGCCTCCGCCGTAGGGGTCATAGTAACAGGAAGCGACAAATAACGTGGCGCCCGCGGCGGCGGCGCCCTTCAACCAGCGGAATGTCTTGGTCATGGCAGTGGAACGTCAGGAATGACGAATTATTCAATCGATTCACGTCAAGTCCAGCGGGCGGATTGACAGGATGGCCCGGAATCCGTTTCTTCGCCGCGTCAAGCTGCCAAAACCTCTCGAATGTCTTCCCCTGTCCTCGTCACCGGCGGAGCCGGATACATCGGTTCCCACACTGTCCGTCTGCTCGCGTCGCAAGGCCGGAAAGTCGTCGTCCTCGACAATCTCGTCTATGGCCATCGCGAGGCCATCGTCGATGAAGGCGTGGAGCTGGTGGTCGGCGACGTGGGCAACCGCACGCTGCTCGAAGAGCTCTTCGCCAAGCACGGTTTCGGCGCGGTGGTCCATTTTGCCGCCTACGCCTACGTCGGCGAGTCGGTGACCGACCCGCTGAAGTACTACCGCAACAACACCGCCGAGCCGCTGACCCTGCTCGAGGTCATGCAGGCCCACGGCTGCAAGGCCTTCGTCTTTTCCTCGACCTGCGCCACCTACGGCGTGCCGGAAAGTATCCCGATTTCGGAGAGCAACCCGCAGAACCCGATCAACCCCTACGGCCGCAGTAAGCTGATGCTGGAGTGGATCTTGGCCGACTGCGAGCGCGCCTGGGGCCTCAAGAGCGCCTGCCTCCGCTATTTCAATGCCAGCGGCTGCGCCGAAGACGGCCTGATCGGCGAGGACCACAATCCCGAGACCCACCTGATCCCGCGCGTGCTAATGGCCGTGACCGGGGAAATCACCCACGTGGACGTTTTCGGCACCGATTACCCGACGCCCGACGGCACCGGCGTCCGCGACTACATCCACGTCGCTGATCTCGCGTCCGCCCACGCCAAGGCGATCGACCACCTCAGTTCCGGCGGGGATTCCGTGCGTTGCAATCTCGGCACCGGCGTCGGGGTCTCGGTGAAGGAGATCATTTCCGCCGTCGAAGAGGTCACCGGCAAGCAGGTGCCCGTCCAGTACGGCCCGCGCCGCGCCGGCGATCCGCCGCAGTTGCTGGCCGACCCGCGCCTCGCCAAGGAAGTCCTCGGCTGGGTCGCCGAGCATCGCGACGTCCGCGACATGGTCCGCTCCGCCTGGGCATGGATGGATGGCCCGCGCAAGGGACGATTCGCGTCCTGAAACACCCGTTCTTCACGTAGTCGCGATGTAAACACATTCCGGCTTGCATTCCGGACAAACCGAAGCCACAGATTCAAAAAACCAAACCCGTCATGTATTTCAGCCCAACCCGTTCAGTCAGGGGGTTCAGCCTGATCGAGCTGCTCGTCGTCATTCTCATCATTTCCATCCTCTTGACCTTGGGGGCCGTCGGCCTGCGTGGGCTCGGTGGCAAGGGGGTGACCAGCGGCGTTTCGACCGCCGAGGCCGTGTTCGACGAAGCGCGCGCGATCGCCGTCGGCAAGGGCACCAAGGCACGGGTCCTCATCGATGTGGACGACCCGCAGGACACCGAGAACTACAAGCGCCGGATGGTCGTGGTCTATGAGGAGCTCGACGAGCAGGGCGAGCCCCAGGAGGGCAAGTGGGTGCTGTCCAGCCGCGCGGTGATGCTGCCGGAAGGGACGTACTTCAGCGAAATCTTCAGCAAGAAGGACCACAAGCAGGGCGGCGACGGCGTCGAGGAATTCTCGCTCTCCACCAGCAAGCAGGCTTTCGACGGCCGGTACCTCTCCTATGAGTTCAACTCCGAGGGGATCTGCACCACCCCCGGGACCAGTTTTGTCATCGGTGCCGGTGCCCGCCCGCAGGGCGACCAGCCCCGCGTGACGGGTCAGGCCAAGCGCGACTTTGCCGGCTTCATCGTGTGGCGCAATGGCCGCACCTCGCTGTTCCGTGGCCCGGACGAGATCGGCATTCCTTCCGACGTGCAAACTTTCTGATACTCACTCATGAAATTCCAAAAATCCCGGATTGGTCGCGGCTTCACCTTGATGGAGACCGTGATCGCCATCGGCGTGCTGGCGCTGTTGCTCACGGCCTTCCTCGCGGTCTTCGGCCCGGCGACCTCGGGCCTGCGCCGCGCGATCAGCGTGCAGGAGGCTGACCGCCTGGCGGCCGCCTTGGAGCGCGAGCTTGTGACTCTGCGCCCCGGTTCTTCCGGCGGCTCGGGCACCTATTCGACCGGCTTCGACAAGGCCTACGAGTGGATCAAGGCGTCCCCGGACAAGGGCAATGAGATCCTGCTTTACCAATATCGCGGCGATCCGACCCAGCTTCGCGCCGACGGCACCATGGAACCCTACACGCAGAACGGCGGAGTGGCCGGCAAGGACTTCATCGTGCAACCGGCGGTCCGCCAGCGCAGCGACGACCAACTGCTGGAAGACCTCAAGGCGATCGACGGCCGGATTTTCGCCGTCAAGCTGACCCAGCTCGTCTTCAGCGGCGGCCAGTTGACCCGCGGCACTGCCGGCGAGATCACCGATCCAACTCCCGATGACGGCGATCCGGCCGGCACCGGCTCGGGCGCGAACTCCTATCCCGAGGCGGTCATCGCCTTCGCCGCCGAGTTCTTCATTGTTCCCAACAGCTCGCCCGACTATGTGAAGCCGGATGGGAAGTTCAACCTGGCCAACATGACCAAGCCGGTCTTCACCCGCAATCTCGCCGTCCGCCGCTGAGCGGACCCACCGAATCATGAAAAACCCGCTTCCTTCTCTGCGCCGGCGCGGCTTCACCCTGATCGAACTGCTGGTGGCGATGGCCATCACCACGGTCATCGTCGCGGTGCTCGTCTCCATCACCGGCGTCGCGCTCGACACCTGGCAACGCGGCCGCGCCGAGATCCGCGCGTCCCGCCAGGCCAAGTCGATGCTCGACACGATGGCCAAGGACTTCGAGTCGCTGGTTTCCCGCCGCGGCAACAACTTCGAATGGCTCTACTCCAAGGTGGAGTCCGACTTGCCCGGCCCCAGCGCCAACCAGAGTTCCAATGCCGCCGAGCTGGTCTTCTTCACCGCCGCCACCGACCGCTATGAGGGCGACATCGGAGGCAACAAGGACCTGGGCGGCGACGTCTCCTGCGTGGGCTACCAGCTCAAGTGGCAGGACCCGGTCGAGGGCGAGGAAGACGACAAATCCGCCACCTTCGTGCTCTACCGCCTGCTCGTGAATCCGGACGAGACCTTCAAGGATTTGCTCGGCAAGGAGGATCTGGAGCAGGCCTTCTCGGCCAAGGCCTCCAAGGTGAAGGAAGTGGAGAACTTCGTCTGCGAAAACGTCTATCAGTTCACCCTGACCTATCAGATCGAAGTGACCAAGGCGGCGAGCGGCAGCGGTTCCGCCCAGACCTTCCCCGTCCGCGTGACGCTCGGGGAATCCGGCGCGGGCAAGGAACTGAAGCTGCGTGGCAATGGCATTGAAACTCCGAATCTTTCGACCGGCAGCATTACGCCGCAGGTCACCGCGGACGAACTCAAGGCCGGCCGCCTGATCGGCGTGGAAATCGGCATCACCGTGCTTTCCGATGCCGCGGTCATCCGCCTCAACAACTCCAACCTGAGCCAAGAGGTCCGCGAGAAGATCCTCGCCCAGGAGTCCTTCCAATACTCCCGCACCGTCGAGCTGCCGGGGATGTAAACCCAAGCCTCGGTTTCCGGGAGCGCTTTCAAAAGGGAGTCCGAGCGGGCTCCCTTTTTCGTTTCGATGGGACGGCCAGGTCGAGTCGGGGTTCCCGGGATCGCCGGTGGAAACGCCGGGCCGCTGGGACCGCCTCCGGCCCGCCCGAAGCACCTCACCGCTCCGCCTCCCTTCACAAGCTCGCCCGAGCCGTCGGAGACCCGAAGACTGCGGCAGCCCTGCTGCCGCTCGAAGCCAGCAGCCCTGCTGCGGGGAAGCACCGGGTGCCATCGACTCCGCCTACACGGCCCGGATCGTGCGAACCATCGGCAGGGCAGCCGTGATCCAGTGCGGCATCGTCAGGGTGAAGATCCAACCACAGAAGCCCAGAGGGGACACCGATGAATTGGATGGCTGAAGAGGCGAGGGGGCAACGATGCGACAACCGGCTCCGCCTTCCCTTCAAGCCCGCCCCAGCCAAGCTCGTGGTCGATTCCACCGGGCTAGTAACGCGGTGCCGTCGCCAGAAACGCGTTCCCGCGCTTCTCGCTGCCCACGGAAGTCT
>CBKZPU010000092.1:0-19586 GCA_966696705.1 uncultured Verrucomicrobiaceae bacterium | reverse complement strand
CCCGGCCATCCGGTATGACCCCTCTACAAGCTGTCCTCGAATAGAGTTGCTACAGCGCAAAAACGACCGCCGGAAATCCCGGCGGCCGTCGTTGATAGTTGGTTCGCTCGTTGCGAAAAGGAAAAGCCTTAAGCCGCGAACTTCTTCGCGACCGCGACCCAGTTCACCACGTTCCACCACGCGGCGATGTAGTCCGGCCGGCGGTTTTGGTAGTGCAGGTAGTAGGCGTGCTCCCAGACATCGAGGCCCAGGATTGGCGTGCCGAGGTCGCTGTCCGGGACGATGCCCTTCATCAGCGGGTTGTCCTGATTCGGCGTGCTGACCACCTTGAGCTTGCCGTCCTTCACGATCAGCCAGGCCCAGCCGGAGCCGAAGCGCTTGGTCGCGGCCTCGCCGAAGAGCTTCTTGAAATCGTCCAACGAGCCGAACGCGGACTTGATCGCCGCGGCAAGTTTGTCGCCCGGCTCGCCGCCCTTGCCGGCCGGGGCCATGATCTCCCAGAAAAACGTGTGGTTCCAGTGGCCCCCGGCGTTATTGCGGACGGTCGTGCGCACGGCTTCGTCGGAAATCGAAGGCAGGCCGGTCACCAGCTCCTCGAGCGACTTGCCCTTGAGCGAGGCATTCGCGGCGACCGCGGTATTCAGGTTGGTGATGTAGGCCTGATGATGCTTGCCGTGATGGATCTCCATCGTCTTGGCATCGATGTGCGGCTCCAGGTCGCCGGTCTTGTATGGCAGCTCGGGGAGGGAAAACGCGGGCTTCTCTTGGCCAAATGCGGACGGCGTGGCGGCCACGGCACCGGCGGCGAGAGAGAGCTTCACGAACGAACGGCGGTTGAAATCAGGTGCATTCATCGTGGCCAAGCTAGGCAGATCCATCGGTGGCACAAAGGAAATCCACGATGATCGGAGAGGGCGGTGCGAACTCTATCGCCCGCGGAAATCCTCCTTCGGGATTGCCATGCGGTGCCTGGGTGAGATTTCAAAGAGGCGTGACTCAGGAGCGCGCGGCGGGCAACGACGGCGACACTATGGCTGTCTTGCGCTGGCTGCGAGACTGCCTCGCAGAGGAACGGTCCGGGCGCGGGATCACGAACGCCTTCGCCACCTCGGTAAAAGCGCGCTGCTTCCTCAGCGGCAAGGACTCCACCACCGGCGGGCCGACGTGGATGGCCGACCTGCCGCCTTCGCAAGCGGAGGACATCGCCAGTCGCGCCGCGCTCTACCGCCGCGAGTGCGGCCTGCATTTCGGCACGCTCTTTCTCACCGGCACGGTGGCGGGTCGCCGGTTGGTCGCGCCGGTGCTGCTGTTTCCCGTCAATGAAGCGGCTCGCGCGGGCGGGACTTTCGAAATCGAGGCCCGCGGCTGGCGTTTCAATCCGGCGGTGATCGATCTGCTCGGGCTGACGGATGGCTGGGAGAACGAATGGTCCCCGCGCGTCGATGCCGTGCTGGATTCGGGCGGAGCGGTGTTCACCGCGGCGCGTGCGATTCAGGCGGCGCGGCCGGACATCGGGCCGGAAGTCCTTTCCGATGACTTGACGAAGCCGGGCGAGCTGAAAGCGGATGCTGATGTTGCCGGGCTGCGGCTTCACGTCGCGAGCGCGCTCTTGCTGGCGGAGCGTTCGCCGAACGTGCGCGGGGTGCTGGATGAAATTTCCCGCATCGAATCACCCGGGGCGGTGCTGGAGGGCTTGTTCGGCGGTGAGTCTGTTAGGGCGCGCTCCAAGCCGGTGGCCTGCCGGACGGACTGCGTGCCGGCGATCCTGGCCGCCGCGCAGGAGCAATTGCTTGAAGGCGCATCGCGAGAACCGCTGACCGTTTGTCATGGCCCGCCGGGGACGGGGAAGACCTTCACGCTCGCTGCGGCGGCAATCGAGCACGCCGCCCGCGGCGAAGCGGTGCTCGTGGTGTGCCGCAGCCCGAAGGCCTCGGACGTGATGGCGCGCACGATCGAACGGCTGGCCGGGACCGACCTGCTCACCTTGCGGACGGGAAGCAAGCAGGCGGTGGGCAAGCTGCGCGATCACATCGACCTGTTGCTTTCGCGGGCCTACGAGAACGACGGCGTGCCGCGAAACAGCGACTTGCGACGGGCCGCCAAGGTTCTTGGCAAGGAAGCGCGGGAATTTGAGGCGCAACTGGCCGCGGCCATGCGAAGTGGAAAGTGGTTCGATCCCGAAGGCGCTCCGCGCTGGTGGCACCGGCTCGGCCAGTGGTGGGAAAAGCCGGGCGAATCCGCTCCGCTGCTGATGGAGGTGGCCACGCGTTTGGTGAAGCTCCAGCGCGAACGGATGCAGGAGGCAAAGGAGCATCTGGCGGAAGTGCATTCCCGCAGGCTCGACCGCTTGCTTCGAGACCAACGCACGCGCAGCGCCTTGAAGCAGTATCGGACGGCCCTGAAACGGCGCGCCAGCGGTGCTTGGGAACGCGATCTGGCCGCCATCGATCCGCACATGCTGCTGGCGATTTTCCCGATTTGGATCGTCGAGTCCGATGACGTTCACCGGGTGCTGCCGTTGCAAGCGGGCCTGTTTCCGCTGGTGGTGATGGACGAGGCAAGCCAGTGCGACCTCGCCTCCGCGATCCCTGCCTTGCATCGTGGAAAGCGCGCTCTCATCGCGGGTGATCCGAAGCAACTGCGCACGGTCTCATTCCTGCCGAATCACCGCTTGGCGGACTTGTCCGAGCGTCACGGCATCCCGGAGCAAACCCGCGCGCGGTTTCATTTCCGCGAGGTCTCGCTGATCGACGCCGCGATGGATGCGACCGACGCGGTGCATTTCCTGTGCGAGCATTTCCGCTCTCGGCCGGAGTTGATCGCCTTCAGCAACGATACCTTTTATCGCAGCCGGCTGCGTCTGATGCGCGAGCTGCCCGGCGAAGCGCCGCGGGCATCTGCGGCGGTGCTGCAACAGGTTCGGGGAGGTCGCGACCCAAGCGGAGTGAACCGGCCCGAACTCGAGCAAGTGGCCCTGTTCCTGCGCGACTGGCATGAGGAACAAAAGCGCGCTGGCACGAAAGGAAGCATTGGATTCCTTTCACCATTCCGCGCTCAGGTGGATGCCTTCGAGCAAGTCGTGTCCGGGATCATTGGCCGGGAAATGTTGTCGTCCATGGTGCGCGACCACGAGTTGGTCGCTGCCACGGCACATGGTTTCCAAGGCGATGAACGGGACGTGATGGTGCTCTCCCTGGCAGTGTCCGATGATTGCCCGGCAGCAACGCGGCGCTTTCTGGAGCGGGAAGATGTTTTCAATGTCTCGATCACCCGCGCCCGGGATCGAGTGGTGGTGTTTCATTCCGTGACTCGCGAGCGCTTGCCCGCGGATTCATTGCTCGCGGGTTGGCTGGCGTCACTGAAACGGGATCACCGATTGCCGGTGAATGATCCTGCCTGCCGATGGGTGGCCGAAGTAGCCGGCCGCCTGCGGCAGGAAGGATGGACCTGCGAAAGCGGCCGCTCGGTCGGAGGGATCGCGGTGGATCTGGTGGTCGATGGTGGAGGAAAGCGCCTGGCGATCGATGTGGTCGGCCAGCGTGGCCGGGCCGGCGAACGGGTGGGACTGCGGGAGCAGCTCCTCCTGCAGCGCGCCGGCTTGGGCATGGTGCCACTGGGCATCCACGAGTGGCGCACCGATCCGGAGCGCTGCGTCGAGGCGGTTCGTGACTACCTCGGGTGAATGGAGGCAATCCGCCAGCCGGGGATGGCCGCGTCTTTTTTCTTGAAGTGAGACAAGTGTCGCATTTTGATTTCCGCGTCTCCGAACTCAATCCCTCCTGAAAGTCCCATGAAACTCACACCCCAACAAATGGACGCGAAGATCGACGAGCACTTCGCCTTCGAGAAAAACGACGATGTCGAAGGAGTGCTGGCGACGCTGGCGCCGGACGCCGTGCACGACATCGTCGGCTGGCCGGCTGGCCCGAGCCATGGCCGCGAGGGAGCGCGTGGCTTCTATGAGACGCTGTTTTCCGACCTCTCGGAAAGCAAGGTGACGCCGGTCCAGCGGCTTTATGGCGACCAGTTCATGGTCGATGAATCGCGTTGGGAGGGTCGCGCGCCTGGCAGGCCGTTCGGCTTGGAAGGCAAGAACCGCCCGCTCGCCTTCCGGCTGCTCCACGTGGTCGAGTTCACCGAGGAGGGCGATATCAAGAAGGAGCAGGTGTGGCTCGATCTCGCCGCCATCCTCCAACAGCTTCCCCAGGACTCGTGAGCGTCAATCGCAAACCCAGCAACCAGGAGCTGCGGACCCGCAAGGACCTGCTGCTCGCCGCCGGCCGCCTGCTCAAGCAAGGGCTGCGGCCGACGATGGACGAGGTGGCCAAGGAGGCGCTCATCTCGCGAGCCACGGCCTACCGCTACTTCAAGAATGTCGAGGCGTTGCTGTTAGAGAGCGCGGTGGATGAAGCGGTGAGCGATCCCGCGGAAATTTTTTCCAAGGACAAGTCCGTCGATCCCGTGGCTCGCATCGACAAGGCGGAGGCGTCGATGCACAAGATGGTCTTCGAGAACGAGGCGCAGTTGCGGATCTTCCTCGCCCGTTCGATCGGGCGCGACTTGAGCGACGATGCCTTGCCACAGCGCCAGAACCGGCGGCTGCCCTTGATCGAGGCCGCCCTCGCTCCAGCCCGTGAACGATTCGCCAATGCCGACTACGAAAAGCTCTGCATCGCCCTCGCCATGATCTTCGGCACCGAGTCGATGATCGTCGCCCGCGACGTGCTGCGCATCGACGAGAAGACCGCGCGCAAGGCAAAGAGCTGGGCGGTGAAGGCGCTGGTGCAGGCGGCGCTGGGGAAATCCGGCGGTGGCTTGGCGGATTAAGGCGGATCAAAGCGACGCGAGCGGGAGAAAAAGTCGCAGGGACTGATCCGCCACGCGCTGGAAGCCGTATTTCTGATAGAAACCGACCACGCTTTCATCCAAGGCGTCCACGGCGAGGCCGATGCCTCCGCTGCCGCGCATGGAGTCGGCGGCGATTTTGCGGGCTGCCGCGAGAAGCAGCCTCGCAATCCCGCCACCCTGGTGCTCTTGGGCGACCGCCAAGCGGCCGAGCAGGACGACCGGGACTGGCATCCGCGGAAGCCCATTGGAAGCTCCTGGCCAAGCCGTCGCTTCGGCAAGGACCGTGGTCAGCGTGTAGTATCCCAAAACCGGCTTTGGCGGCTTGGCGTCGCGGTTCACGAGAACGCGCGTGATGCTCACGCCTTTTTCCAAATGTCCGCGCGCGGTTTCGCGGAGGTATCGGTCGAGCGCTTCCGAGCCGCAGCGAAATGACTTCCGGGCGTGCTCTCCGGACAGCAGCTCAAGATCGTATCCGGACATGGGCGTCGAGATCCTTGGCCGCCTTCTTGGCGGCAGCATTGATCGCCGGAGGTTTGGCGAGCATGCGCTGGATTTTCGCGGACTCCTCCTGACCGAGCTTCCAGCGGGTCTCTTCTTCCAGCACCCGCTCGGCTTCGCGCGACACCGCTTCGATCACGAACGCCGCCACCGATTGACCGCGGATGGCGGACGCCTGCTTGAGCCGCTGTGCGGTTGCAGCAGGGAAGCGGGGATTGATCCTGACCCGCGCGGCGCTCTCGCGGCCCTTGCCTTTCGAAGCCGGTTTCATGGCTTCACGATAGTTTCCGCCGGGATGGTCACAATCGAAAAATGGCACCGTTTTGGCACTGTTTTCTGAGGCGTCGCACTTGCAAAAGAGAAAGGCACCCCGTCCCCGGAGTGCCTTTCTTTGATGCGTGGTTGCCTGGAAAGCGTGTTGGCTTGGCTCAGCGCAGCGTCCACTCCGGCAGGCGGATGATCTCGCCGCCCTTGAGGGCCGATTCGTGGGCCAGGATGCCGGTGCAGGTGATGTTCGCGCTCTCGACCGCGTTCGGATAGGAATCCACGCCGCTCTGGAGCATCTTCACGAACTGCCAGACGAGGTGGGGGTGGCTGCCGCCGTGGCCCGCGCCTTGGGTGAAGGAAAGGTGTTCCTCGCCGGTGTCGCCGCCATAGACGCCGCCCTTGGTGAAGAGCTGGATTTCCTCCGGCAGGTAGTGGGCGAAGTCCGGGGTCTCGACTTCCGAGGGGATCTCGGGCTCGGGCAGCTTGGCGGTGTGGACGACCAGCGGGTTGTGTTCGATGAGCGGCCACTCGACGGACTTCTTCGAGCCATAGACCTCGATCGATTCGCGGTACTGGCGCGCCACGTCGAAGAGCGAGCGGTAGATGTGCGCGGAGACGTCGCTGTCCTTGAATTTCACGTGCGTGGTCTCCACCGCGAAGGGCGAGCCGTAGCAGCCGTGCATTTCCTCGCGGATGGTGCCGGAGCCGAAGCAGGAGACATATTCCGCCTGCGAGCGCATCAGGCCGAGGGCGGGGCCGACGCAGTGGGTCGCGTAGTGCATCGGCGGGAGACCCGGCCAGTAGCCCGGCCAGCCGTCCATGTCCTGCTGGTGGGAGGCCTTGATGAACTGGACCTTGCCGAGCTCGCCCTTGTCGTAGAGCTCCTTCATGAAGAGGAACTCGCGGGCATAGACCACGGTTTCCATCATCATGTACTTCAGGCCGGTCTCCTTCACGAGATCGACGATCTTCTTGCAGTCCTCGACGCTGGTGGCCATCGGCACGGTGCAAGCGACGTGCTTGCCGGCCTTGAGCGCCTTGATCGACTGCTCGGCGTGATCCGGGATCGGCGAGTTGATGTGGACGGCGTGGACGTCCGGATCGGCGAGGAGGTCGTCGTAGGAGGTGTAGCGCTTTTCGATCCCGAACTTGTCGCCGACTTCATCCAGCTTCGCTTGGGTGCGCTGGCAGATGGCATACATGTTCACGCCCTTCAGGCGCTGATAGATCGGGATGAATTCGGCGCCGAACCCGAGGCCGACGATGGCAATGTTGATGTCACTCATTTGGATGGAAGAGAGGGGAAGGCCCAAGGGTTTCTGAAATCAGCGCGACGCGGTCAAGACCGCCGATTCCGCCTTGCGGACCGGCTGGTCGAAGAGATCCCGCAGGAAGGCTAGGCCGCGGCTGGCGAATTCGTCCTGCGTGGCGGTGAAGCGCTTCCAGATGCAGACCGCCCCGGCGAGGTCGCGGTTGTCCGGCGTGAAGGACTCGATGACGACCGCGCCTTGGTAGCCGATGTCCTGCAGCGCCTCGCGGAAATCCTGCCACGGGGTGAGGCCGGTGCCGGTCACGCCGCGGTGGTTTTCGCTGACCTGCACGTGGATGAGATCGTCACCGGCGTGGCGGATCGCGTCGCCGAAGTCGGCTTCCTCGATGGTCATGTGGAAGGTATCGATCATCGCCTTCGCCGCCGGGTGGTCGATGGCGCGGACCAGGCGGATGGTGTCGGCGGTGGTGTTCACCAGGTCGGTTTCGAATCGATTGATCGCCTCGATCGCGAGCTTGAGTCCGCGGTTGCCGGCCTCGGTCGCCACGGTGCGGAGTTCGCTGGCGGCGAGGTCCCACTCGCGCTGGCGGTCTTCCGGGGAAAGCTGGCGGGCCTTGCCAACCTGCGCGTACATCGGGCCGGCGATGAACGGCACGCCGAGCGCCTCGGCCAAGTCCATCAGGCGGGAAAGGTAGCCGCGGGTATTGGCGCGGACGGCGGAATCGGGGTTCGTCAGGTCGCGGCCGGGACCGAAGGCACCGCAGAGATAGGGCGTGAGACCGGTCTCTTCGAGAATTGGCCGGATCTTCGCCGCATCGACGAGATCGGGGTCCTCGATCGGCAGCTCGACGGCATCGAATCCGAGTTTGGCGATGCTGCGGAGAAGATCGCCCTGCTCCGAGGTGAAGGGCGAAGTCCACAGCCAGGTGCTGGCTCCAAAAGTGACGCTCATGTGGCGGGCGAGAGTAAATGAGCGACAGATTGGAGCTATGATGAAACAGGTTTGGGTGTGTATGATTCCGCTCTTTGTGTGACAGCGGATTCCTGAAAACTGCCATTTGACGGGGGAGTCTTCGATTTCGGATTGGGATTTTTGGGTTCCGGGCAGTTCAATCCGCCGGTGATTTGGAAGCTGCCCGCCCGCGAGATCGTTTTTCCCCGCCGCCCGCTGGTGATGGGGATCGTGAACGTGAATGACGACTCGTTTTCCGGCGACGGCACGCTGGAGATCGAGGCGGCGTTGGCGCAGGCGAAACGACAGGTCGAGGAAGGCGCGGATGTCATCGACGTGGGTGCCGAGAGTGCCCGCACCAACCGCGCCGCGGTGGCGGTGGAGGAAGAGGTCCGGCGGTTCCGGGAGTTTCTCGTCCGCTGGCCGGAAGCGATCGCCGCCGCGACGCCGAAGGACGACGAGCAGGTCTGGCCGCCGGTACTTTCCGCGAATACCTGGCGTCCCGAGGTCGTGGAAGCGGTGCTGCCGTTTGGTGTCGAGCTGGTCAATGACATGGGCGCGCTGCCGGACGATCGCAATGCGCGGCTTTGCGCGGAAGCGGGAGCCTCGCTGCTAGTCATGCACTCGGTCGGCGAGCCGAAGGTCCCGCACTTTCACCAGCAATGGGACGACGTGATCGCCTCCATGGAGGAGTTCTTCGAAGCGAAGATCGCGATGGCGGTGAAGGCCGGCTTGCCCGTGGCGGCGCTGGTACTCGACCCCGGCATCGACTTCGCCAAGCAGCGCGATGACAACCTGACCGTCTATCGCGAGCTAGAGCGCTTGCATCGATTCGGCCGTCCCTTGCTCGTGCCGGTCAGCCGCAAGACCGTGATCGGGGAAGTGCTAGGCATCGCCGAACCGAAGGACCGCGACGCCGGCACGGTGGCCTGCATTTCCGCCGTCGTTCGCCGCGGCGCGCAGATGGTCCGCGTCCATGATGTCCGTGCGGCGTGGCAGGCGGTGAAGATGCTGGATGCGCTGGGCTGACTACCAGACCCAGTCTTTCCGCTCGATCTGAGAACCACTCTCTTCCTCGCCACCATCGTCCACTCCGTCGGGGCCGATCGAGTAGAGGCGGAAGCCATCGTCCAATCTTTCATAGCGAAACGGGGTTCCGTGGAGTGGATCGATGCCCGCCTTGTTGGGAAGCGCGTCCAAGGATTCCGGATAATGTCCGTGCGCCAACCGGTAGCGCTCAATCTCGCAGGCGGCGAGGTCGAGTTGCAGGTTCACCAGCGCGTGGCTGGCGTTTCTCAATACCACTGCTCCTCCCGGGAAGGTATGCGTGAGCCTGCCCAGCTTGCCTTTGGCGTCATAGGTTTGCCGCATCCTCTCCGCTTCATTCCACCATCGGAGGACCGGTCCCGGCTCCTTGACCACGGCGGAGCTTTCGATGACGCGGTTGGCCACTCCCGCCGCGCACAGGTCGAAGAAGCCTCTGGGAATCAACCCGCGACCCTTTTCCAAGATCCACTCGGTCACCGGGGCGTTGCCGCCGTCGATGTCGTAGCTGAATTGCTTCGGTGAAAACCGCGCCCGCTCCTCATTCAGCCCTTCCCACACCTGTACCATTAGGATCTCGCTTTCGATGCCCCTTCTCACGTCCTCCCTAAGGTCGCAGCGCGAAAGGGCCGCGGAGATTCTATCCAGATCTCCCTCCGTCCACCGTCGGCCTTGAATCCCCTGCTTGAGCGGTGGGCGCATGTCGCGAAGCGAGACGAACTCGATGAGCGTCGATACCATCATCCCGCGCGAAGCAACCGTCTCGCCCATGCGGGCCATCATCTCGAGGCTCTCCGCCGCCTTCGCCGAATCGCCCGTGATAAGCGCGGCTTCCGCCCGGAGCCGCATGCCGTCTTGAAAGCGCCGCGAATCGAGTCCGAAGCCCTCGCTCAAGTCCACCCATGCGACGCCGCCACGGAAGCCTTCCGGCACGAAGCGCCGGCGCGTATGCGGCAGATGGAAGCCTGCCCGAAGTTCGCCCAAGAGGTCGCTGTGCCTCCGGTCAAACTCCACCAGGAATGACTCGGCGGTCTTTCCGTAAGCGCCGTTTTCCGGGAGGAAGGAGAAGTCGGTGGCTTGCTCCTTGCCCTTCCGGTTGCGATTCAAGGCGCGCATGAGGTCGTAGTCGCCCACGGCCTGGAAGCGGCCCTTGGCGCTCGCGGGATCGACCTCGCCGTTGGTTCGGACGGCATACTCATCCTCGAGGGTTCTGACGATGCCGCTCCGCGCGAAGTTTTCTCCGTCCGGAGGCATGTCGGCGGTGAACTCCTCCACGGTGAGAGGCAAGCCCGCCGCGCGAGCCCGGGCAATGGCCCCTTTCTTTTGGCCTGCTGCCCACCAGTTGAAGATGGCGACGGCCAAGACCAACAGCGTGAGTCCGATCACCACCGTCCGCACCAGAATGCGGAACCATTTTTTCTGCATCGCTCGCTTCATCGTTCCAGATCAGGTTGATAGGCGAGAGCGTTGTCCCATGAGGCGGCTTGCTGCGACGGGGGAAGGATCGGGGGACCGAGGTCTTCGCTTTCCGGCGTTGCTATCATGAAGCCGGCGGCGGTCGCCCAGCATGCGGTGATGCCCAGCAGCCACGGCCCCGGGAAAAGCGGTGGCACCGGTTTCGGCAACAGGAGTGCCTTCCACTCCGCCGGCGGCCGTCGCAACTCCAGGCCGAGGAGTTGCTGTTCGAAATCGCCGTGTTCGTCCGGGTTCATGGGATCAAAGCTCTTCATACACGGGACGCAGGAGCGCGCGGAGTTTGTCTAAGCCGTAGCGATAGCGGCTGGCGGCGGTGTTGGGCGGGATACTGCAAATATGGGCGATCTCGTCGAAGGTCCGCTCTTCCCAAAGCTTCAGGACGACGACTTCGCGCTGCTCGGCGGGGAGTTGGGCGAGCGCCTGCTCGAGCTTCTGACGGAATGCCTCGCGGTCGGGATCGGCGCAGTGCTCGAAGAGGTCGGTGGGCGCTTGGGCCGCGTGGTCTTGCCGCACCTTGGCGCGTCGCATGCGGTCGATCGCCGCGTGGTGAACCATGCGCAGCAGATAGGCGCGCTCGTTGTCGGCCTCGCCGGAGTTCCCACGGCCTTCCGCCAGCTTGAGAAAAACGTCCTGCAGGATGTCGCGGACGGCGTTTTCATCGCGCAGCAAGGCCAAGCCATGGCGATACATCGCCACCGCGTGCTCATCGTGGATGCGTTCGAGATCCCTGGCTGTCAGTCCGCGCTTCGCGCCGCCCATCATCATCCCGACGCGCGGGGAGGGAAGATTTGTCTAATTTCCAAAAGTCGTGACATGGCCTCGGAAGAGCGGTGTGACCTACCCTGTCGGAACAATGTAAATCCGTGAAGCGAGTCATCGCAGGTTTTTACAGACAAAGCCGTTCCCCTGCGGCACTGAGTTAAGTCGTCATCGAAACGCACAGTTCCATGAGCAGCGTCCACACCCCGGTCTCGGAAACCACGGAATACCTCCACGCGATCCGCCAGCGGGTCGGCACCATTGTTGTCGGCCAGGACGTGGTGGTGGAGCGCATGCTCATCGCCCTGCTGACGAGCGGGCACCTTTTGTTAGAGGGGATGCCGGGGCTGGCGAAGACGCTGCTCGTGAACACCCTCGCGCGGGCGATGCACCTGAACTTCCGTCGCATCCAGTTCACCATCGACCTGTTGCCGTCCGACATCCTCGGCTCGGAAATCCTCGACGAACGCAGCGGCAATTTCCGCACGCATCAGGGCCCGGTCTTCACCAACCTGCTGCTGGCAGACGAAATCAACCGCGCCGCGCCGAAGGTCCAGGGCGCGCTGCTCGAAGCGATGCAGGAGCGCAAGGTGACCATCGGCAGCCAGTCCTATCCGCTGCCGACGCCGTTCCTGGTGATCGCGACGCAGAACCCCATCGAGCAGAGCGGCACCTTCGAGCTGCCGGAAGCGCAGCTCGACCGCTTCATGCTCTGCCACCGGCTCGGCTACCCGACCGTGGATGAAGAGGAGGAAATCCTCCGCCGCAACCTGAAGCTCGGCGTCAAGCGCGAGGGCTCCGGCGCGGTGGCGCGGACCGAGTTCGACATGATCAAGGAGGAAGCCATCGGCAGCGAGGCCGACCTGATCGCGGCGATGGAAGCGGCGAACCACATCCACGTCAGCGATGTCTTCCTCAAGCACGTCGTCGATGTCGTCGAGCGCACCCGCCAACATCCCGATCTCGAACTCGGCTGCTCGCCGCGCGCCGGCATTTCCATTCTCAAGGCATCGCGCGCCCGCGCCCTGCTGCACGGCCGCGACTATGTCGTGCCGGAAGACCTCTTCGCATTGGCAGAAGACGTGATGCTTCACCGCATCCGCCTCACCTATGAAGCTCTCGCCGAAGGCAAGACCGCCGCGGGCGTGCTGCGGCAGATCCTTGAAGCCTCCGTTTCATAGTGCCTTTCCACTGATCACTGATCCCCCGGCACTTCATGCAAGCCACGCTCCACAACGCCGATCCGCTCGACCATCGCCAGTTCCTGGTGGCGGTGAAGCGGCTGGCCGATAGCCTGAGCTACGGCACGGATCGTAGTCCGTTTCTCGGTCAAGGGTTGGAGTATGTGCAGTCCCGCCGCTACGAGCCGGGGGACCCGGTGAAGTCGATCGACTGGCGGGTCACCGCGCGCACCGGCAAGCACCACGTGAAGCAATTCGAAACGCCGAAGCAGATGCCGGTGTGGATCGTCGTGGATACCTCGGCCTCGATGGCGCTCGCCTCGCATCCGCCGGGGAAATACGGGCTCGCCGTGCAGGTCGCCGGTGGCATCGCGCTGGCCTGCCTCGATCATATCAATCCAGTCGGCGTGCTTGGCGCGGGTGGCCGTGACCTTGTCGTGCAGCCGAGCTTGTCGCGCGACGTGCTGCTCCAGTGGCTTCACGCGCTGCGGACCTATCGCTTCGATGAGCCGACCACGCTCGGGCAGCGTTTGTTAGCCTTGGAGCCATCGCTAACGCAACGCTCGCTGCTGATCGTGCTCAGCGATTTTCACGACCCCGATGCCTTGGCCGCCTTGAAGCTGGTCGGCGCGCGGCACGATTGCCTCTGCCTGATCTTCCGCGATCCGGCCGAGGACCAGCTTGAAGGCGCGGGCCTGTTCCGGGGCCGCGAGGTCGAGTCCGGCCGCGAGATCCTCACGCACGGCAAGCGCCTGCTTTCCACGACTGACGCGCTGACCGAGTCGCTGAAAAAGGCCTCGCTCGATCACTTCCTCATCCGTCCCGGAACGCCATTTCTCGGCCGCCTCCGCCACTTCCTCCGCGCCCGCGGGGGAGCATCCCGCCGCAACCGCCAGTGATCCGCCGCGCCATCATTGCCTTGCTGTTAGCCACAAGCCCCCTGCTTGCCGAGACGCCCACTCAGCGCATTGGCCAACCGCTGGAGATCCGCGAGATCTACATTCCCGGCCGCGAGGTGAAACCGAAGCCACGCCGCGACCGCAAGCCCCCGCTGATGGTCCGCGTGCTTGAGGTGAAGCCGGCGAAGGATGGCTCCCGCTACGACTTCGAAGTGCAGGGACTGGAAGCGGGGAGCTACAACCTTGCCGATTTCCTCGAAGCTCCCGCCGGAACGACCATTCCGGCGATCCCGTTGGAAATCACCAGCGCCTTGCCGCCCGGACTGGTGCATCCTAACAAGAATCAAGCAGGCGACCTGCCCAAGCTCGGCGGCTACCGCACGAAGATGATGTTCTTCGGCGGCCTTTGGGTTGCCGGGTTCGTATCGATCCTGTTGTGGCGGAAGAAGAAGCCGCTCGCTGTCGGAGTTGATGGCAGCGCCATGCCGTCGCTGGCCGAGCGGCTCCGGCCACTCGTGGGTGCCGCCGCGAAAGGCGAGCTTTCCTCCGACGACCGCGCGAAGCTCGAGCGTCTCGTCATCGGCCACTGGCGTGAACGCCGTCCCGACATCGCCGCCATGGCGCCCGCCGAAGCGATGATGAAGCTCCGCAGCGACGCCGATGCCTCGCCGCTCGTGCTCGCACTGGAACGCTGGCTGCACGCTCCGAGTAGCAACACGTCCCCCTCCGACATCGAGAAGCTCCTCGCCCCCTACTCGGCTTCTAGTCTTCCGTCTTGAGTCTTCCAGTCTTGCGTCTCCCCCATGACCTTCGCCCATCCATGGTTGCTTGCCTTGCTCGTCCTGCCGGTCGGGCTGGCGGTGTATCTTTGGAAGCGCGCCGGTCGCCGCGTGCCGCTGCCCTTCGATCATCAGCCGCTCCGGCGCGGTCGCTTGTTGGGTGCCTTGCTGAAGGCGGCCGACTTGCTGCCGGTGCTGCTGTTGATGCTCGCCATCGCCATCCTCGCCGGGCCGCGGCGCTTCGAGCAGCCGCGCAGCGAGCGGGAGATGACGAACATCCTGTTCTGCCTCGATGTCTCCGGCTCGATGATGGCGAACTTCGGCTCCGGCACGCGCTACGACGCGGCAATGGAGGCGGTGAATGATTTCATTACCTACCGCAAGGGCGACGCCTTCGGTCTGACGGTGTTCGGCAGCGCGGTGCTGAACTGGGTGCCGCTCACCAATGACGTTTCTGCCTTCAAGTGCGCGCCGCCCTTCCTCCGGCCCGACGTGCTGCCGGGTTGGTTCGGCGGTACCAATATTGGCATGGCATTGCGCTCCGCGGAGAAGACGCTGCTCGCCGGTGACTCGGGGGACCGCATGATCGTGCTCTTCACCGATGGCATGAGCTTCGACCTCATGAACGGCCAGGACGTCGCCATCGCGCAGAGCCTGAAGAGGAACAACATCAAGGTTTACGACGTGCACGTCGCTGAAGGCAGCCCGCCGGACGAGGTCGCGGTGATCGCCTCGATGACCGGTGGCGAGGTCTTTGCCGCCGGTGATCCTGCATCCTTGAAAGCGGTCTTTGCGAAGATCGACGAGATGCAGAAGGCACCGCTCAAGCGCGTCACGCCGGATCCGGTCGATTTCTTCCAGCCCTTCGCCCTCGCCGGTCTCGGGATCGGCGGGCTTTACCTGCTCACCTTGTTCGGACTGAGACACACGCCATGGTGAGGATCGGAAATGGAAACCGCCAAGACGCCAAGAACGCCAAGTTCTTGAGCTCGGCGGCGTCGTCCTCAGCAGCCATCTTCCACCTTGGCGCACTTGGCGTCTTGGCGGTTCAACCTTTGACTTTCCCTTGAACCAGACCCCGCTGCTGTTGGCCATTGCCGCGCTCGTGCTCGCCACGGGGGCGGAGTGGATTCATCTCGGCCGCGTGCGGAGTGTGGCGGCGCTGGCATTCGGGCCGGGAAGGAAGGCATCGCTGGCGGGGCAACTCGCGCCGCTGGTGCGCATCGCCGCGATCGGCATGCTGGTGTGGGGTGTGGCCACGTTGTTGCTGCTGCCGCCGGTGGCGCATCGCTCGACGGTCAAGGAGGTCGAGCCGAAGGAACGGCAGCATCTTTTGTTGGTCTTGGACGTTTCCCCGAGCATGCGGCTGCGCGACGCCGGGGCGGGTGGCAAGGAAAGCCGCATGGATCGCGCCCGCGCCGTGCTGGAGTCGGTGATCGCCCGCACCGCTCACGACAAGCTGCACACCACGGTCGTCGCCGTTTACAATGGCGCGAAGCCGGTGGTCGAGGAGACACGTGATCTTGAAATCATCCACAACATCATGGGCGACCTCCCGATGCACCACGCCTTCCAATCGGGAAAGACAAGGCTCTTCGATGGCTTGGAGGAAGCCGCCAAGATCGCCGCGAAATGGCCGCGCGGCTCGGCCACGCTCATCCTGATCAGCGATGGCGATTCGGTGCCGGCCACCGGCATGCCGAAGATGCCCGCCTCGATCGGCGGCGTGCTGGTCGCCGGGGTGGGGGACCCGGTGAAGGGCAGCTTCATCGATGGCCGTCACTCGCGGCAGGACGGCACGACCTTGCGGCAGATCGCGACCCGCCTCGGCGGCGAGTATCACGATGGCAATGCCAAGCTCGTCCCCACCGCGATGCTCCAGCGGCTCGGCACGCTGACGGTGGATGGCGCCGCGCGGCTCCCCGGCCAGCGCGAACTGGCGATCCTGCTCACCTTGCTCGGCGCGACCCTGCTCGCCGGACTTCCGCTGCTGCTCCATTTCGCCGGCTCCCGCTGGAATCCCGGACCCCAGCGGTTCCAAACACCGCGGCATTCGCCGCTTCCTTTCCCTGACAAATCCGATCAACTTGCGACTTAACCCACTGCCATGAAAATACTAGTCCTGACTTTGTGGTGCCTGGTCCCCCTCGGCCTGTTGGCCTATCATTACGGCCCCGGCCAAACCGGAATCAAACTCGATGCCGCCGCCACGGCGCTCGAGCAAGCGACCTCGAAATCCGCCTCCAGCGAATGGAAGGGGGCCATTTCCTCTTACGAAGAAGCGCTCGCGAAACTGCCCAAGGAAAACGTCGCCGATGCCCGGCGCATCCGGTTGGAGCTTGCCAAGGCGCGCATGGAGGCCGCCGAGTTGCCGAAGGCCCGCGAGGAACTCGCCGCCTTGGCCGATGAATTGGCGCAGGATCCGAATGCCCATGCCGGCCTCCGTGACGAGACGCTGGCGACCTTGGCCACCTCGCGCTTCTACATGACCTATCTCATGAAGCTGGAGGGCCTGCCGGACAGCGACTGGGAGCCGGAGATCGAGGCCGCGCGCCAAGAGCAGAAGCTGCTCGTCCAGCGCGCCACCGAGGCCGGTGACGATAAAGCGGCCGCGAAGCACGCCGATGATCTTGAGGCATCGATCCGCCTCGCCCGCATGGAACCGGAGGAACTTTACGGCAAGGCCATCCCGAAGCAGTGCAACTGCAAGTCGGGCAAGTGCAACAAGCCGTCGAACAAGGTGGGCAAGGAAAAGCCGAAAGATGCCCGCGGCGCCAGCTCTGGACCACCGGTGGATGGGCAGGGCTCGTGAGTCGAATGGATCGTGAGTTTTCCGTAGGCGCGGTGGTGACACCGCGGAAGCCTCCGGAAAAGCGAGCCCGATCCTTGCCTCCGCGTTCTCACGAACGCGCCTACGGTTTCACGACTATAGCCTCGCCGAGAAAACCGCATCAGGACGACTGCGGCGTCGTTTCTTACGCCCTGCCTTGGAATCATCATTTGCTCTAACATGTACTCCCGCCCGGCTCTTCTTACCCTCGCCGCCCTGACGGCCCCTCTCTCCGCCCAGATTGTTATTCAAAGCGGCGCGATGATTGAGGGCGCGGCTGGTGAAACCATCGTCGTCCCATCCCCGGAAGGAATGCCACCGGGCACGGTGATGCCACCCGGTGCAGCCCAAGGCGGTGGCCCTGCGGGCGATCTCGATTTCAACCGCCTCCGCGAACTCATCGAGCAGAGCAAGAACCGGCCCGCGCTGACACCGGAGCAGCAGAAGGCCGCCATTCTCCGTGAGCTGCAATTCGACCGCAGTCCCGCCGGCATCCTGGCAACGCGAATGGAGGAAGCTCGTGCCAATGCAGCGCCGAACGAAGGACCGGCCCCTGCTCCTGCAGTTCCAGCGGTGGCACCACCGGCTGCTCCCGTTCAACCGGCTGCCCCCGCGGCACCGGGTGCCCCCGCGGCACCGGGTGCGACACCGCCTGCACCACCGCAGCCTTCGCCGGAAGCGGTGAAGGCCCAACAGGAACTCGAACAATTCCGCAAGGACGCCGCCGTGTTCCGCCGCGATGTGGTGCTCGGCCGCTGGGACAAGGTGAAGGCCTTCTATGCCACCTTGCCGAAGGAGCTCTCGGCCGAGGCCTATCAGAACTTGGTCGCGAGATTGTCCGCGCCCTCGCAAGTCCAAGTGCCGCCGGAACTCATGGCCCGCGGCTCGAAGCCGCACACGCAGCCAGCCTGCTTGTCGCCGGATGATTTGTTAGGCTTGGCCGCCGCCTCGCCGGTGCCGCCGCAGAAGAAGCAGATCCAAGGGCTGGCGAAACTGCTTCCGAAGGAGCCGCGGCCGCCGAAGGAGTTCTTCGAGGCATTGGCCAAGGGCATCCAGCACTTCGGCGGGGAAGACCCGGCATCGCGCCAGCGCGCCGCGGAGTTTTTGATCGAAGCCGGGTTCGTGAAGGAAGCCGGTGCGTTCCTGCCCGATCTAACAGCGGCGAAGGAGAAGAAGGACTACACCGCGCTGAACCTGATCGCCCGCCATCGCGCGGAGCTGTTCCAACTCGACAAGAAGGAAGCGGGCAAGGAGGCGCTGCCACTGGCATGGGAGCTTTCCACCTCCTTCCTGACCGATGCCAAGGCGCCGCCGCAGGCAAAGGCCGAGGCGTTGTTCCGCGCGCTCTCGCTGATCCCGCAACTCGGCGACGACACCGGCAAGCAATGGCTTGAGAAAACCTTCAAGAACCCGCAGGGCGAAGGCGTCGAGCTGCTGGCCTCGCTCGGCACGCTCACCGCGCAGACCCGCGAGAATCCGGATGAGACGCTGCGGCTTGAGCAGCTCAAGCTCCAGCACGCCGCGGTGACGACGATGCTTTCCACCAAGGAAGTCGATCCCGCCGCGTGGTCCGGCATCTTCACGATCTACGCCGGGCAATGGGCCTACGAGGCCGGCGTCACGCGACAGAAGGACCAGAGCAATTCCCGTCGCATGGTCCCGCAGTACGATGAGTGGGGGAACCTGTTCTTCAGCCGCCCCAATACCGGCTACCAAGGCCCCGGCGTGCGGCCGATCGGCGCGGGCCAGTTGCTCGAATGCAAGCCGGACGAGAAGTGGCTTGCCGCCATCGAAAGCGCCACGCGCAACGAATGCTTGCTCGCCGCCGCGAGACTCCACCTCAAGGTGAAGGAGGAGAGCCAGGCGCTGCCGGTGATCAAGACGCTTGC
This sequence comes from uncultured Verrucomicrobiaceae bacterium, assembly GCA_966696705.1. GTDB lineage: Bacteria > Verrucomicrobiota > Verrucomicrobiia > Verrucomicrobiales > Akkermansiaceae > Haloferula. Next base: position 894 of record CBKZPU010000092.1, on the reverse strand, counting down.
TGAAACCGACAAGGAGCAGGCGAAAGCCTTGGTCCGCGAGACCATCCGCGTGTGGACCGAGAACCACAATCCGAACGAAGGCCAGAACTACCGTTCGCAGTACATGTACTTCTACGGCTTCAACAATCAGTCGGGAGCGATCCCGCTGACGCGTTCGAAGCAGGAGCGGAACCTTGTCGAGTTGGCCACGCTGGTGAAGGGCATCAGCGCATTGGAGCTCGGGGAAAGCTTCCACACCGAACTCGCCGACGCATTCATTTCCTGCCACAGCCAGGCCGAGGTCTGGCGTGTGGAAGCGGTTGAGTCGGTCTTCGGCGCGACCGATGTGCTCGACTCGCGCACCCTCGCCACGCTGGTCGGCAAGATGCGGCTCAATCTCGCCGGACTGTGGCCGAATCCGAAGCTGCAACAAGCCTTTCAGACGAAGCGCAAGGACAAGGAACTGCAGGAGCAGATCCTGGTCGGCTATCAGGCGGCGCAGGGCGTCATCGAGCGCGCGCTGCTCAAGACGCCCGCGGAGTCATGGCGCTTGGAGGAACAGCTCGCGGGCCTGCGTTTCGAGGAGAGCAACTACCGCAGCAGCCTCGAAGGCAATCACGAGCACAGCAAGATCAAGCGCGCCGCGCTCGATTCTCTCGCCGCCGCCGCCGCCGCCTACGCGAAGACTCTCCCGCTCGAGGATCCTTCCAAGGAGACGACCTCGGTGTTCGAGACGTGGTTTTATGGCGCGCTCGGATCCCCGGCGTTGGAAGCTTTGAAAAGCAATCACGTCGCGACGCCGGACGAGTATGCGAAGATCAAGGCCGCGCTCGATGCATTGCCCGGCGACACGAAGGCCCGCCACCTCAAGTCCTTCGCCACGACGATCAACAACCGCCTCGCCAACGTCGCGCC
>CBKZPU010000091.1:0-19609 GCA_966696705.1 uncultured Verrucomicrobiaceae bacterium | reverse complement strand
ACCTCGTTCCGCTATGTCCGCTATCTTTGTCCCGCCAACGCCTGGGGCAACGCTGCCGAGATCCAGTTCATCGGCAACGTCACCGGCATGAGCGCCCCCGCGTCGGCTCCGACCGGGCTGGTCGTTTCCACGCCAGGCAGTGGGCAGGCCGCGATCAGCTGGAACGCCGTCACCGGCGCGACCGACTACGTCATCAAGCGCGCCACCACCAGCGGCGGACCGTACACCATCGTCGACTACACCGCGTCGGCCACGAGCTATACCGAAAAGGGGCTGCAGGCCGGCACCTATTACTACGTCGTCAGCGCGCTCAACAGCGTCGGCGAGACGGTCAATTCCCTGTCGCAAAGCGTCCAAGTGCTGGTGAGCGTTTCGGCGGGTTCTACCACCACAGCCTATGCCGGGAGCGGAAACCTTCCCGAGGGCTCGGACAAGGTGGTTGACGGGAACACGGGCACCAAATGGTTTTCCGGTGGCGGTTCCTTCTCTGGCTGGCTCCAGATCGACCTCGGCGCCGGCAACGCCCAAACCGTGGTCCGGTATGACATCACCAGCGCCAACGACGCGCCCAACCGCGATCCGAAGGACTGGCAGGTGCAGGGCTCGAACGACGGGACCAACTGGACCACGCTCGACACCCGCACCGGAGAAACGTTCGCGACCCGTTTCCTGACCAAGCAGTACACGTTCGCGAACACCACCGCCTACCGGTACTACAAGCTGAACATCCTCTCGAACTTCAGCGGCAATACCGCCGACGGGATCCAGCTTGCCGAGTGGACTTTGCTCTCGGCACAGAGCGCGAACGTCTCCGCGGTTTCGGCACCCGATGTGAGCTGGCTCAAGCTCAATGAGACCGGTGGCACCGCCGCAGCGGACGCCAGCGGCAACAACAATGCCGGCACCCTGGTCAACAGCCCCGTCCGCATCGCAGGCAAGTCAGGAAACGCGCTCGCCCTCAACGGCACCAACCAATACGCAAGCTTGCCCACCGGCGTCGTCTCGAACCTGAACGACTTCACGATTTCCGCGTGGGTCTATTGGAACGGCGGCAACAACTGGCAGCGCGTCTTCGACTTCGGCACCGGAACTTCCACCAACATGTTCCTGACGGCGAAGAACGGCGTGAACGGCAAGCCGAGGTTCGCGATCAAGCTCAACAACGGCACCGAGCAGATGATCGACGCGTCGAACGCGCTCGCCACCGGCGTATGGACACACCTCGCCGTCACGCTTTCCGGTTCCACCGGCACGCTCTACGTCGATGGCCAGCAGGTGGGGCAAAACACCGGCATGACCCTCCGCCCGTCGGACCTCGGTGCGACGACGCAAAACTGGATCGGCCGCTCGCAGTACAACGATCCGTATTTCAACGGTCGCGTCGATGAATTCCGGATCTATGCGAAAGCCCTCAGCGCTTCCGCTGTGGCCGCGCTTGCCGCGCCGATGCAGACGACCGGCCTCGCGGCAACCGGCGGTTCGCAACAGATCGGTCTTTCGTGGAACGCCACGACAGGCGCCGCGAGCTACATGGTCCGGCGCGCCACTACCAGCGGCGGCGTTTACACCACGGTAGCCAGCGGTGTCACCGGCACGAGCTATACCGATACCGGTCTCGCCGACGGCACGACCTACTACTACGTCGTCACGCCGACGAGCAATGTTTCGGGCGATGGCGCCAACTCAGCGGAACTCGCAGCGATTACCATTCCCGCCGCTCCGGGCAATGTCAGCGCCAGCTCAAGTGGCGGACAGGTTTCGCTCGGGTGGGACGCGTCGGTTGGAGCGAGCGGCTACACCATACTCCGGGCCACCAGCCCCAGCGGCAGCTACACGGCCATCGCGACCGGAGTCACCGGAACGTCCTACACCGACACGACCGCGCAGCCCGGCACGACCTACTACTACGCCATCGCCGCCACGAACGGCTCCGGTGCCAGTGCCAACAGCACGCAGGTAAACGCGCTCACCGCACCGGCCGCCCCGACCGGTCTCGCCGCCACGCCGGACAACTCGCAGGTCTCTCTCCTGTGGAATGCCTCCACGGGCGCGGCGACCTACAACGTCCTGCGCTCCACGACGAGCGGCAGCGGTTACGCCACCGTGGCCACCGGAGTTTCCGGCACCAGCCTTACCGATACCGGGCTCACCAATGGCACGACCTACTACTACGTCGTCACCGCGACCAATAGCGGCGGCACCAGCGGGAACTCGGGTGAAACGAGCGCGACTCCCGTTGCCCTGCCTAGTCCTTGGGCGACCTCCGACATCGGCTCGCCCGGAGCCACCGGCAGCGCCAGCCGCAGCCCGAGTGGCGTCTTCACCGTCACGGGTGCCGGAGCGGACATCTGGGACACGGCCGATGCGTTCCGTTATGTCTATCAGACCGCCACCGGCGATTGCGATATCACCGTGCGCGTCACCGCGATCGACAACACCAACGTCTGGGCCAAGGGCGGCGTCATGATCCGCGAAACGCTCGCAGCCGGTTCACGCCACGCCATGGCGGTCGTCACTCCGGGCAGCGGCGTCTCCTTCCAGCGCCGCACCACGACCAACGGCAACTCGGACCACACCACCACCAGCGGGCTCACCGCCCCGTATTGGGTCCGGGTCACCCGGGTGGGCGACGTGTTCACCGCCTATCGGTCCGCCGACGGCACGAACTGGACGAACATGGGCTCGGCGACGATTTCGATGAGCACCAGCGTTTACATCGGCCTGCCAGTCACCAGCCACGTGAATGGCACGCTCTGCACCGCGACGTTCGACAACGTCACGGCCAATCCCTGACCTGCAAGGCAACCCATGGCACCCCTCGCAACCAAACGCGGGAATCACCAACCTGCCTCAGCCAAGCGCCGCTGGCTCTTGGTCGCGGGAGGGGTGCTCATGGTGGCGGGAATCGGCGCTCTTCCCTTCGGGGAAGAGCGCACGTTTCCGGCATCGGTCGTTCAGACGTCTCCGCAGAAGCCGTCGTCCACTGCCGGGGGCGACGCATTCCCGAATCGCCGGGAGTCATCTAACATTTCTTCCGCCCGCGCCATCGCGGAACGCGCCGCTGGCGAAGTCACATGGCCCGCCGATGAACAAGAGCGCGTCCGCACGTGGGCGCAAAGCGACCCTCGCGCCGCTGCCGAGTGGGCATCGGCTCTGCCGGGCGACGCGAACCGCCGCTTCGCCCTCGAAGCCATCGCTATCGCCTGGGGTGCCCGCGATCCCGCTGCCGCTGCCCGTTGGGCGGAGGGCCTTTCCGATGAAACCGAGCGCACGCAAGCGCTGGCCGCCATCGCCAGCGAGGCAGTGCGCGGCGATCCGCGTCTCGCCCTCGAACTTGCCTGTTCCCTGCCCGATGCTGCGATGGGCGAGATCGTACCCCGTGCCGCGATGGAGTGGGCCATGCAAGACACCGCCGCCGCCACCGAGTGGGCGCGCCAGATTTCCGGGCTATCCCTCCGCGCCACCGTTCTCGCCGGCATCGCCACCGTCTGGAGCGAGCAAGATCCCGCCTCCGCCGCCAGCATGGCCGTGGAAGAACTCCCGGCCGGCCGCTTGCAGGCGGACACCATCGTTTCCATCGTCCAGCGCTGGAACCAGCGATCACCTGCGGAGGCCACCGAATGGGTGGATCAGTTTCCCGAGGGAGATCTCCGCGACGCCGCGATCGAGAGCCTCGCCGTCGGCTCTGCCAGCAGACGCTGAGCCATCGTTGCCAGCGACCCCGACCGAAAGGGGGAAATCGGCGACGGACGCTTCACCTTCCACGGAAAGCTTGCGGACGGGTCGCCGGAGACCTTCCGCCATGACTTGATTCCCGCATGATTCGTCCGGGAGAGATCTGGCGGGACCAAGAAGGTGGGCCGATCAACCTCCGGTCGGGCAGCGTGATCGAACACGATGGCACTTGGTGGTGGCTTGGCGTTCACGATGGCGGCGGTGCCGTGGAGCATGGCATCCGTGCCTATTCCTCCACCGATCTCACGGGCTGGACCGACCACGGCATCGTGCTGTCCGCCGGCGAGATCCCGGGCGGCAAGGTTGGGGCGCCCAAAGTCATTCGTTGCCCGCGGACCGGCGGCTTGATCCTGTGGTTCCACTTGCCGGAGGCCATGACCGTCGGCGTGGCCTTCGCGTCGTCGCCCGGCAAGCCGTTCAGTTTCCTCCATGCCCTCCGGGACCACGCCGGCATCTCGCCGGAGATGACCCTCTTTGTCGATGAAGACGGCAGCATCTGGCACGTGTTCCACAGGCTCGGTGACGAGGCCATCTTCATTCGTCGCCTCGATGAGACGGGCTTTCAGCATGCGGGAGAACCAATCCGCATCGACAACGGCGGCTTTCATCGGACTCCGGCGCTCATGAAATGGAATGGCTACTACTGGCTGCTCGCCACCGATGGCACCGATACCGTGCCCGGCGAGGCTTGCCTGAGTGTTGCACCATCACTGCAAGGACCGTGGGAAATGACGGGGAATCCCTGCGTCGGAAACACGGCGCAGGTCGAGAGTTGTTTCAATGCCCGGCCGTCGTGGATCCTGCGGGTGCCGGGGCTCCCGGACCGGTTTTTCCTGGTCGCCGACGGCGCTCCATGTGACGGCGGGGCCGCGCGTCATGTCTGGTTGCCGTTCGACTTCCGTCACGGCGTGCCGGAACTTCGCTGGCACGGGGCGTGGAATCCGGCGCAATGGGGCGGATGTGAGGAAGAACTACGGGATGTGTCGTAGCTCGGGAGGACCCGCCCTCGCGAGCGCGGGTACGTTCCTCGCGGCTCGATTCTTCGCCGCTCCCTCATCGTTGCCGCGGCCTTCCCCGATCAGGGGTGGTGCCGCAAGCTGGCGTCGAAGATCGCGGTTCCGCCTGGCGGGAGCGTCAGATCCGCGGTCTCGCCGCGGTAGCGAATCTTGCCAGTGCCGCCGGTGGGGCTGGTGACCGTCGCCTTCTTCAAGACGCCGTTTTCCCACGCGAGATCGAGTTCGAAGCCGCCGCGGGCGCGGAGGCCGCGGATCGAGCCGCGTTTCCAGTCCGAAGGCAACGCGGGCAAAAGGTCGATGACATAGCGGTCCTCGTCCGGCGACTTTGCATCGTTGTAGCGCTCGTGGCTTTGCAGGAGCAGCTCGTTGACGCCGGAGACGAAGCCGAAGTTGCCGTCGATCTGGAACGGCGGGTGGGCGTCGAAGAGGTTCGGGTAGGTGCCGCCAGCACCTTGCATCACGGTCTTGAGTTCCTTGGTGTGGCGAAGCTGGTTGGTCATCAGCTTGAGCGCGTGGTCGCCGTCTAACAGGCGCGCCCAGAAGTTGATCTTCCACGCGAGCGCCCAGCCGGTGCCGTCGTCGCCGCGGTGCTTGAGCGTGACCTTGGCGGCCTTGGCGAGTTCCGGCGTGCCGTGGACGCTGATCTCGTGGCCCGGATGGAGGGCGAAGAGATGGGAGACGTGACGGTGTTCGTCCTTCGGATCGTCCCAGTCACCGCCCCACTCCATGATCTGGCCGTGCTTGCCGACCTGCGGCGGGCGGATGCGGTCGCGGGTGGACTCGACCTTCTTGCGGAAGTCATCGTCGATGCCGAGCGCGGCGGCGGCTTGGGCGGTGTTGGAAAGGAGGTCCCGGACGATGGATTTCTCCATGGTGGCGCCTTCGCAGATTTCGCCGCGAATGCCCTTGTCGGTGACGAAGTGGTTCTCCGGCGAACTCGAAGGCGAGGTGATGAGCTTGCCGTCCGCGCCTTCGACGAGCTGGCTCATCCAGAACTCCGCCGCGCCTTTCAGCGTAGGATAGACGGACCGCAGGTAGTCCTTGTCGCGCGAGTAGGCGTAGTGCTCCCACAGGTGCTGGCACATCCAGCCGCTGCCGCCGAACCAGATGCCCCAGGTCAGGCGGGCACCGGGAGAAGTCCAGCTCCAGCCGTTGGTGGTGTAGCCGACGACCCAGCCGGGCGTGTCGGGGCCGAAGTAGGCCTGGGCGGTCCTGGTGCCGGGCTTCACGAGGTTTTGGGTCATGCGCAGCATCGGCTGGTGCATTTCCGCGAGGTTCGAGGCCTCGGCGGCCCAGTAGTTCATCTGGTAATTGATGTTCGACTTGTAGTCGCACTTCCACGGCAGATCGAGGCCGTCGCCCCAGATGCCCTGCGAGTTCGAGGGCAGGGGATTGTCCGGGCGGCTGGAGGAAATGAGCAGGTAGCGGCCGTACTGATAGAAGAGCGCGGCGAAGGCGGGGTCGGGCTTCTTCACGTAGCTCTTGAGACGTTCTTCGGTCGGCGTCTCCGTGTCCTGCCTGCCGAGGTCGAGCGAAAGCCGGTCGAAGTATTTCTTGTGATCGGCCACGTGGGCGTCGCGCAGTGCGGTGTAGCTCTTGCTGCTGGCGGCTTCGATGCGCTGCCGCGCGACGGAGAGGTCGCCGCCCTTGTAGCCCTTGTCGTAGTCGAGGACGAAGGAGGTGGCGCAGGCGAGCAGCACGGTGACGTCATCCGCGTTCTCGACGCGCAGCGTGCCTTCGGGATTGCCGGAGACCTTGCCGCCCGCGGCGATGACCTTCGCACGCACCTCGTAGGTCAGCGTGTCGCCGGTGTTGCCGGACATGACCAAAGTGTCGGGCGCGACGAACTTGGTGGTCGCGCGCTCGACGCGGCCGAGCGAGAGGTCGAAGGCGATCGCGCCCTTCTTGTCGGCGACCAGCCGATGGACGATCACGTCGTCGGCCGCGCTAGAGAAGGCCTGGCGGTGGAAGGTGGTGCCGCCGGAGGTGAAGGTGACGCCGGCGAGCGCTTGGGCGAGGTCGAGTTCGCGCCGGTAGCCGGAGACGGACTTGCCCGGAAGGGCGAACTTGAAGCGGAGGTCGCCAAGGGTTTGGTAGGAGTTGTGGTAGGGGGCGGGGCTATTGAAGTTCCCGTTCGCGAAGCGGGTGGCCTCGTCGTATTTCCCCTCGCGGATCAGGCGGCGGAGTACGGGCAGGTTTTTCCACGCGTCCTTGCGGTCGGCGTCGGGCTGCGGGTTGCCGGACCAGACGGTCACGTCGTTGAGCTGGAAGCGTTCGTTCTCAGGCTGGCCGAAGATCATCGCGCCGAAGCGGCCGTTGCCGATGGGCAGAGCCTCGATCCATTCGTCGGCGGGCTCGGGATACCAGAGCGTGAGATCGGCCTCGGTCTCGCACGTGCCGGTGGAGGAAAAGGCGATGCAGGACAGGAGTCCGATGGCGGAGGACTTCACGCACGGAAGGGTCGTTGAGGTGGCCCGGGTAGAAGGCATGGGATGAGATTACGCCGGCTTGGACGCGGCTGCGTGCCCCGGAGGCGCGTTTCCCTGTTAACAGCCAACTCCAAGCAGAAGACGACGACTCCGTCATAGACAGCGGGACACATGAACTCCAACTTGCAGAAGCGGCCCATGCCCGATGATTTTTCCAGAGTGTTCCATGCGTTGGATTCCGACGGGGTCCTGCGTTCGGAAGAGCTGTTGCCCCTGGTCTATGACGAGCTGAGGCATCTCGCCGCAAAGCGGATGGCGGGCGAGCGGCCGGGCCAGACCTTGCAACCCACGGCACTGGTCCACGAGGCGTGGCTGAAGTTGTCCGGCGACAAGGAGCGGGACTGGAGCGATCGGGCGCATTTCTTCCGCGCCGCGGCCACGGCGATGCGGCGGATCCTGGTGGACCGCGCCCGGGAGAAGTCAGCGCTCAAGCGCGGCGAGCGCGGCGAGAAGCTCGACATCGCCGATCTCGATTTGGTCGATACCAGCCGGGACGACCGGGTGCTGTTGATCGACGAGATGTTGGAGCGGCTGGAGGCGGAGGACCCGGAAGGCGCGCGGGTGGTCTCGCTGAAGTTTTTCGGAGGGCTTACGGAAGCGGAGATTGCCGGGATCCAGGGCGTGACCGAGCGCACGGTGCGGCGGCAGTGGGCCTACGCGAAGGCGCGGCTATTCCAGATGATCCAGGACGAGGGCGGGTGAGACCCGGTGACGATGGACTATTCCAAAAGCATCGAGAGGACCTTGTTCGAGGCCGCGGCGGGCTTGGCCGAAGCGGCGGAGCGGGAGGCGTTTCTCGACCACACGTGCCAAGGCGATCCGGAACTGCGCGGGCGGCTGGAGAAGCTTTTAGCTCTGCAAGACCGTGCCGAGGATTTCTTCGACATGCCACCGGTGAAGATGCCGGCGGGCGTGACAAGGATCGCGATCCTCGAGGGCGAGGAGGGCGTGAGCGCGCAGCAATCGGCGGCCTTGGCCGCTTCCGGCGCGTGCATTGGCCGCTACCGGCTGCTCCAGCGGATGGGCGAGGGTGGCCATGGCGTCGTGTATCGCGCCGAGCAACTGGAGCCGGTCCGCCGCGAGGTGGCGCTGAAGGTCATCCGCCTCGGCATGGACACCGAGAACGTGATCGCCCGCTTCGAGCTGGAGCGGCGGGCGCTGGCGATGATGGACCATCCGAACATCGCCCGCGTGCTGGATGCCGGGACCACGTCCACCGGGCGGCCGTTTTTCGTGATGGAGCTGGTGGATGGGGAAAGGATCACGGATTTCTGCGAGTCCGCGCGGCTCACGATCCGGGAGCGTCTCGAACTTTTCGTGCAGGTCTGCCAGGCGATCCAGCACGCGCACCAGAAGGGCGTGATCCACCGCGACATCAAGCCGTCGAACGTGCTTGTAAGGAAGCATGACGGGGTGCCCGTGCCAAAAGTCATCGACTTCGGCATCGCCAAGGCCACGGCCGGCGGCGGGGACGGCGAGGCGACGATGACCCAGCGCGACCAGTTTCTCGGCACCCCGGCATACATGAGTCCCGAGCAGGCGGCGGGCGGGGCGGACGTGGACACGCGCAGCGACATCTACAGTCTCGGTGCCTTGTTGTACGAGATGGTTGGAGGTCGTCCGCCCTTCGATCCGCAGCGGTTGAAGGACGCCGGGCCGGAGGAAACGCGCCGCATCCTGCGCGAGGAGGAACCGCCGCCGCCCTCGGTGGCTGCCGGCGAAGCCAAGGTCGGCGATCTCGATTGGATCGTGATGAAGGCCATGGCCAAGGAGCGCCAGCGCCGCTACGACACGGCCAACGGCCTGGCGGTGGACGTGCAACGGTTCCTGCACGACGAGCCGGTCGCGGCGCGCCCGCCGAGCCGGAGCTACCGTTTGGGAAAACTGGTCCGCCGGAACAAAGGGACGTTCATTGCCGCGGGCATCGCGCTCGCCGGTCTCCTCGGCGGCCTCGGGGTTTCGACCAGCCTTTATTTCCGCGAGAAAGAGGCGCGGGCCAATGAGGCTATTCTGCGACAGGCGGCCGAATACCGGGGTCTGGTTTCCCAAGCGGCAGTCGCGATCAGCTACCGCAACCTGCCGGAAGCTGACCGCCTCCTGGCCATGGTGCCGGTGGAAAAAACGCCATCATCGCTTGAGGCCGCGGAGTCTTTTGGGACGGTGGCCGGGTGGCATCTGGCCGAAGGGCGCATGGAAGAAGCGGCCGAACGTTACGCTTCCTTGGCTCGCGCGATCTCCGGCGTCGATCCGTCCGACAACGACAGCATCTCCCGCAACCTCCTGCCGGCCGCGGCCGCGTTGATTTTCACGGGTGACGTGGAGGAATATGAACGAATCCGCGCGTTGGCGCTCGAGCGGTTTTCAAAGACCACGCATCCGGTGGTCGCGGAGCAGGTGCTCAAGGCGTGCCTGCTGCTGCCGGCGGATGATGCGATCCTCGACCGGTTGCGCCCGCTGGAGCGAGTCGTCGCCGCCGCAGTCGATGACAAGGCGAGCATGGTGGCGCGCAACGAGCATTTGCTGGCTTGGAGCTGCTTTTCCATGGCACTGGCAGGCTATCGGAATGGCGACGATGTGGCCGCCATGGCTTGGGCCGGTCGCAGCATCGCCTACCCGCGCAAGAATCCGGCGCGGCTCGCTTCCTTGCAGGCCCTGTTGGCAATGGTCGAGTTCCGCGGCGGCCGGGCGGGGAACGCCCGGGCATTCCTGGGCCAAGCCACCGTGCCCGTCATGGAAAAGACCGGGCCGGGCAAGATCGCCGCCGGTGGTAATGACGAAGGGTTTTGGTACGATTGGCTGAACGCCCGGATCCTGTATCGCGAGGCCGCCGCCATGATCGGCCAGTAGGGCGGAGAATATTTTTTTCCGGAGGCGTGTCCGGTTTCGGGGAGGGAATCCGCCTGTCGGAGAGAAGCCGAATGAACCCCGGCTTCTTCCTCCGACCCATGAAACATTCGAAAACCCTCGGGGCCGCCCTTTCGGCAGCCATCTTCGTCCTCCCCTCCGCCCACGCCGCCGTGCTGAGTCATGAATCGTTCTCCGGCTACACCGCCGGCGTCCAGATCGATGAGGGTGCCAACCTCCCTTCTCCTGCCGTCGGCGGCTACACCGGAGATTGGACGGCGACCAACTTCGGCACGCAGCAGCCTTCCATCACGACCGGTTCCCTGACGTACTCGGACCCGCTCTACCTCGGCTCGTCGGGGGACAAGGTCGGCGTGCCGAACAACACCACCGGCGGGGAGATCACATCCGCCAACAGCGGGCGCGTGTATCGTTCGCTCGACAGCTCGCTGTCCGTCACCTCGACCACCGCCACCACCCTTTATCTGAGCTTTCTTTTCCAGAGCGGCCAGGAAACGGGAATCACGACCTACCAGACTCTGCATCTGAACCAAGGGACGAATGGCGATGCGGCCCGGGCGTTCGACATCGGCATCACCGACAACGGCAACCTTGACGGGAACGAGTTCGGATTCGGTGTGAACGGCAACTACGGCGTCGGCACCTCGCAGGAACTCGGGGCGGCGAATTCGACCGTCAATCTGTTCGTGGTGAAGTTCGATCTCAGCGCCGCCGCCGCCAGTGACAGTGTCACCGTCTGGCTCAATCCGACGCTCGGAGGTGTGGGCGATCCTACCGGGGGCATTTCCGTCTCCGGGGTGGATCTGGCTTGGAACACCCTGATGCTCTCCGACTACGACGGCAACTCCGCCACCTGGGACGAAGTCCGGTGGGGCACCGATTTCAATTCGGTCACCACCATCCCCGAGCCCGCGTCCGCGTTGTTGGGTTCGCTCGGGGTGCTCGCGCTGCTGCGCCGCCGCCGGGCCTGATTCCCCAAAGTTTCTCCGGACGTCCCGCCTGCTTCCCCCGCGGGCGCGGCGGGGCGTCCCGTCTTGTCCCATCCTTTTGAGACCCCATCCCGTGAAACCCATCTCTCTAACCCTCTTGAGTGCCGGACTCCTGATGCCGGCGACCAACTTGGCCGCCATCATCGGTCAGGATTCCTTTTCCGCCTACACCGTCGGCGCGGAACTGCCCGGCCAGAATCCGACCATCACCGGCTACATCGGCGCATGGACGGATGTCGCCTTCGGCGATGCCGAGCCTGCCGTGGCGGCTGGAAGCTTGACCTACGCCGGTGCCAACTACGCTCCCGGCGGCGGTGAAAAGGTCGGCAAAGGACCCGATGCCGCCGGCATCGGTGCCGCGAACTGTGGCCGCGTCGAGCGCCTGCTCGACAGCGCCCTGGTGGTCACCGACGCCACCACCGGCACGCTTTATTTGAGCTGGCTGTTCCAGACCGGCAACGAGAACGCCGCCGCCAACCCCAACACCTATCAGGTGCTCGGCCTGTGGAATGGCACCGGCGGCAACGACGGGCTGCGCGACTTCGAGGCGGGCATCGCTTCCGGCGACTTCGCCACCGGCAACTACGGCTTCCGCGTCGATAACAACACGCCGGCCAATCTCAACATCGCGCCCGACGCCAACGTCCACCTGATCGTGGCGAAGTTCACGCTCAGCGATGTCGCCTTGAGCGACAGCGTGACGGTGTGGATCGACCCGGTCCTCGGCGCGGGCGAGCCCGCCGGCGGGGTGACCATCAGCGGCAAGAATCTCGCCTTCGACCGCCTGACGCTCTCCGACTACGCCAGCAATTCATCCTACTGGGACGACATCCGCTGGGGCACCAGTTTCGACAGCGTGACCACCGAGGCCGTGGTGCCGTCGATTCCGGTCATCGAATCCCAGCCAGTGGCCTACACCGGATCCGTGGGCGACAACGTGACCCTCCAGGCAGGGGCGATTTCCTCACCCGCGCCGGAATACCAGTGGCAAAAATCCGCGGATGGCGTGAACGGCTGGGCTGACATTGACGGTGCCACCACGAACACGCTGCAGTTCTTCTCCGCCAGCTACGCCGACAATGGCTTCTACCGGGTGATCGCCACCAATGCGAACGGCTCGGACACCAGCGATGCCGCGGAGGTAAGCCTGGCCTATCCGCCGCCGAATATCATCACCCAGCCGGCCTCGGTGGCCGTGGAACAGGGTTCGACGGCCACGCTCACGGTGCTGGCTTCCGGATTGGGAAATCTGACCTACCAGTGGTACCGGGATGCCGATCCGATCTCTGGTGCGACCACCGACACGCTCCAGCTTTCCAATGTTCAGGAAAGCGACGAGGACAGTTACTGGGTCCGCATCACCGACGATGGCGCGACCGCCGACAGCCAGCCGGCGACCGAGATCGATTCGGCCGTGGCGACCTTGACGGTGTTCCCGCAATGGAGTGGGCTTGTGAGCCACGATTCTTTCGACACCGCCGCGGCTTACACGACCGGATCTCTGGCGACCCAGAATCCGACGATTGCCGGTTACACCGATGCGTGGGCGATCACCAACGGCTTCGGCCCGATCTCGCCGGTGGTGGAGTCCGGCTCATTGGTTTACTCGAACCCGCTCTACCTCGGTTCCAGCGGCGGCAGCGTGAACACTCCGGCCGATGCCGAAGCGATCAACGCCACCAACGCCGGCCGGGTCGGGCGCATGTTAGAGCCGCAAATGGTGGTCACCAATTCCACCACCGGAACCCGTTACCTGAGCTGGCTGTTCCGCTCTGGCTTCGAGAACGCCGCGCCGAATCCACAGGTCTATCAGACCCTCGCTCTTTTCAACGGGGTGTTGGGCACGGACGGCAACCGGAGATTCGAAGCGGGCATCGCCGTCGGAGCCGCGGATTTCAATACCACGAACTTTGCCTTCAAGCTCAACAACAACACCGGCATGGTTGGTGACCTCGGCGTGCCGTCGGATGGCAACGTCCACCTCTTCGTCGCGAAATTCGAACTCAGCGATACGGCAGGCGGCGACACCGTCACGGTGTGGATCGACCCGGCACTCGGTTCCGGCGATCCGGCAGGGGGCGTGAACGTGACCGGGGCCGACTTGCTGTGGGATCGCATTGCGTTGTCGGACTATGCCAGCGATTCCTCCCACTGGGACGAAATCCGCTGGGGCACCACCTTCGACAGCGTGACGCTGAATCCAAACCCGCCCGACAATTTCGCCACCTGGATCGGCGGTTTCAATGTCGGTTCGTTGAACGGCTTCGACGACGACGCGGATGGCGACGGCATCAAGAACGGCCTCGAGAATGTCTTCGGCACCGATCCGTCGGTCGCCAACCAGGGTGTCACCGCGGTCGCCAAGAGCGGCAGCACCGTCACCTTCCAACACCCGCAGAGCGGCTTCCCCGCCAGCGACGTGATCGCCGCCTACAAGTGGTCCACCGACCTCGCGACCTTCCATGCCAGCGGCGCGGCCAGTGGCGGGACCACCGTGACGCTCACCCCGGCGCTGAACACGCCGACGGCGGGCACCACGACCGTCACCGCCACCATCACTGGCACCCAGCCTGCGAAGCTGTTCCTGACGCTGGAGGCCGCCCAGCCTTGATCCCTTTGCTCCGCCCCCGGGCGTGCGCCTGCCGACGTTGATGGGTTCACGGACGGATAGGCGCATGTGGGCGGGGTACCAGCCGGAGCGGGGACGCCCGCTCCGGCATTTTTTATCCTCACGCAACTGCCACGATGAGCTTGATCCGATCCTCCGTGCTGTCCGCCTGCATGATGTTGCCGGCGGCGGCCCAATACCTGAGCAAAGAACCGTTCGCCGCCTACACGGCCGGGTCGGAACTCCATGCGGCGGGCAATCCCGCGGTGCCCGGCTACACCGACACTTGGACCGACATCGACTTCGGGGACGCCGAACCCGTGGTCACCGCCGGATCCTTGGTCTATGGAGATCCCCTCTTTGCCGGATCGTCGGGCGACCGGGTAACGAAAGGCAGCGACACCGGCGGCATCGCGGCCGGAAACTCGGGTCGCGTGTTCCGTCTGTTAGACGGCGCTTTGAAAGCGGACGACACGACCACCGGAATCCGTTACCTGAGCTGGCTGTTCCGCACGGGGAATGAGAACACGGCGGCCAACGCCAATACCTACCAGACTCTCGCGCTCTACAACGGCAGCACCGCCGATGCGAACCGCAACTTCGACGCGGGCATTGCGGCCGGCGACTTCTCCACCGGCAACTACGCCTTCCGCGCGAAGAACAGCGCGTCCTTCGTCGGCAATCTCGGTGTCGCTCCGAATGCCAACGTCCATCTCATCGTCGCCAAGTTCAGCCTGAGCTCTTCCAACAACGGCGACAGCGTCAGCGTGTGGATCGATCCCGCCCTCGGCGGCGGCGAGCCTGCCGGCGGGGTGACGCGCAGCGGCTTCAATCTCCAGTTCGACCGGCTGGCGCTTTCCGACTACGCCAGCAACTCCTCCGCTTGGGATGAAATCCGCTGGGGTACCACCTTCGACAGCGTCACGGTGCTGCCGGCCCAGCCGCTCTTTCTCCAGCAGCCTGCAAGCCAAGCCGGCCACGTCGGCGACACGATCGCCTTCGCCACCGACGCCGTGGCGAATCCCGCGCCGGCTTTCCAGTGGCAGTTTTCCACCGATGGCAATTCGTGGTCCCCGCTCTCCGGTGCCACCCAGCCGGTGCTTTCGATCGAGTCCGCCCCATACTCCGCGACTGGCTTTTACCGTGTGGTCGCGACCAACGCGAACGGCTCGGCCACCAGCGATGTCGCGACGCTGGCTCTTACCTTCCCCGCGCCGGAGATCACCCAACAGCCTGCGCCCGCGGGTGTGGAGGCGGGTGAAAGCGCCTCCTTCTCCGTGACGGCTACGGGCCTCGGCAATCTCACTTACCAGTGGTTCAAGGGCGGCGAGGAAATCCCGGGTGCGACTTCCGCCACTCTTTCGCTGAACGCCGTCTCGGAAGCCGACACTGGCGTTTACACCGTGAGGATCACCGACGACGCGGCGGTCTCCGCCGGGCTCGAACCGTTGTCCGTGCTTTCGGATCCGGCGATCCTGATCCTCGGCGACTTGGCCGACTACGAGGCCGGGATCACGTTCCGCCTCTACGACATTCAGGAAGCGATGGACCAGCTCTACCCGCTGGTCCCCGGCCAGACGCCGAACGTCGATCAAAAGCGCGGCACCATCGACTGGTCCGGCAGCGGCGACTTCGCGGGCTACGCCCAGGAGTTCGTGGTCGAATGTTTCGCCGACCTATTCGTCCCGGCCAGCGGCCAGCACGAGTTTCGCCTGACCTCGGCCGACGGCGCCGAGCTGTGGCTCGGCGACACGCTGGTGATCGATCACGACGGCGAGCATGCCGCGACTTCCGCCACCGGCGGCATCGCCCTGACCGGCGGCCTGCATCCGCTGAAGCTGCGCTTTTTCCAAAATACGGGAGACGTCGTACTTCAGCTCGAATGGCGTCCGCCCGGCGCGGCGGATTTCGTCACGGTGCCCGCCTCCGCATTCCTCACCACCGCTGGTGTCACGCGCGTCGTGGCTCCGGGCAAGAAGGAGATCATCACCCCCGGCGACGGATCGCGTCCCGGCAGCGGTCAGCCCTTGAACGCCGTCCATCCCTCGTGGCGGGTCACGACCATCCACCCGCCGTCCTTCAATCCCAAGGTCGGAGCCATGGCCGTCCATCCCACTGACGGCCGGCTCTTCATCACCACTTTCAATCCGAACCAAAACAGCACGCCGGATCCCTTGCCCGGCGGCGACGGGAAAGTCTGGGCGCTTTCCAACGTGCAGGGCGAGAACCCGGAAGCCGTCACCGTCACCGAGGTGGCGTCGGGCTTGTCCGAGCCGCTCGGCATGAAGTTCATCGATGGCGAGCTCCACGTCTCGCAGCGCACGGCGATTACCCGCCTGCGCGACACGAATGGCGATGGCTACTTTGAAACGAAGGACGACATCGGCGGAGGGTGGATCTCCGACAACTACCACCAGTTCCACTTCGGCCTGATCGAGAACAACGGCTTCGCCTACACCACGCTCTCGACCTCGATCCACTTCGACTATCCCGGCCTCAACGGACCCAATCCGCCGAACCGCGGCACCTTGGTCCGCACCAATCTAACCACCGGCGAAGTCAGCTACCTCGCCGGCGGCCTGCGCACGCCGAACGGCCTGTGCTTCGGGCCGGAGGGCGAGATTTTCCAAACCGACAACCAGGGCGCATGGCAGCCGTCGTCGCGCCTCAATCACCTCCAACAGGGCCATTTCTACGGCCACTACAACAACACCGACGACGGCGGCAGCCCGAGCCTCTACGCCGACCAGCCGATGACCCCGCCCGCGGTCTGGTTCCCGCAGAACGAGATCGCCAACTCGCCGTCACAGCCGCTGTCCATCCCCGATGGCCCCTTTGCCGGCGACCTGCTGGTGGGCGACATCACCCTCGGCGGCATCAACCGCGTCTCGCTCGAAAAAGTCCGCGGCACCTGGCAGGGCTGCATCTACCGCTTCACCCAGGGTCTCGAAGGCGGCGTGAACCGCCTGGCGTGGGGACCGAATGGCACACTCTACGTCGGCTGCATCGGCGGCAGCGGGAACTGGTCGTGGAACGGCACCACCACCGGTCTCCAGCGGCTCACGCCAAAATCCGGAAACCCGGTGACCTTTGAGATCGCCAAGGTCTCCGCCACCGATACCGGCTTCGAGATTTCCTACACGAAGCCTGTTCCGCAGGCGACGCTTGAGAACGCCGCGAACTACACCGTGAAGCAGTGGTCCTATCAGCCGACCGCGGCCTACGGCGGTGCGAAGATCGGCGAGGAGACGCTTGCCGTCAGCAGCGCCACCGCATCCGCCGACCGCACCAAGGTCAGCATCGTCGTCCCCGGCCTGGACGCGGGCCACGTGGTCTATCTGAAAAGCGATCCGGTCTCCGACGACGGCTCGGCGATCCTTTCCAGCGAGGTTTGGTACACGCTCAACAACATCCCCGGCGGTCCCTACGGCCTGCAGCTCGACCAAGGCAACGTGCCCGAGAACGAAGCGGCGGGAACTCCGGTCGGCGCGCTTTCCGCGGAGCACGATGTGGCGGGGGAAACGATCACGTTCACCCTGCCGCAAGGCGCGGCGGACAATGCCTACTTCACCCTCACCGGTGACCAGCTCGCGACGGCCGCGGCCTTCGACTATGAACGTCGTGGTTCCTACCAAGTGCGCGTCCGCGCCACCGATGAGTCGGGTCTCTTTTCCGAAGCCGGCTTCACCGTCCACGTCGCCGACGTCGCGGAAGAGCATGCTCCGAGACGCATCCTGCTGACGAATCCGGTGCTGCCGCCCGACCATGCCAGCGGCGCGCTGGTCGGCCGCATGCTGGTGGACGACGAGGATCTGGGCGACCTGCAGGGCACACCGCCTCCCGCGCCGGCATCGGTCGCGGTGGTGCAGGAGTCCTTCGACTATGTTTCTGGCAGTTCGCAGACCGGTCAGGCGGGCGGCTCCGGTTTCTCCGCCGCGTGGGGCGTTTCCGGCACGGCGGCCAACATTCCCGCCGGATCGCTCGACTACACCGACGCGTCCGGCATGGCGCTGCAGACCTCTGGCAACCGCGGCTTCTCTTCGCCGCTGTCGCGCAACCATCGTCCGCTCGCAGCCGCCCGCGGCGCCGATGGCACGGTGACCTACACCAGCTTCCTCGCCGATCCCGGTGCCAACGTCCACTTCTGGGGCGTCGAGTTCTGGAACGGCACCGCGGCCGATGCGAACCGCGTTCTCCAGATCGGCAACGAAAGCGGCTTCGGCGTGCGCGTCCGCAACGGCACGAACAAGTTCTTCGCCTCCTCCGGCGACGGCCCGCATTTCTTCGTCGTGAAGGCCGAGCACCTGGCGGGCAACGACGGCGTGTCGGTCTGGATCGATCCGCCCTTGGGCGTGGAGCCTTCCATGCCGGATCTGCTCTTCACACCCGCCGAGACCGGCGGGTCGATCGTTTTCGACCGCATCGGCTTCAGCGACTACGTGACGACCTCCGCACCGTCGGTCGATGAATTGCGGCTCGGGGACGACTGGAACTCGGTCACGCCGCATCACGCGACCTTTCCGCGCTTCGAGTTCGTCGCCGGGGAAGGGGACGACGACAATGCCGCGTTCTCCATCCAAGGCGACCGGCTGGTGGCGGCGACGGTGTTGACGGCCGGTCTTCACACGGTGCGGGTGCGGGCGACCGACAGCGCCGGCCTGTCCTTCAGCCAGGCGCTGCAAGTATGGGTGGGCACCGGAAGCACCGACAGCAACGGCGACGGCGTCACCGACGGCGACGCGGTCCGGTTGGGTCTCGATCCGCTTGCGCCGGGGGCGGTAGATGCGTATTTCGGTGGAGCCGGCGCGCGTGCCGGCTTCGTTGCGGAGGCCGGTGCGTTCCGGGTCGAGGCACCCGCGATCCCGGGAAATCTGTACTGGCTCGAACGCTCGGCGGACCTCGTCGAGTGGGTGATCGAACCGGGCAGTGTCGCGATCAACGACACCTTCTCCGCGATCCGCAACGCCTGGGAAATCGCGCGACCGCTGGCGGACGCGCGGCGGTTCTGGCGCGTCGGCGGCGGCTGGCCGGACGGCATGGGGATCGATCCCCTCGCAAACGGTCTGGCCGGTTTGACCTTTGTTGGAGGCAGCGCCGGTTGGAGCTACGACCCCGTGACCGGCATCCTGCGACACGACACGGCGTCGCCGTCGTCGTGGGTTCACTTCGGCGGCGAGTACCGGGATGTTTTCCTCTGCTTCGAGTATCGCCTCCCGGCCGGGGGAAATGCCGGCGCTTTCCTGCGCGCCGCGGACGACGGCGACCCGTGGCTCACCGGCAGCGAGATCCAACTCACCAACGAACCGCGGCTGCCCATCCACTCGACCGGGGCGGTCTACGATCGCATTCCGGCCGAACCGTTGGCCGATGCACGGCATTCGATGTGGCATCGCGTGGAGATCCTGATGGTCGGCGACCGCATCCGCGTGAGCGTGGACGGCGTGACCACGGTGGACGAGGCGGATGTGCGAGCGTCCTACCCGAACGTCGCTTGGAGTGCCTTGGGGAGGGTGGGGCTGCAGAACGCCCATGCGGTGGGTGTTTCGAGTGTGGAGTATCGTGGAATCGAGATCACACCGCTCGAGGAGTGAGGGGCTGATCTTCCAGTGTAGCAACCGGAACAGTGGTGCGGGGCCGCGGGGGCGGTCAGCTTGCGATAGGCTCGCTTGGCGATGGTCATCCTCCGCCTTCCGATCCGCGAGATCGCGTGACTCCCCATCTCAAAACCCAAAGTAATGTTCAAAAAACTCCTCTCCATTGGAGCGATCGCGACCTGCTTGTCATTCATGGCATGCGGGCCGGCCGCCGCCCAATTCGTCCATCCGGGCTGCCTTTCCACCCAATCGGACCTGGACCGGATGAAGGCCAAGGTGGACACGGGCCAGCAGCCTTGGACGGCGGGCTACG
>CBKZPU010000090.1:0-19953 GCA_966696705.1 uncultured Verrucomicrobiaceae bacterium | reverse complement strand
TCAGCCTCGGCGGCTCGAACGGCACCACCGGCAAGGGCTTCCTGCAGGTGACCGTCACCAATCCCTGACCGGACCGGGTCACCATTCTCTTGGGTTAATGGGTTGCCGGGAACCGTGGGAGCGGTTCCCGGCCTTTTTTTGGCGTGACGGAAAATTTGTCGGACAGGCGTGTCGGGCTTTTCGCCGGGTTCTCGTTCGTTCTGTGAGGCCGGAGTCCATGTCGCCCGTGGGAGTCCGTCTTCGTCCTTCCTAAAACCTCATGATGAAAACCCAAAGCCCTCTGCATCCCCTCACTGGACGCGCCACGCTCTTTGCCACCGCCGTGGCCGCCGGCCTGTTGTCCGCCTCCCCGGTCTCCGCTGCCACTTTCACATGGGCGCGTGGCGTGGCCGGCACCTTTTCGTGGAACAACAGCACGCTGAACGGCGACGGCACCAACGGCAACAACTGGGGCGCTACCCCGACGGGTGCCTTCCCGAATGCGGCCGGCGATGTCGCCAACTTGGCCAATGCCGCCGGCGCCAACAACCAGGTGATCAATCTCGACCAGAACATCACCATTGGCTCGATCTCCAACATCGGCAGCACCAACGGCACCGGAACCAAGACCATCGGAGCGGGCGGAGCCTTCACCCTGACCTTCGACAACGGTGCGAGCGACGCCTCGATCGCCAAGCTCAATACCACCAACTCCAACGCTTCCACGATCTCCGCTCCGATCGCCATCGCCGGCAATGGCAACCTGTCGCTCTCCAATAGTTCGACCAACACGCTCACCCTTTCCGGCGGGATCACCTCTGCCTTGGCGAGCGGAACCCAGATTCTGACCAGCACCGCGGGAAGCAACATCATCGGCGGCGTGATTGGCAACGGATCGTCGGGCGGAACCGTGGCGCTGCAGGTGACCGGTGGAAGCCTGACCCTCAACGCGGCCAATACCTACACCGGCGCGACGACGATCACCGCCGGCACGCTGACGCTCGGTGGAACCGCCGGCGCGCTTTCCACCAGCAGCGCGATCACCAATAACGGCACCTTCGTCATCAACCGGACCAACGCGGTGGTCCAGGGCACTGACTTTTCAGGCGCGGGCATCGGCGGCTCCGGGGCTCTCAACGCAACCGGTACCGGGCTGACCCTGACGCTGAACGCGAACAACGGCTACACCGGTACCACCACCATCGGTGCTGGCGGGAACAATTCGGTGGTGCGCGCCAGCGCCTCCGGCGCCCTCGGCAACGGCGGCACCATCCAGTTCGACGCGACGGGCAATGCCAGCACGGCGCGGCTCGAGCTGAGCGGAGGCATCACCCTGTCGAATCCGACGATCCAGTTCTCGGCTCGCGGCAACTCGTCGGTTGGGATCCAGAACATCAGCGGCAACAATACGCTTTCCGGAAACATCAACCTCCAGTCAGGTGGCACCAATCATACCGTCCAGTCGGACGCCGATCTGCTGACGCTTTCCGGTGGCATCGCCAATGCCTCGGGCACCGGCACCCGTACCCTTACCGTAACCGGCGCGGGCAACGGCCTGATCAGCGGGGCGATCGGCAATGGCACCGGCACCACCGCTCTGACCAAGAGCGGTGCCGGCACGTGGACCCTGAGCAATACCAGCACCTACACCGGCGGCACCTCGGTTTCCGCGGGAACCCTTTTCGTGAATGGCTCGCTTGGAAACACGGCGGTCAGTGTCACTGGCGGCACGCTGGGCGGCACCGGGGCGATTGCCGGTACTGTCGCGGTTTCCGGCACCGGCAGCCTTGCGGCCGGCACCTCGGTTGAAAGCCTCGCCACCGGTGCACTGACCATGGGCGCGGGCACCACCTTCGTCTATGAGGCGACCGACAGCAGCAGCACGGGTGCCGATCTGGTGGCCGTCAGCGGCACGCTTTCGCTGACCGGCGTCACGCTCGACCTTTCCGGGGCCGATCTCGCCGGTGTCTGGCAGCTCGGCGACAAGCTCACGCTGATCAGCTACACCGGTGGCGACATCACCAGCGGCTTCACCGGCTACGACGATGAGTCGATCTACACCTTCGGGGCGAATCAGTGGCGCTTCGACTACAACGACGGGGTCGCCGGTGACAACTTCGCTTCGGACGCCGCGAGCGGCACTTCCTTCGTCACCATGACCGTGGTGCCGGAGCCTGGTGCCGCCTTGCTCGGCAGCTTCGGCCTGCTCGCGCTGCTGCGGCGCCGGCGGAAGTGACAGGATTTCAAGGGATATCGGCTTCGAAGATCGGGCCGTCGCGGAATATGGGTCTCCGCGGCGGCCTTTCCTTTTCCGGGCATCGACACGGGCGTGGCTTGGCTCCATGGTCCCGCCCGTGAAGCCAACCGATCTGACCCTGCTCGGCCACTCCGAGAACCGCCTGCCGGCGAGCCCGGACGAGGCCAAGCTGGAGACGTTTCCGAACTGCCGGCCTGGCCGGAAGTTCTGGATCACGCTCGATTGCCCGGAGTTCTCCTCGCTCTGCCCGGTCACCGGCCAGCCGGACACCGCGCACATCGTGATCCGCTACGTGCCGGACGAGCGCTGCGTGGAGACCAAGTCGCTCAAGTTCTACATGGCCTCGTTCCGCAACCTGCCGGCCTTCAACGAGGAGATCGTCAACCGCATCCTCGATGACCTGGTTAAGGCGATGGAGCCGGTCGAGATCACCGTGAACGGCAAGTTCGGTGCCCGCGGCGGGATCCAGCTCACTTGCGAAGCCCGTCATCCCGAGGCATGAAAACGGTCGTGCTGCTCAGTGGCGGCATGGACTCCGTCACCGCCTTTTACCACGTGCGTCGCGAGCACGAGGTGGTGGCGGCGCTGTCGTTCGATTACGGCTCGAAGCACAACGCCCGCGAGATTCCTTTCGCGAAACTGCATGCCGAGCGTGCCGGCGTGCCGCACCGGACCATCGACCTCGGGTTCATGAACGAGTGCTTCGCCTCCGATTTGCTGAAGAGCGGCGGTGAGATTCCCGATGGCCACTACGCCGAGGAAAACATGAAGCGCACCGTGGTGCCGTTTCGCAATGGCATCATGCTCGCCATCGCCTGCGGCTTTGCCGAAAGCGTGGAAGCGGACGCCTTGGCGATCGCCGCTCACTCGGGCGATCACGCGATCTATCCGGATTGCCGCGAGCCCTTCATGCAGGGCATGGCCGCCGCGATGGAGGCGGGCACGTATGCGCACATACAGCTGCTGCGGCCGTTCATCGCGATGGACAAGACGGCCATCGCGCGGCGCGGCGTGGAGCTCGGCATCGACTTCGCCGAAACGTGGTCGTGCTACAAGGGCGGCGAAATTCACTGCGGCACCTGTGGCACGTGCGTGGAGCGACGCGAGGCGTTTCTGTTAGCCGGGCTGCCGGATCCGACTGCCTACATCGTGACCCCCGAACTGCCGGAGGCCCCATAAGGGGTGTCCACGCTCCTTACTTCACCGTATATCGCGCCGGTCCCTCGGACGGCTTGGGGATGTGCATCATCTGGTCGTAGTCGCCTTCCTCGCAGCAGCGCACGAAGCCCTCGGCGTAGCTCTTCAGCTTGTCCCAGCATTCGCGGATTTCCTTCGCCTCTTTCTTGCTGATCGAGTGGTCGAGCGCGGCGGTGGAAATCTGCTGAAGGAGCACCGAGAACTGTCCGACGATCTCATTGGTCGCCGGCAGCACCTGGAAGCCTTTCTGGCAGGAACTCTTCGGGTTCCGCACGAAGTAACCGCCGGTTTGCTGGCACAGCCACTCGACGATCCGCAGGTCCTCGCTCAGCTCGATGATCTTCAGCAGCCGGTCGAGCGGGTTGCGGCTGCCGCTGCCGTCGTCGCTCTGCTTCTCCGCCCACTTGTAAACGAGCGAAAGCGAGATCCCCAGGTCCGAGGCGACGGCTTTCGGGCTGGTTTTGGAGAACGCGTTGCGCAGCACTTCGTGGCTTTCCATGCGCGTGACCCTAGCAGGTGCACAGGCGCTGGAAATGCGAAATTATAACGCCTTAAACCACCGCCATATCTGCCGCTGCGGCCAGCGACAGCGCCGCGATGTCTTCGACCTCCGCCACCGACTGGACCTGTGCCAGCCGCTGGCGCAACTCCTTGGCGCCGGGAAAGCCCTTGCAGTAGGCCATCAGCCGCGCGCGCATCGACATCATCGCGTGCTTTTCCGCGCCATAGCGGGCGCTGTTCACGGCCAGCCGGCAATGCCGCAGCACCAAGGCCCAGCGGTCCTCCAGTGGGACGGACGGCAACGCCTCGCCGGATTCCAGGAAATGCTTCGCCTCGCGGAAGATCCAAGGGTTTTGCATTGCTGCGCGGCCGATCATCACGCCGGAGACCGCCGTCTCGCGTTTGCGCCGTTCGAGGTCCGCGCCGGTCGAAATGTCGCCGTTGCCGATGACCGGGATCTTTACCGCCTGCGCGCAGGCGTCGATGACTTCCCAATTCGCCTCGCCGGAATACCCCTGCGAACGGGTGCGTCCATGCACGGCGATCGCCTCCATGCCGCAGTCCTCGAGGATGCGGCAAACTTCGACAGCGTTGATGGTCTTGTCATCCCAGCCGATCCGCATCTTGGCGGTCACCGGGACCTCGCCGCCGACGCCCTTTTTCACCCCGGCCGCGACCGAGGCGAGGGTGGGGCAGTCCTTTAAAAGGGATGAGCCGCCGTTCTTGGCGACCACCTTGTTCACCGGGCAGCCGAAGTTGATGTCGATGAAGTCCGGCTGCTTCCAGCCGATGATCTTCTTCGCGGCCTCGCCCATGCGTTCGCCGTCGCCGCCGAAAAGCTGCACGCCCACCGGCCGCTGTTCTTCGGTGAATTCGGTGTATTTCCGGGTCCGCTCGTCGGCCTGCATGATGCCCTCGGCCGAGACGAACTCGGTGACCATCACGTCCGCGCCGAGTTCCTTGCAGATCTGGCGGAAGACCACGTCGGTCACCCCGGCCATCGGGGCCAGATAGAGGGGAAACGCGCCGTTTTGGAACCAAGGGAGCACGCCGGGAAGGTAAGTTCCTAGGGAGAAGTGCCAAGTGCCAAGAATGGCGGGGGAGCGCGGGCTTGTCCTTCCGGAATTGTGGACCTATCCCGCCGCAACGGGGTGGATGCAATCCCGGACAGGGCCGCTGCCCGTCTCCTCCTTGCTGTTGCTGGAGTTCCTCCAATCGGTCCGTTTCCAGACGCGCCTGTTCTCGTTCGACCGAGCGAAGGGTTACTCCTCGGTCGAAGCCCCGCGGATGTTGAGCGATCTGCAGTCGGACCTTGCCACGGGAATCCTTCAAGTCACCGCGGTCGATTGGGCGGATGTCCCATCGCATCGCCGAAGTACTCAGCGCGAAACACACCGCGACTGGCGGACATCGCTTGAACGATATCCTTCATGTCGCCACCGCCCTGCACCTCGGCGCGGCTGGGTTCCTGACTTTCGATGCGAGTCAGAAGAATCTCGCCGAGGCCGAAGGCATGACCGTGCCCCTGTGAGCCGCTTTCAAAGCTGCAAGTAGGCCCGCCTTCGGCCGGACCCGATTGGTCCTTCTTGTCCGCCTGAAGGCGGGACTACTGGCAACTCGAAAGCCGGCCGTTGGAGCTTGCCGCGGGCGATGGCAGCCTTTTGTCTAACCGGTGACTGGCGTGCTCTCGTGCCTCGCCGTTCCTTTTTTCATGAAACGACGCCTCGCCCTCCACTGGCAGATCCTTTCCGCGCTGCTGCTCGCCACGCTGACCGCAGCGGCGTTCCGCGGACTGTTCGGCGAGAAGTCCGACGCCACCTTCGTCACGGCCGCGCTGGAAGGCTGCAAGCTCGTCGGTGACCTCTTCCTGCGGGCGCTGAAGATGATCATCATCCCGCTGATCGTCACCTCGGTGGTTGGTGGAATCGCTGGGTTGAAGGACGCCCATGGCTTCGGCCGCCTCGGGCTGAAGACCCTCGGCTTTTACATGTCCACTGGACTGCTCGCGATCCTCCTCGGGCTCTTCCTCGTCAGCACCATCCAGCCCGGGTTGAGCGACGGACAACCGAATGCGGCGATCCGCGAAGCCTTCGCCCACGGCACCGGGGTGAGCGAGGCCGACATGGAAAAAGTCCATGCCGCCGCCGGCAACATCCCCAAGGGCAAGGGCATCTGGGCGAGCATCTCCGGCATCTTCCGTTCGATGTTGCCGGAAAACATCTTCGCCGCCGCTTCCTCGAACGAATCCGTGCTCGGCGTGCTGATCTTCAGCTTGCTGTTCGCCGTGGCGGTCACGCGCTTGCCGGAAGCTCAGGGGAGAAGCCTGCGCGAGTTCTTCATCGCCGCGTCCGAAGCGGTTGGCACGATCGTCCACTGGATCATGGCCTTCGCGCCGATCGGCGTGTATGCCCTCATCCTGCCGGTCGTCTATTCCACCGGCTTCGGCCTGTTTGCGAACTTGGGCAAGTATGTCGTCACCGTGGTGCTCGCGCTCGGCCTGCACCTTGGCGTGACCATGCCGCTGGTGCTGATGTTCGTGGCCCGCGTCAGTCCGAAGCGTCACTTCGCGGCCGTGAAGAGTGCGCTGGCGATGGCCTTTTCCACCGCTTCCTCATCGGCCACGCTGCCGCTGACCATGGAGTGCGTGCGCGACCGCTGCGGCGTCTCGCCGCGGGTGACCTCGTTCACGCTACCGATCGGGACCTCGATCAATACCGATGGCACCGCGCTTTACGAATGCGTGGCCGTGATGTTCGTCGCGCAGGTGATGGGAGTCCACATGGGCTTTGCCGAAATGTTCTTCGTCGTGCTCGCAGCGCTGCTCACCAGCGTCGGCATCGCCGGCGTGCCGCACGCGAGCTTGGTGGCGATTTTGCTGATCCTGAAAAACTCCGGCATCGCGGGAGCCGAGGCGGCGGTCGGCGTGTTGCTGGCGGTGGACCGCTTCCTCGACATGAGCCGCACCGCGGTGAACGTCTTCGGCGACACCTGTGTGGCCGTGTTGGTCGCCCGGAGCGAAGGAGAGACCACGCAGGTGAGGTGACGTTTCAGGCACGTCGCTCCTTGAACGTCAGCGGGCCATGGGCGTGACCTTGGGGAAAGGCAGCGCATGGCAGGAGCAACGGGTGAAGGCAAGTCTCCGGACTTGAAGTGGAATATCCCAAGATTTCCGGATTTCGCGTGTCACAACAAGAGCCACCCGCTTCAAGGTGGAGGGAACCCTCACGATCATGAAATTCATCCGAACGCTGTTCCAGGCTTTGGGAACCTGCTTCTTTACCCTCACCATGGCCATGGCCGGACCCCGCGACGCCGATTGGAAGAAGGTCACCGAGGCGCGCGAGAAGCAGCAGCCGAAGACGGCCATCGAACTGCTCGCGTCGATCGAGAAGGCGGCCTTTGCCGATGGCGCCTGGGCGGAAGGCACCCGCGCCTTGGTCTCGCGGATCGCGCAGGAGGCGGCGATCGAGCAACGGGCGGTGCCGATCAAAAATCTTGAGGCGGCCATCGAGACGGCTCCCGAGCAGGCTCGCCCGGTGCTGCGGGCGCTCGTGGCGCGCTGGATGGCGGGCTATTATCGGGCGAACCAGTGGCGCTTCATGCGCCGCAGTTCGACCGGTGCGCCGGCGGGGGAGGATCTCGAAACTTGGGACCTCGCGCGCATCCTCACGGAGATCGATGCGCGACTGCAGCGTTCACTGGCGGATGCGGAAGCTTTGAAAAAAGTCCCGGTCGCCGATTTCGCGGAGTTGTTGGAGGCGGGTTCGCTCGGCGATACGTTGCGGCCAACGCTGTATGACTTCGTCGCTCACTCGGCCCTCGACTTTTACTCGTCCGAGGAAGTTGCGGTATCGCGACCGCAGGACAGCTTCGAGATCGCGGCGGACTCGCCGGTGTTCGGTACGGCGGACGAGTTCCTCGCGTGGAAGCCGGAGATCGCCGACCCGGCTTCGCCGAAAGCGCGGGCGTTGAAGATCTTCCAAGAGCTGCTCGGCTTCCACCGGAACGATGCGGATCGCGGGGCATTTTTATTGGCGGATCTGGAGCGGATCCGTTGGGGCGGGAGCGCGGCGGCCATCGAAGGTCGCGAAGCGCGATTCGAGGCAGCGTTGCGTCGCTTCATTGCGGATAACGCGGCGAGTCCGGTGAGCGCGTGGGCTCGCGTATCACTGGCGGAGATTTTGGCGGAGAAGAAAGCCACCAGGGAGGCCCATGAAGTCCTGAAAGCGGGTGTGGCCGCTTTCCCCGATCACGCCTTCGGCAAGCTGTGTGGGAACGGGGTGAAGGAACTGGAGCAACGGGAGATTCTCCTTTATACCGAGACGCACTGGACCCCTGCCGGCGAAGAGATCCGGCTGACGCACAAGAACCTCAAGCACGTCTGGTTCCGCCTGCATGCGGTGACCTTCGCTCCGGGAAGATCCACGCTGGAGGAAGACCCGCTGCCGCAGATGGGCAAGACGGCACCGCTCCGCGCTTGGGACAGCGCATTGCCGGATGACGGGGATTTCCGTGAGCGCACGACTTGGGTGAAAGCCCCCACGGACTTGCCGCCGGGCTACTACGTGCTCACCGCCAGCGCACGGGATGACTTCGCGAAGGACAACAACACCGTGGCGGCGGTCGGCGTCCATGTGACGCCGCTGGCGATGACGGTGCGGAACTCGCGCGCCGGCGGGATTGAAGGCACAGTCGTCGATGCGGTCACCGGCGCGCCGCAGGCCGGTGTGGCAGTGGGTGTATGGGTCGAACGCGAGTCCTTGCCCGTCACCCGCAAGCTGTCGGCGAAGACCAATGCGGATGGCCGCTTCGAGGTCGCGGAGATTTCGGGTAACCGCTACCTCGCCGTCGCCGAGCGGGGGAAAGAGCGGGCCATCGTTCGCGCGTGGGGCGGGGGACGTTCCCCTCGCAACGTGGATGTCCGGCGGACCGCGGTCTTCTTCACGGACCGCGCGATCTATCGTCCGGGGCAGACGATTCACTTCAAGGGCATCTGGTGCGAGTCGGACGTGGAGGGCGGAAAATACCGCACGCTGGCGAAGCAAGACGGCTCCGTCGTTCTTCGCGATCCGAATGGCAAGGAAGTCGGCAAGATCGCCGTAACCACCAATGAGCGCGGGTCATTCAGTGGCACTTTCACCGCGCCGGAAGGTAGCGTGCTTGGACTGTGCACGATTCTGTTGGACGGCGTGCCCGGTGCCGGCCGCGTTCGCGTGGAGGAATACAAGCGGCCGAAGTTTTTCGCTGAGATTGATCCGCCGAAGGAACCGGCGGCACTCGGGAAAAAGGTCACGGTGAAAGTACGAGGAGAATCGTACACCGGCGCACCGGTCGATGGTGCGAAGGTGTCGTGGCGCGTCACGCGCATGACCCGCTTGCCGATCTGGCTGCGCTGGTGCTGGTGGTGCCCGCCGATTTCGCAGGATTCGGAGGAGATCGCCCACGGCATTGCGGAAACCGCCGCCGATGGCTCGATGATGATCGAGTTCACCGCCAAGCCCGACACGACGGTGCGCGAGGACGTCGAACCGGTCTTCGATTTCCAAGTCACCGCCGATGTGACTGACGCCGCCGGCGAGACGCGCTCGGCGACGCGCATGGTGTCGGTGGCCTACACCGCGCTCAAGGCGGAGCTTGAGGCCGACAAGTGGCTCGAAGCGGGCAAGGAGCTTGAGTTGCGAGTGAAGACGACTTCGCACGATGACGAGGGCCGCGCCGCGCAGGGCATGATCAAGATTCACCGGCTGAAGGAGCCCGCCACTTGCCCGCGGCCCGAGAGTAGCGACTTGCCATGGCGTGGCCACGTGGAGGAGCCGGATCCCGCTCACCCATCGACGGATCCGGACAAGTGGGAGCCCGGTGAGGTCGTCGCCGAGTTGCCGGTCGAAACAAACGGCGAAGGCAAGGGCGCGGTGAAGCGAGCGCTCGATGCCGGGGCCTACCGTCTGATCTTTGAGACGAAGGACGCGAACGGTCGCGCGGTGAAGGCG
Source organism: uncultured Verrucomicrobiaceae bacterium (assembly GCA_966696705.1). Taxonomy (GTDB): domain Bacteria; phylum Verrucomicrobiota; class Verrucomicrobiia; order Verrucomicrobiales; family Akkermansiaceae; genus Haloferula. The sequence continues at coordinate 10,029 of CBKZPU010000090.1, read as the reverse complement.
ATTCTCGGTATCCAAGTCGTGGCCCCCGACGTCGCCGATTTTCCGACGATGATGCCGTTTTACACGAGCTTCCTCACTGACTCGGTGGAGCCGGGGAAAGAAGCTGTGTTGCTGTGGGGCAGCGGTCACGAGAAAGCACGGGCCTGCATCGAGTGGCGGATGGCGGGCAAGCTTCTCAAGCGCGAGTGGTCGGCCGAGGGGCGCACCCAGCAGGTGTTCCGTTTCCCCGTCGAGGAAAAGCACCGGGGCGGGATTTTCGTTGCGCTGACGCAGGTGACGATGAACCGCCTGCACCAAATCGATCTGCTCGTCCAAGTGCCGTGGACGAACAAGGATCTGAAACTGCGCTGGGAACACCTCGTCTCAAAACTGGAGCCCGGGGCAAAGGAAACGTGGACCGCAGTGATCGAGGGAGCAGGCGGCGAAGCCGTCGCGGCGGAGATGGTGGCGACGCTTTACGATGCCTCGCTCGATGCCTTCGCTCCGCATGCCTTCCATGGCTTGGCCAACCTGCTGCGGCGAGAGCGGAGCGATCCGCCCTATTGGCAATTCAGCAGCGTCCAGCAGCGCTTCGAAGAAAGGTGGAGCTTTCCGGTTCAGGATCCATTCGATCCCGGCGAGCCGTTCCGGCACTTTCGCTCCGAGCTGGAGATCTATGGCAGGTTCAATGTCTTCGGGAATGACAAGTATCGCTTTGGCGGAGGAGGGGGAATGGGCGGGGCCATTGCCGGCCGCGGTGCGTTTGATGCCTTCAGTGAGGCACCTGCGGCGCTGGCCGCTCCCATGGCGGCGGAAATCGACGTGACCAGCATCGTCACCGCGGGCAATCGCTCCGGTCTCGGGACGATCAACCGCAACAGCATCGATGCCGTTCTCAACAATGTTGATCGCGTGCAGCCAGTGGACGTGACGCAGGTCGCCGCGCGGGCGAACTTGCAGGAGACCGCGTTCTTCTTCCCCGACCTCGTCAGCGGCGAAGATGGGAAGGTGCGGATGACCTTCACCATGCCGGAGGCGCTGACCAAGTGGCGCTTCCTCGGCCTCGCCCACGACAAGGACATGCGGAGTGGTCTGTTAGATGGCGAGACGGTGACCGCGAAGGACTTGATGGTGCAGCCGAATCCGCCGCGCTTCCTCCGCGAGGGCGACGAGCTGTGGTTCACGGTGAAGATCACCAACACCAGCGACAAGGAGCAGGCCGGCACGGCTCGTCTCACGCTGGCCGATGCGGCGACCGATGTGGACCAGACCGCCGCGCTCGGCATCAGCGCGCCGGATCAGCCCTTCACGGTGCCGGCGAAAGGCAGCCGCAGCGTGAAGTGGAAGCTCGCCGTGCCGGATGGCGCCGGGTTCCTGCGCTACAAGGCGGTCGCCACCAGCGGCGCGCTGAGCGATGGCGAGGAAGGCTGGCTGCCGGTCATTCCGCGACGCATCCTCGTCACCGAGTCGCTTTCGCTGCCGATCCGCAATGCGGGAACGAAGACCTTCGATTTCGAGAAGCTGTCCAAGAGCGGTGGCTCGCCCACACTGGAAAACCGCTTCGTCCACGTGCAGGTTGCCTCGCAACCAGCGTGGTATGCGGTGATGGCGTTGCCCTACCTGATGGAGTTCCCGCACGAGTGCTCGGAGCAGACCTTCAACCGCTACTACGCGAACGCGCTCGCACGGCACGTCGCCGGCTCCGATCCGAAGATCCGCAAAATCTTCGACCGTTGGAAGGCCGGCGGCGCCGCGCTCGACAGCCCGCTGGAAAAGAATGCGGACCTCAAGGGCATCCTGCTCGATGAGACGCCTTGGCTGCGCGAGGCGAAGGACGAGTCGGCCGCACGGCGTCGCGTGGGGCTCTTGTTCGATGACAACCACATGGACCGCGAGCTGGAGAAGGCGATGGCGAAACTCGCCGCGGTACAGCATGGCAATGGCCTGTGGCCATGGTTCCCCGGTGGTCGCGGTGACAAGTACATCACGCGCTACATCGTGACCGGCTTCGCCCGCCTGCGCGAGCTCGGTGTCGCGACCGACATCACGCCGGCGTTGAAAGCGCTCAATGCCCTCGATGCCGATCTCGCCGAGCGCTACGAGTATCTCCGCGAGCACAAGCTCCTGGAGCATGAGAACCTCGATCCGGAGGTGGCCTTCCACCTCTACATGCGGACCTTTTTCCTCAAGGACAAGGCGCTGAAGGCGGACCACAAGGTCGCCTTCGATTACTTCGCAGGCCAAGCCCGCAAGCATTGGACCAAGCTCGGCAGCCGCATGTCGCGCGCTCACACGGCACTGGCATTGCACCGCCTCGGCGACAGGGAGGTTCCCGCCTTGATCACCCGCTCGCTGAAGGAACACGCCGCCGTCAGTGAAGAGCAGGGGATGTACTGGAAGGACAGTGAAGGCGACGGCTGGTGGTGGTGGCAGGCACCGGTCGAAACCCAGGCAATGATGATCGAGGCCATCCGCGATATCGATGCCGACACCAAGGCGGTCGAGGATTGCCAGGTCTGGCTGCTCAAGCAGAAACAGGTCGCCAATTGGAGGACCACCAAGGGCACCGCCGATGCGGTCTATTCGCTGCTGCGCGGCGGCAAGAACTGGTTGGCTTCGGATTCCTTGCTCAAGATCTCACTCGGCGGCGCCGAGGTGAAGCCGGAGAGCGTCGAGGCAGGCACCGGTTTCTACGAAAGCCGCTTTGTCGGTGAAGCCGTGAGGCCGGAGCTTGGAAAGATCGAGCTGAAGAAAGAGGACGAAGGCGTGAGCTGGGCCAGCGTGCATTGGCAGTATCTGGAAGACATGGCCAAGGTCACCTCGCACGGCCAGAGCGCGATGACGCTGGAGAAGTCGCTGTTCCTCCGCAAGAACACCGACAAGGGTCCTGTGCTCGAACCCCTCAACGGTCCGGTGAAGATCGGCGATGAGCTGGTCACCCGCGTGATCCTCAAGAACGACCGCGCGATGGAATACATCCACCTCAAGGACCTGCGCGGCAGCGGCACCGAGCCGCTCAATGTGCTGAGCGGCTACCGTTGGCAGGATGGCTTCGGCTACTACGAGGTGACCCGTGACACCGCCAGCCACTTCTTCATCGACCGCCTGCCGCCCGGCACCCACGTCTTTGAGACCAGCGTGCGCGTCCAGCACGCCGGGAAGTATCAGACCGGCATCGCCGAGATCCGTTGCATGTATGCCCCGGAATTCAACGCCCACAGCGGCAGTGTGGAGGTGGCGGTGGAGTAGCGTTCCGAATACGACGCGACGCTTCCAAGATTGGGGCATCGCTCAGTCGATGGGCGCGCCCGCGTTATAAGCGGGAGCGAGTCCCGTCGCCCCTACCTTTTTGTCACCCCAAGCCGAGACCTTTTCAGGGGACTGCCTCAGCATTCGCGAGGTCTGGCTGCCGGTTGTTGTTGGCAATGTGAGGCATCAGGAAATGAAGGCCTTGGCTGAAGCTTGGCGGCACCCTGGCTGGCTCCTCCGCTCTGGAATCGGATGTTTCCGTTCCGGTTCGGGTTGGGGGGAAGTGGCACCGACTGCCCCGGTCTCGGCCGGATTCGTCCCGGAAGCGGAATCCTTCGCCAAATTCTCCGGATTTAGGTTGGAGACGCCGGGTGTGTCGCTTAGCAAATTATTCCGTGAAAAGGAAAACCGCACTCGTAATCCTCGCCTCCCTGTGCCTCCCCGCGCTGCATGCCGCAGAGGCCCGGATTTGGACCTCCCGCAAGGGGAGCACCATTGAAGCCGAATTGCTCAAGCAGGACGGCGTCAATGCCACCCTCGCCACCAAGGACGGCAAGCAATTGGTCCTCAAGCTGGACGACCTCAGCTTGGCGGACCGCCAGTTCCTCGTCGAGACCGGCGGGGCGGATCCCAAGATCCTGGTCACCGGCGAGGTCGGCGAACCCGAGAAGCAGGTCCGGATCGACTCCGCCACCATCAAGAAGCTCAAGGACCAGAATCTGGTCTTCGGCTCGGAGAGCGAGGCGGATTTCGAACTCACCGAGAGCGAGCATTTCCTGGTCGCCAGTGCCGGCGACGTGCGTCCGCAGGCGGCCGCCGAGACTGCCGAGCGCGTTTGGCATGGCATGGCCTTCCAGCACATGAATTTCCGCCGCGACTGGGAGGGCAAAAAGATGTTGATCATTCTGGCCGAAAAGCGCGAGGCCTACACCGCGCTCGGCCGCTGGTATCAGGAATTCCTGCGCAACCAGGATCAAGGCCCCGCGGCCGTCCGGGTGGGAGCGATGTGGGAGGAGAGCGGCGCCCAGTCGATGAATATCGATGAGACCATCATGAATCGCTTCAACCTGATCGACGAGGCGCTGGTCTTCAACGTGAAGGAAGGCAGCTCTTTCAAGAAGCCGATGACGCCGTTCCTGATCCACACCCTGTCGAAGAGCCTGCTGGCCAAGCAGATGGGCGGTGTCAGTTCCTATGGCGGCGAGGGTTACTTCGCCCTGCTCACCGGACATGGCTACTACAAGGAGATTTCCCTCGGCGGAAAGAGCGAGACCCACCTGCTGACCGCCACCGGGACCGATGGCGGCGCGTTCGATACCAAGAAGGGCTTCGAGGATGGCACCTCGTGGGCCCGCGAGCTGAAGTCGCTGGTCCGCAAGGGTGACATCAAGCCGGAGCTCGAGCCCATGCTCAAGTGGACCACCGAAGAGCTGAAGCCCGAGAAGATCGTGCTGATCTACGCCTTCGCCTACTACATGGAGAGCACGCCGCAGCGACTGAACAGCTTCGCCGCGATGGTCCGCCGCATCGAGTCTTCCAACCAAGTGCCCGCGCCGATCGAAATCGCCAAGCTCTTCGGCTTCGACAGCGTCGAGGCCTTCAATGCCGACTGGACCAAATTCATCAAGGAAGGACCCTTCAAGTGATTCGCCGCCCCATGAAACGCACCCTTTCCATCGCCTTCTTCCTCGCCCTCGCGCCGCTCTTGCGCGCGCAGGATGCCTCCGGTGGCGTCGAATACCGCGACTTCGCCGGACCCGGTGGCAAGCCGATCTCGGCCGTGGTCGTGGACAAGAACGACACCGAGGTGGTCCTGCTCCTGAAGAACGGCAAGCGCACCACCGTGCCGCTCGAAAAGCTCGGCCCGCTCGACCGCGAATACGTCTCTTCCTGGAACAAGGAGAAGGCCGTCTTCCTGCAGAAGTGCAAGAGCCTGACCATCCGCCAGCTCCTCGAGCTGCGCGGCTACGAGTCTTTCGTCTTTCGCTTCGAAAACAACTCGATCTTCATCGACGGCAAGCTGAATGGCACGCCCGGCAAGTTCCTCATCGACACCGGGGCGGGCACCAGCCTGCTCCACATTCCCTTCGCCAAGACCGCCAACTGCGAGGTCGGGCCGATGGATGAAGTCATCCACGGCGTCGCCGGCGACGCTCCGGCCGGATGGACCGACGTGCCTAACATCTCTTTCGGCGAGTCCGTGTTCAAGGGTCGCAAGATTCTCGCCACCGACTTGGCAAACGGTTTGCCTGAAGGGGCCAAGCCCAAGGAGGATGCCATCCTCGGCGCCGACATCATGAGCCAGCTCGATGCCGTCATCTCCTACCCCGAGCGCCGCATTTTCCTGCGTCCGGACAAGTCGGACGAAGCTGCCGTGGAAGGTGTGAACGAAGCGGAGGAAGGCGACGAGGCCGTGGCCTTCCGTATCTTCAAGACCAAGGACAACCAGACCTACCGCGGCAAGGTGACTTCGAAGACGCCCACCGTGGTCACGTTCACGCTGGTCGGCGGCAAGACCCTGCAAGTCCCGGTGTCGAAGCTCGTGCCCGCCGATGCCGAGTATGTCTCGAATTGGAGCGAGGCCGGCGCCTTCTTCCTCCAGCATTGCCAGAGCCTCACCATCCACGAACTGCTGCAGCTCCGGAAGTACCAGTCCTTCGAATACGAGCGACGCGGCAATCACATCTTCGTCGATGGAACGCTGAACGACAACAAGGTCACCTACATGATCGACACCGGTGCCGATGGCACCTGCCTCCACCTGCCCGCGGCGGAGAAGAACGGTTGCCAGGTCGGCCCGCTCGACCAGTGGGTCTATGGCATCGGCGGCAAGGCTCCCGCGGCCGTCACCGTGATTCCGAAGCTCACCATGGGCGACGCCGTCCTCACCAACCGCAAGATCCTTTCCACCGACCTCAACCGTGGCCGGGAAGGAGACCTTGACCACGTCGGGCTCTTCGGCGCCGACTTCATGCGCGAGTTGGAGGCAGTGATCACCTATCGCGAGAGCCGCATCTTCCTCATCCAGCGTGCCATGCCGGTGGCACCCGTGGATCCGAAGAAGTAGTTGGGATCTTCCTCACTCGCCCGACTACCTGTATTCAGGCAAGCGTCCCCTCGGTCACCCCCAGCTTTTCGAAGGCCTTCACGTTGTCGAGCAGTGTGGCGGCGTCGGTGCGGCCGGAGAGGAGGTCCTGGTAGGCGGCGATGGTGCGCAGGGCGCCGAGGTCGTCCTCGTCGAGCAGCTCGATGCGGAACTTTGCCAAGCCCGTGGTACGAAGGTCATCGTAGAATCGGGCGCCGGTCTGGGCGCGGCCGTTGAAGAGGGTGTTGCGGCAGCCGACGTCGGCCATCAGGCGGTGCTTCTGGCCGACGCGGTCGCGCAGGTGCACGACGTGACTTTCGCAGGGGCGGCCGCAGTCCTTGTAGGTGGTGCCCTTGCTCAGGAAGGTGCAGAAGACGCAGTGCTCCATATGGAACATTGGCATGTGCTGGTGCAGCGTGAGCTCGAACCACTCCGGCGGTGCGGCGTGGAGCAGGTCCATCACTTGGCCGATGTTGAGGTCGTAGGAAATCGTCAGCGTGTCGAGGTTCGCGGCGTCCTTGAGCAGCTTCGCCGTGATGGGGTTGGCGACGTTGAGGGAGAAATCGCCGGTCTTTCCCAGATCGCTACGATGCTTGTAGTAGTCGAGCGCCGCGAGGTTGCGGAGGAGGACGCCGTCCGGTTCGGCGCGCTCGATCAGCTTGAGGTAGCCGGTCTCGCCGGGCTTCAGGATGCGCGGGGTGGCTAAGTGGATGGAAGATGATGGATGGTGGACGGCAGATGTTTTAAGAGCGACCGCGTCCTTGTAGCGGCGCGGATCCTCGAAGTCGCAGTAGATGGTCGCGATGCCGGATTCGAGAGCGGCCTCGACCTGTGGGAGGCTGCGGCAGAGGACGGACAATTGCGGATTTCGGATTTCGGATTGCTGATTGGAAGCAGGCAACAGATCGCGGACCGTGACCTGGGAACTCCGGTCTTCTGGCCGGCTCGGGCTTTCCTTCGCGTCCAAGGCTTGGACCAGTTCGCGGCGGAGGCGGTTGAGTTCGGAGAGCGCGAGGTGGCAATCGCCTTCGAGTTGGCAATCGAGCGAGGCGAGTTCGTAAGGCGTGTCGCCGAGACGGCTGAACTGGGCGGCCAGCGTCTCCTCGGAAAGCGGGCGCTTGGCCGCGGGTTCGAGCGGCATGTCGGAAACCGCCGATGAAGTGCGCCGGTCGCAGACCGCCGCTACATGGAGGGGCTCGCCCGGCTTGCCGGTGACGGTGAGGTGAAGCGGAGTCTTCATCTCGCGCAGCTTGGCATTCTGCCAGAAGCGGCGGATGTCGGACTCGAGCTTTTCGTCGGAGGTCTTGTAGAGCGTCTGGCCGGGCTTGAGCCGGGTGAAATTGATGCCGCTGTAGGTGCGGTGGAAGACGATGCGCTTGCCCTCGATCTTCCAGATCTTGGCACCTTGCTCGAGGTCGCGGTTTTCACCGGCATCGAAGACGACGCCGTCGCCGGGCTTCAGAGGAATGTCGGTGCGGTCGGTGAGTTCGATCCAGGTGCCGCCGCACGCCGCGATGGTGCCGAGCAGCGGGCCGCGCTTTTTCCCGAAGCGGCCGTGGGTGAGGTAGGGGTGATTCGTACCGCCCAGCCAGCCGGTGGTGAGACCGCGGGAGAAGGTCATCTCCAGCTCGTAGCGGTCGTCGGTGGAGATGGGAGATGGTGGATGGGAGATGGCAGATGGAAGACACGCATCGAGTGCCTTGCGATAGACGCGGGTGACGGCGGCGACGTACTCGGGCGTCTTGAGGCGGCCTTCGATCTTGAAGGACTTCACGCCGGCTTTGACGAGATCGGGGATGAGATCGACGGCGGCGAGATCCTGGGGGCTGAGGAGGTAGCGGACCTCGCCCATTTCGCGCAGCACGCCATCGACTTCCAGTTCGTAAGGCATGCGGCAGGCTTGGGCGCATTCGCCGCGGTTGGCGGAGCGCTGGCCGAGCGATTCGCTGGTCAGGCACTGGCCGGAGTAGGCGACGCAGAGGGCGCCGTGGACGAAAACTTCCAAAGGAGTGTTCAGTTGGAAGTTTTCAGTTTTCAGGGAAGAGGCTTGGAAGCGCTCGATCTCCTTCACGGAGAGCTCGCGGGCGAGAACGGCGCGTTCGAGAGGAAAGAGGGATTCGATGAAACGCAGGCCCTCGGGCGAGGTGATGGTCATCTGGGTCGAAGCGTGCAGCTCGACCTTTGGTGCGATCTCGCGGGCCATCTTCGCGAGGCCGAGGTCCTGGATGATCAGGGCATCGACACCGGCCTCGGCGATCAGCCGGAGCTGTCGCTCGGCAGCCTCCAGCTCGCCGGTGAAGATGAGGGTGTTCATCGCGATGAAGCCCTTCACGCCGTGCTTGTGGAGGAAGGCCATCAGCTCGGGCAGGTCTTCCTCGGTGAAATTGTCGGCGCGCAGGCGGGCGTTGAACTTGGGCAGGCCGAAGTAGATCGCATCCGCCCCGGCAGCCACGGCGGCGCGGGCGCAGTCCCAATTGCCGGCGGGGCTGAGGAGTTCGGGAGTCAAATCGGCGTGCATGCGGGGACCGATGCCACGGATTTCCGCGCTTGGGAAGGGCGGCGCGGGGTGGGGGTGCCTAACGGGGGAAAGGGGAACAACGAAACGACGCGAAATCTCGCGAAATCTGGAAGACAGAAGAGATGGGAGGCAATTCGGCGGGCGGAGGGTTTTCTACCGGTGAAGTCCGTCATGAGAATCGTTGGCGCATTTGTGCTCATCGCTGCCATGGCGCTCGCGTGGTTCGTCACCATTGGACAACCAGAAGGAGCGAAGGTCGCGCAGGCGTACCCCGATAACCTGGTGATCTCAAACGCGATCAAGACCTACGCCATCAACGCGGGACGACCTCCCACGACGGAGCAAGGGTTGATGGCTTTGGTGGAGGAACCGGTGACAGGGCCGAAGCCGCGAAGATGGACGCAGGTCATGAAGAAGGTTCCCACGGATCCGTGGGGGCGGCCTTATGGCTACCGGATTGTCGCGGAGGAGGATCGCGGGTGGCGCTACGAGATTCGTAGTGCTGGTATCGATGGGATAATGCAGACCGGGGACGACCATGCATCGGAGTTGGGGTGGTAACACTCACGTGCAGCAGGCAAGAATGAAGCCGGACGGTTTTTAGCATCGGCGCGGCGATCATGAGTGTCATCAAAGCAGTTCTGTTTTTCGGCTTCGTGTCGCTGATACTTCTCTCGTTATTGGGGCCGCCTTCTAGTGGGGGGAAGCTTCAACGTGTGGAAGTGGACTTTCAGGTCATTCACAGGGTCCTCAAGACGTATGTCACGAATGCGGGCCAGCCGCCCACCACGGCTCAGGGATTGGATGCCCTCGTCAACGAGCCGCGCTCACCCAAGCCGAAGCGCTGGGTTCAAGTCCTCAAGATGTTGCCGACTGACCCATGGGAAACCCCGTATCGCTATGCGCTCATAGCACCAAACGAGCGAGAGTGGCGCTGGGAGCTTCGCAGTGCTGGACCAGACCGGGTTTTCGGCAATCGCGATGATCTGGCGAGTGAGGAGGAGTGGGGTGACTACCTCAGGTTGGAGGACGGGAGTGTGGAATCGCGCCCTTCCTATTGAGCGATTGAAGAACGCCTTCTTCCCGCTAGCGTCGCGCCATGACTGATGGACAATTCCTCCCGGCATGAGCGAGGCGGTGCGTGTGGACAAGTGGCTGTGGGCGGTGCGGCTGTTCAAGACCCGCAGTCAGGCGGCGA
>CBKZPU010000089.1:0-20098 GCA_966696705.1 uncultured Verrucomicrobiaceae bacterium | reverse complement strand
ATCATCGCCTCGGACTACTCGCGTTCGAAGGCGTTCTATACGGAAGTTCTCGGCCTGCGGATTATCGCGGAGACGTATCGCGAGGCGCGGGACTCGTGGAAGCTGGACCTGGAGCTGCCGGATGGGACGCAGATCGAATTGTTCTCGTTCCCCAATCCGCCGAAGCGGCCGAGCTACCCGGAGGCGTGTGGCTTGCGGCACCTGGCATTCACGGTGGCGGATATGGCGGAGGCAGTGCGTCTGTTAGAAGCGAAAGGCGTGGCGGTGGAGCCGGTGCGGGTGGACGAACTGACCGGCAAGCGCTTCACCTTCTTCGCGGATCCCGATGGCTTGCCGCTGGAGCTCTACGAGGCTTAGTCCTCCATCGCGCGGGCCTGCGAGCCCATCTTGTCCACGCCGCTCCAGTCGTCGCCTTGGGGGGCGAGCTCGATGATTTCGCTGCCGCGCGCGGTGATCCAGCCGCGCGACTGCCATTCGGAAAACCACTGCTGCACCTCTTCCGGTGTCGGTTCGGGCTCGACCGGGTCGGCGAAGAGTTCTTCGAGAGAGCGGCCTTCCTTCATCCGCTCTAACAGGACGAACTCCACCGGATCGAGACGCACGCGGCGGGCGCGACCGTCGGGGCCTCGCCACACGGCGAGGTGGATGGGAGAGTCTTTCCCTGGTGTGAACTGCTCCCACCCGAAGCAAAGGTCGGCTTCGACGGGAAAGGCCATCAGCCGCACGTGCGGTTGCAGTTCAAGCACCTCGGTCGCGATCCTTTCCGGCGGCAAGGGCTCGCGCTCGGCCGCCTCATAGACTTCCATGGCGGCGTATTCGATCTCGGCCAACGCGGCGAACCAGCGGCGGCGGGTTTCGTCCAAGCCATCCCAGCCCGCGACAAACGACGCCATCGAGCGACCGAGGTGCCGCAAGGTGTAACTGCCGGAAGGAGATGCTTGGAGGTAGGCCTCCATCATCTCCCAGAACTTCTCCTCCCCCGCCATCTTCCGCAGCACGGGAAAGTCCTCCGCGATGGAATCAAGCACGCGGAACCAATATTGGCGGTGATAGAGCTCCAGACGCTCCGCGGAGGAGAGGCTTGCGGTTGACTTCATCAACCGGCCGGCGGTCGCGAGGAAGTCCGGCGAGTGGCCTTCATCACAAGAAGGCAATTCGGTGCTCTTTCGACTGGTCCCGCGGAGGGGAAGCTGCAGGGCGGAGAAGAACTCCCGCTGGATTTCCTCAAGCGGCTTCATCGCTCGTTCGTTTCGCTTGATCGCTCGGCCGCTTTGGCTCACCGCTCGTCCGTTTGGCCAGCGCGGCTTCGCGCCACGCCTCGGATTTTTTCGCCTCGGTCCACACCTCATCGAACGACGGGATGCGGCCATCCCACTCCAACAGCGTGGCCACCGGCCCGCAGCGCTCGATGGCGCGCTCGTAAAGCTTCCACACCGGGTCGATGACCGGGTGATCGTGCGTATCCACAATGAAGCGCTCGTAGCGCGAATGCCCGGCGATGTGGATCTGCGCCACCCGCTCGGGCGGCACGAAATTGACATAATCCAGCGGCTCGAAGCCGTTGTTGACCGACGAGACGTAGATGTTGTTCACGTCTAACAGGATCCCCACGTCCGCCGCCTCGGCGACCTCGGCGAGGAATTCCCACTCGGTCATCTCGTCACCATTGAACTCGCCGTAGCTGCTCACGTTTTCCACGGCCAACGGGACTTCGACGAAGTCCTGCGCGATGCGCAAGTTCTCCGCGGTCTTCTTCACCGCCTCGAAGGTGAAGGGAATCGGCAGCAGATCGTGGCTCATCGTGCCATCGACGCTGCCCCAGCAGAGGTGGTCGGAGAGCCACGGCGTCTTCGTCCGCCGCACCAGCCGCTTGAGCCGCCGCAGGTGCTCGAAGTCGATGCCGCCGGCATTTCCCGGATACATGCCGACGCCATGCTGGACCACGCGGTACTGGTCGAGAATGCGGTCGAGCACCGCCAGCGGTCGCCCGCCTTCGACCATGTAGTTTTCCGAAATGATCTCGAACCAGCCGACCGCCGGCTTCTCGGCGAGGATGTGCGCGTAGTGCGGCACCCGCAGGCCAATGCCCGTGGCCAATTCCACTCCGGAGGTGAATCGCGGGTTGCTCATCGAATTCAGAAACAAGAAACCAGAAACCAGAGCAGCCAGAGACGGAAAAACCCCGCGGCACGGGAATGGCCGCGGGGCATTTCCGTGGCGAGAAGGGAATCAGAGGATTTCCTTCTTTTCCTCGTCCTTATCCTTGTCTTTGTCCTTGCCGGGGCAGTCGTCCTTGTCCTTGCCGGGACAATCGTCCTTGTCCTTTTCCTTGTCGCCGGTCACGACCAGCTCTTCCTTCTTCTCCTTGTCCTTGCCGGGACAATCGTCCTTATCCTTGTCCTTGTCGCCCGGGACATAGGCGGCGGAGGCGACGGTGCCGGCAGCAAAGACTCCGGCGAGGGCGGCGGCCACAAGGGCGTTCGAGGCTTTCATGGGTTGGTTGGTTGGTGTGGTTTTCTGCGGGAATAGGACATTCGTGTCCCAGTGCCAGAGAATACGATTCCCGGTCGGTTGGATTATTCCAGAGATTTCCATGTTTCCGCCCGTACGGAGGCATTCCGGTAGAAAAGACTTCGCCTCCCGCCACGGGCTGCGCCAATTTTTGCTCCATCATGGTTGTGCGCCCTTTGAATTCCGGCGAGGTGGATGCCGTGGCAGAGCTGATCCACCGCGCCACCAACGAATGGTACCAGAAGTCCCTCGGCAGAGAAATTTTCAGCGGCCGGCCGCGCGATTGCCGGATCTACCCCGAGACCTACGAAGCCCTCGACCCGGGCTGCGGGCTGGTGGTCGAGCTGGACGGCAAGCTGGCCGGGGTCTGCTTCTATCACCCGCGCGAGACCCACGTGGGACTCGGCATCATGGCGGTGGCCCCGGAATTCGCGCAGCAGGGCATCGCCCGCATGCTCTTGGCCAAGGTCATCATCGAGGCCGGCAAGCTGCCGATCCGGCTCATCTCCAGCGCGATGAACCTCGACTCCTTTTCCCTCTACACGCGGGCGGGATTCGGGCCGGTGGCGGCCTACCAGGACATGCGCTTCCCCACGGATGCACCGCTGCCGCCGCTAGCGGTAACCTCCGGCACGGTCCGGGTCGCCACCACGGCCGACCTGTTCCCGATGGTGGACCTGGAGGAAAATCTGGCGGGCATCCGCCGCGCCAAGGACCTCGCCCATTTCATCCAGAATCCCGGCGGACACTGGCGGACGATGGTGCATCGCGACACGTCGGGGAAAATCGACGGCTGGCTTTCATCGGTCGATCACGCCGGCTGCCGGATGATCGGTCCCGGCGTGATGGCGGATGACCTCGTCGCCCTGGCTCTCCTTCATGCCCAGCTCTCCGCCCCGCGGGGCGGTTTGCCGGTCTTCCTCGTGCCGACCCACGAGTCCTACATGATTTCCGAGCTTTACCGTTGGGGCGCCCGGAATGTGGAAATCCACTTCATGCAGGTCCGCGGGCCCTACTCCCAACCGGCGGGCCTGGTCATGCCGAGTTTCCTGCCGGAGAGCGGCTAAACCGCAGAAATTCGAAAAATTCGTGACGAATACTTGCCATCCATGAAAAATTCGGCTGTGCATGTTAGGTCATGCGCAAGGCGCTCCTCTTGATATCAACCCATCTCGCCGCCGGATTGGCGGGATGGCTGGCATGGCGGGGACCGGCTGGGGCTTCCACACCGGCGGACCAGGATCCGGGACTGCACGGGAAGGCAGCCGGCCGGCGAGCCGAACGCGAGGAAGGCCGGCGGCATCTCGCGGCAATGCGGCAAGCGTGGAACACAAAAAAGGATGAGGCCGCACAGGCCGCCTCGGTCGCGGCGGAGAATCCCAAGGACAACTGGGCACGGAGCACCCGTGAGAGCCGCGCCACGATGGCGGAGGAGCTGGAGGAGATTCGGCGCAAGGTCGAAACCTACGTCCTCCCCGCCGATCCCGGCGCCGAGTTGGACCGGTTGGCCAAGCTGGGGGATCACCGCGAACTGATTCCTCTGGTCATCGCCTGGCTGCAAAAGAATCCTGAGGCGGCCCTGCGCCACTTGGATGGTGCCGACCAGCTATTGCGGGATGGCTCACTCAACAACGCGCTGGGCCTATGGGTGGAAACTGCCGGGCCCGCCGAGGTCATCAGGCTTTCGGAAAGCTCACCCAAATGGCAGGGGCGGATGGTGCAGGCCGCCCTCAAGGCGGGCGTCGCTTCCGACCCAGCGGTACTGGGTGAGTTGATGGAGAACCTGGAAGGCCGGCTCGACCGGGCGACGATCCTTCGTGCTGCCTTCAGCGAAGTACCGGAGAACCAGCGAACCGCGGCCTTGGATTGGATCCTCGCGAATCTCAAGGGCCGCGAGGCGGCGCGCGCGATCATGGATGCCTCCTACCAGATGGATTCCACCATGGGCGATCCAGCCGGGGCCAAGGCATTCCTCAGTGCGGCCGTCGCCCGGGGCCTGGGCGCGGAAGGCATGGAAGAACTCAGCGGCTGGGGCAACTACAAGGATATCATCGGCTATGGTGTCGGCCCCGGCTCATCGATGGATGAACGGATCGAGGTGGCACTGAAGGGCTACGTGGATGGAAATACCGAGGCGGAACGCCGTGCCAACGCGGAAGCAAGCATTGTCACAAAAGACGTGGGCGATTGGTTCAGCGGCGGAGTTTGGAGCGAGGGCCTGCGCACCAAGAGCGTGACCATTTCCGAACTCTGGTCCCAGTGCCAGACCGCGTTTCCGGATTTCCAAGGCACGGAGCGGGACATGATGCTCAAGGCCTTCTTCAAGGAAGCCGCCATCCATGATCCGGCGGAAGCGTTCGCGTTGCTCAAGACCGAGGGCAAAGAGGACGAGGCCGCAGCCTATGCCCTCTCCGCATTGCATTCGGCGGGCTCCTCGGACCTTGAAGCCGGCCTCCAATTGGTCGGGCGGTTGCCGGACGACGCCATCCGCGGACAACTGCCACGCTACGATCGCTACTACAGTTCTAGTATCGCGCGGGTGACCCAGGAGTATGGCAGCTACTGGAGCGACTGGCTAATACGTCAGCCCGCCGGCCTGAATCGCGACCTGTTGCTCCATCACACCGCGGCCGAACTCTCCAAGCAGGGCAACCAGCGCGGTGCCACCGAGCTCCGCGCCATGATTCAAGACACCGGGATAAGAAACCGCAGCACCCCGACCTCGTGAAATCCCGCGTCGCACTTCTCGTCCTTTCCCATGCCGTCTTGGCAGCGACCGGATTTGCCGTGCACCGGGCAAACTCCTCCGCAGCGCCACCGGTGATTCCCGTCCCCCCTAACAAGGAATCCCACCCCTCACTGCCGCCATCATCACCTGCCTCACCCGACCTTCCGAAAGGGAATCTCGGCAGCTCCACCTGGACCGCCAGTGAATGCCGCAAGGCATGGCGCGCCTTGGAGGGTTCACAACTTCCCCCGGGCGAGATCGTCTTCTTGCGGCGCAGGATCATGGATGAATGGCTCAAGACGGACCTGCACTCCGCATTGATCGCATGGACCGACGAGGAGACGCTCGGCGCGAATCTTCCCTACCATCTCGAAGGTGCGATCGCCGGCCATGAAAAGGAGATGCTGGAATGGATCCTCGCCGGCGAGTTCGGCATGGACGGCAGGGTTCTGTTAGACCGCTGGATCCAAGCCGCCGGCAAGGATCCCGACGCGCTTCTTGCCGCCCTGCCCAAGGTTCCCGCGGAGCGCCGGGACAGGCTCATCTCGGGACTCTTTCCACCCGGGCTGAAACGCGAGCAGCTCGATGCAAGGATCGCGAAGATCGCGGAGATCCCCGAAGAGGCGCTGCAGGTGAAGGCTTGGGTGCGGGTTATGGAGATGGTCCGCGACGATTCCCGGCTCAATGACCGCGAAGATCGGGTCGCCGAACTGCTCGTCCGCCCGGACGTCCCGCCGGAAGCCCGCCGCGCCGCCGCCGAAAGCTATGCCTTACGGCTTGCCGACGAACGAGAGCCGCCGAAGGCCTTGGAGGCATTTCGGAAATTGGCGCCAGAAGATCAGCTCGCCGTGGGCCCCAAGCTCCTGGAACAAGCCGCCAGCTATAGCGTTTTTCATCCCTCCGCGGTGACCAATGCGCTAACGATGCTGGTCGAGAGCAGCCAGTGGGAGCTGGTCGAAGAACAAGGCCCGCAAGCACTCGACAACTTCTTCCGGGACCGCAAGCCCGAAGCCGAGACCGTCAGCCGCTGGGCCTTGCAACTTCCGCCACGCGATGAAACGGCAGCCATCTTCCGCCATGCCGTCGCGGGTCGTTTTCGCGATGATCTCACCGCTGGCACCGAGTGGGCGCGGTCCTTGGAAGATGGCTGGCACCGCGACCAGGCCCTCGCCCAATTGGCTCTCGCTGCCGAAGGCAACACCCGTCTCAGGGACGAGTCGATCGGAGACATCCAAGACCCCGACATCCGCCAGGAGATGGAGACCTGGCGGACGTCACAGAAAAAGTAAGGACTGGATCAGCGGAGCCCTTCGCGCCAGGCAATGTAGCGCTTGAAGTCCTCGCGTCTTGCCACCCAGCGATAGAGAATGCTGTCACCAACCGACTCGACGGGCTTTGAGCGGCGCCATCTGGGAAAGACCGGCGAGAGGAACTCAATCCGGTCATTGAAGACCTCGAAAAACGGCCGTCGCCGGGTGAGGAATCCCATCACGAGGTGGGCGGTGCCTGAAAAGCAGAACAGCCACGAGGCAAAGGGAATGAGATCATGGATCCTGATCGCGCCGGCCACCATGGCGAGCCCGGCGAAGATCGCCAATAACGAGTAGACCAGGTGATACCTCACCTGCATGACCACCGGTCCAGCCACCGCTGCGGCCGGTTCATTGCACTGGGGCGGCTGGTAGGGATTCAACGCTGCGGCACTCCATCGCATCGCCGCACGGGTGGCAATGTCCCAGTGATTCCGCTATGCACGCTCATGCCGTGATGGGGGGAGACGGCACACTGTGAGCGCGGAAATTATTTCGCTTGGACGGTAGGTTCGCCGGACCTGCGAAGCGGAATGAATTCCCAGTTTTTGATGACCGGCACTCCCGCGAAGCCTCATTCTAACGGAAAATGTCCGTGCCCAACTTGTCGTCCTTCGAAGACGGGAAGACCGGCACCTTTTCCCACTCGAACTCCCAGTTCGGAAAATCCTTCACCACACGCTGGTGAGTCTGCTCGCTGATCGGCTCGGTGGTGAACAAGGGCAGGACCTTCGCGCCGTTGGACATGGTGCGGTACTGGGTGTCCTTTTCTTCCACCATCAGCACGAAGCCGACCTTGCCGCCCGGCCGTTCGCCGATGGCGATGTCGAGCTCGACCTTTTCACCGCGGCGGAACTTCACCCAATCGCCAATGACCAGCGGACAGCCGGGCAGCGGCGTGGCTTCCGATTCCGCCGGATCATCCGGCTTCCAGCGTCCCATCACCGTTTGGCGGATGTCGGGCCAAGCGTTGATCATGCGCGGCTTCCCTTTGACGAAGACGCTGATGTAGTCGTCCCCCACCCCGACGAAGCGGACGGTGATGTCCCGATCCGCCACCACGTTGCCGTGGTAGTGGATGAGCCAGCCCGAGGGCTTCACCTTGTCAGCCACGTTGAAGTGCTTCGGCGCGGATCCGGCATCGGTGAGCGCAATCGCGATCTGGCTGAGGTAGAGCGAATCGGGTGCCTCGAAGAACTTCTTGAAGGCGGTCGGGCGGAAATCCGACTCCTGGATCTTGATCACGCGCTCCGTGAAGTGCTCGCGGCTCGCGACGCTGTAGTCTTCCACCGGCTTGCCCTGGCGGGTCTGCTTGAAATCGTAGAAGCGTCCGGGCAACGCGCCCGCCACTTCCTGGCGACTGCCGAAGGGCGTGGTATCGATGAAGGCTTTTCCGACACCCGGGCCTGAGCCGGGACCGGTGCCCGGACCGATGCCGGGGCCGATTCCACCGCCCTTGCCGCCGCCGGCTCCACTGCCCTCGCCCGCACTGGCAAGCGCCGCCGGCATGCCGATGTCCATCACTTCCGTGGTCGAATCCGGCAGCACGATTTCACTGGTGATGCCCGCCACGGTCACCCTCTGCTTCGTCGCCGGCGCCATCGCATGCGCCCGTGTCTGGATCTTGGTGGCACTGGCTCCCTTGTTGCCGCCGCCGCCACCGGGGACGATGTCAGGCCCCTTCTCCTGCGGATTCTTGATCCACGTGAAGAAATAGAAAATCGCCAGCAGGATGAAGATGGCGTGGATCAGTACGGAGATCGAAAAGGCGCCCCAACCAAACCGGCGCTGCTTCTTGCCCGGTTCCAACGGAATGGAAAATTCGGCGTTCATGATGATGGTGGCGGATTGCTGCCGCCGTTCATCATCAGGAACGTTCCTGCCCGTGCTTTCTTGGGTCGGGTTGCGAAATCTAACCGCAGAGCGGCGTGCAAAGCTTCATGATCGCCGGATCGATCTGGTACTTCGAATCGACCACCGTGTGGATCGGCAGGTTGCCGAAGGTGCCGTCGCGATAAACCATGATCGCATTGGTCTGGCCGGCATGGAGCGAATCGACGGCGGCGACGGCGAACTTGTAGGCCATGATGCGGTCGTGAACGGTCGGCGAGCCGCCGCGCTGGACGTGGCCGAGCACGGTGAGCCGCGCTTCCATGCCGATCGCGTCATTGATGTAGCGCGTGGTGTATTCGGCCATCTTGGTGCCTTCCGCCACGATCGCGATGATGTGGTCGCGCCCCTCGTTCTTGATCTCGTGCTTCAGCTTGGCGCCGATCTTTTCGAGGTCGTAGGGAATCTCGGTGGTTAAACACAGCTCCGCGCCGCAGGCCAGCGCGCTGACCATGGCGAGGTAACCGCAGTGGCGGCCCATTACCTCGATGACGAAGGCACGCGAGAACGACGTGGCGGTGTCGCGGATCGAGTCCACCGACTGGCGGATCATGTTCAGCGCGGTATCGACGCCGAGGCAGTAGTCGGTGCCGGCGATGTCGTTGTCGATAGTGGCCGGGATGCCGGCGAAGGGAACGCCGAAGTCGTTGTAGAATTGGTTCAGCGCGCGGAACGACCCGTCGCCGCCGATGACGATGAGCTTGGTGATGCCGCGGCGCTTGAGGTTCTCGTAGGCTTGGCGCCGATACTCGATGTCGAAGAAGCGTTGCGAGCGCGACGAGCGCAGGAAGGTGCCGCCGCGGTGGAGAATGCCGGAAAGCAGGTGGGGCGTGGACTCGACAATCTTGTCGTCGATGAGTCCGCGCAGGCCGTCATAGACGAGCCACGGCTTGTAGCCGCGCATCGCGGCATAGTCGGCGGCGCATTTGACGGCGGGGTTCATGCCGGCTGAATCGCCGCCAGAGGTAAAAATCGCTAGGCCTTCGCTCATTGGGGTGCGGGCGGGGAGAGAAAGGGACCGCCCGGGGCGAGGCAAGCACGGGTTGTGCCCGGGCGAGCATGCAGCTTGCACCCCACGGCAGAAAACCAAGCGCAGGTTGCACCACAAGCAGGACAAATCCTCGGCTGCACTTCGCGAAGTTTCCACTGAATATCAATCTATTGCAACAGAAACCGCGAATTGGCCGGCATCCTGCAAAAATAGATCCTCAACAAACCAACGGAACGCCATGCTTCATTGGACCATCACCTTTCTGATTCTGGCCTTGGTCGCGGGTCTCCTCGGCTTCACGGGCTTGGCGGGCGCTTCCTACCAGATCGCACAGGTTCTTTTCGTCGTCTTCCTGGTGTTGCTGGTGGTTTCGTTCCTGAAGGGAGGACTGAAGGGCAGCCACCGCTGACAAAAAAGTTTCGCGACCGCCGGATGAAGAACAAACGTATGATCATGAGCATCTTGAAGGGCCTTCCGGCTCTCCCGGCGCGGGTGTGGTCGAAGAAATTTCCGGCAAAAATGACGATCTGCGACGTTGGAATTAGAGAGGAGGCGGTGGGCAATGGAGTTGCCGACGCCATCCGCTAGGACCGACAACTGAAGATTTGCTGCAGTTAACGCTGTAGCGGGGGCGGGCGCTCGGGGAGGGGTGCCCGCCCCAACTTTTTTCTGGATGAAGAGGACGACCCGGAGTTTTCACATGCGTCGCGTCATCGCGCTGCTCACCCTCTCGTTTGCCGGAGCCGCACGGGCGGACCGCGACAGTCCCCTGCCGGATTGGGGCGAAGGGTATCTGACCTTCTATTTGGACAACGATCTCTTCGCGAAGACCGACCGCGACTATACCAATGGGGCCCGGCTCTCGTGGATCTCGTCGAATCGCGACATCGAGGACCTGGGCTCGGTGCAGCGGATGCTGCGGCGGCTTTCAGGCGATGACGATAGCTTCCGGATCTTCCAAAAGGTGACCGGTTTCGAGGATCCGGCGGATGTCCAGTACAACTACGGCTTTTCGCTGACGCAACTGATGTACACCCCGGAGCGGGCCGCACCGTATGTGCAGCCGCCGGGCGAGCGCCGCTACGCCGGCTGGGCGGCGCTGGGTTTCTCGCTGCATGCCAAGGACGACACGGTGCTGAACTCGGTGGAGCTCTTGTTCGGCACCTCCGGCTCGAACTCGCTGGCGGAGAATTCGCAGGACTTCGTCCACAGCGTCCGCGGCATCGATAAATTCAACGGTTGGGACTACCAGATCCCCAACGAGATCACCGCCGACCTGAGCTTCGTGCAAAAGCGCCGCTCGGATCTGCTGAAGCGCGAGCACGGGCTGATCCGGATGGATGGCCTCACCGAATGGGGCGGGCGGCTCGGCACCTTCCGGACCGCGGCGCACGTCGGCGGCTTCTTTCGCGCCGGCTACCACTTGCCGCCGGATTTTTCCGACCCGCGGCTAACGGAAACGGCGTACTCGAATCTCTATTTCGACTCCGACGATCCATATCCCGGCCACTGGTCGATCTATGTGCTCTTTGGCGCGACCGGCCGGGCGGTCGCCTACGACGCCACTTTGGACGGGCCGATGTTCCATGACTTCGAGACGGGCAGCGACCGCAAGCCGTTCGTGGCGGAGGTGTTTTGCGGCGGTGGCATTCGCTACCGGCAGGCCGAATTGAGCTATGTCCACACCTGGCGGACGCAGGAGTATGAACAGCAGCGCGACGGTGTGGCGGATTTCGGATCGGTGGCGCTGCGGCTGAGATTCTGAATTGTCCCGGCGGGGCCACCGTGCATCTTGGAGCACATGACTCGCCCCCTCCGTCTCGGCCTCGCGTTGATCAGCCTTTCGCTTCCCCTTGCCGGCGATGACGCGGCCGACCTTGTCCGCCTCCGCACCTTGGTGCGCGAGCACGCGGCGGGAATGAATTTCTCGAGCATCAAGTCGCAGGGCGGCAAGGTCTTCAACGACGTGATCGTGACCGCGGTAACCGACACCGCGGTGACCTTCCACCACGAGAAGGGCGAGGCGACGCTGGCCGCGGAGGACTGTCCGGCGGTGTGGGCGGAGCTTTTCGGCTTCGGTGCCAAGGCGGCCCCCGAGGAGACGCCCGAGCCGTCCGCGACCAAGCCCGTGGATTCCGCGGTGGCTGAGGCCATTGCCGTGATCGAGGGCGACCGGGGAACCGGCACCGGCTTCTTTTGTCGCGATGGCGAAACGACCTACCTCTACTCCGCGGCCCACGTGCTGTCGGGGAATTCCCGGCTCAAGGTGAAACTGCGCAATGGCACGGTGGTCCGGAAATTCGGCTCGCTCGAAGCGGCCGAGGGTGCCGATCTGGTCCGCCTGCCAGTCAACGAGCCGGTGCCGAAGGTGCTGGAGATCGCCGCGGCCTCCGGCGTCGCGAAGGTGGGCGCGCCGGTGCTGGCGTCCGGCAATGCCGGCGGCGGCGGCACGGTCGGCTTCGAAGAAGGCAAGGTCATGGGCGTGGGACCGGAATCGATCGAAATCGATGCCGACGTCATCCAAGGCAACAGCGGCGGCCCGATCCTTCACGGCGACACCCACCAGGCCCTCGGCGTGGTGACCCACCTCTCGGCGGAGCGGAAGGACCTGTGGGCGAAGGGCACGCGCTTCGCGGATGTCCGGCGCTTCGGCTGCCGGCTCGACCGCACCTGGCAGTGGAAGCAGGTGCCGGTGGACGCCTTCCTCAAGGAGGGCAAGGCCGTCCTCGCCATCCAGGAACAATCCGAGCTGATGCTGGCCGCGATGCAACCGGCCAAGTGGAAAGACGCCGTGTTCCAGCGCCAGCGCGAGAACCCCTTGGCCCGGGACATCGCCGCGCTCCAGATCTGGATCGATCAAAACGCCCAGCGCGCCAGCGAAATGGACCGGAAGAAGCGACTGCGGGGCATTTTCGACGGTGCCCGGCACCGCTCGCGCGCCCAGATGGCAGAGTTCAAATGCGATGCCTACACTTGGTTTCATCGCGAGACCGGCCTGCAGGAAATCAAGACCCGAGAGGAAATCGAGAAGGCCTACGACGACGCGTTGAAGGAAATGCGCTGAGTGACGTTTCCGGAAGCTGCGGAAAATTCTGTTCGCCGCGGTAGAAGGGGAACAACGAAACGATCGAATCGATCGAAAGAAGAAGACCTCTGCCACTCTTTCGCGAGCTTTCGATCCTCCCGTTGCTCCATGAGCTGAATTTCAGGAGTGCTCTTCCGCCAAGTGCGGCGCGGCTGGCATTCCGGAATTGACCCCTAACGGGATTTCGGTAGGCTCCCGGCGCCGCCCGGCATCCTGTGGCGGCCAAGGCACTCCCCCCCTGCCGAGATGCAACCAGGAACACCACGCCGCCTTTCCCCGGTCGGCCTCCCCTCGGGAGGCGCAGGGTTGCATCGTCATCCGCCGCGCTGTCGCGTGCGTCCTTTCTCCCCTCCCCGATCCTGAAACTGCTGACGGATCGCGGTCCTGCCCTTCACCCTCACCCTGCAAGACCCGATGAACCGACGAAAACGTGTGATGGCCATCGCCTCCGGCGGCGGCCACTGGGTTCAATTGCGCCGCATCATGCCCGCCCTCGACGGCATGGATGTCTTTTACGTGAGCCTCGATCCGTCGCTGGCGGCGGACGTGCCCGGCCACGACTACTACACGATCCGCGACGTGTCGCGGCGTGACCGCTTCGGCTTCATCGTCGTCGCCTGCCAGCTCCTGCGGATACTTTTCAGGGAGCGCCCGAAGGTGGTCATCACCACCGGCTCGCTCCCCGCGCTGATCGCCATGCTGCTGGCCAAGTACTTGTTCGGCAGCAAGACGATCTGGATCGACAGCATCGCCAATGCCGAGCGGCTCTCGTCGTCGGGCGAGAAGGCCGGCAAGATCGCCGACCTGTGGCTGACGCAGTGGCCACATCTGAGCGGACCGAACGGTCCACAACATTGGGGGGCGGTGCTGTGATCTTCGTTACCGTCGGATCGATGTTTCCCTTCGACCGCCTGATCCGCGTCATGGACGAGTGGACGGCGGCGCAAGGCCGCGACGATGTCTTCGCCCAGATCGGCAACGGCACCTACGAGCCGAAGTACATGAAATGGACGCGCAAGCTGGACCAGCTCGACTTCGCGAAGACCGTGCAAGACTCCGAGCTGATCGTGGCCCACGCCGGCATGGGCTCCGTCATCATGGCCGACCAGTACGCGAAGCCGATCGTGCTGCTGCCCCGCATCAAGGACCAGGGCGAGCACACCACCGATCACCAGCTCGCCACCGCCGCGTGGCTGCGCGGCAAGCCCGGCATCCATGTCGCCGACACCGATGCCGACCTCGCGCCGTCCATCGAGCTCGCCTTTTCCACCGCACGCGACACTTCGGGCAAATGGGCGGCCGCCGCCAATCCGGAGTTCCTGAAGAAAATCCGTCAATACGTTCTCGAATCCCTCCAATCATAATCAATCCCCCATGATCAAAGTAGGAGTAGTCGGTTTGGGGAAAATGGGCCTGTCCCACTTTTCCATCGTCAACGCCCATCCGGACACCGACGTCAGTGTCTGTGACGCCACGGGCTACCTCGTGGACGGCCTGGTGAAGTACACCAAGGTGACGGCATACAAGGACTTCGACGAGCTGCTCGAGAAGGAGCCGCTCGATGCCGTGATGATCGTCACGCCGTCGAAGATGCACGCCGGCATGGTGCGCAAGGCTCTTGAGAAAGGCCTGCACGTCTTCTGCGAGAAGCCATTCTGCCTCGACTGGAAAGACTCCGAGGCGCTGACCAAGCTCGCGGAAGAGAAGGGTCTCGTTAGCCAAGTCGGCTATCACTACCGCTACGTCGGCGCCTTCCAGGAAGTGAAGCGCATCGTCGATAGCGGCGCGCTCGGCCAGATCACCCACGTACTCGCCGAGGCTTACGGTCCAGTGGTGCTGCGTCCGAAGGGTTCCACCTGGCGCACCCAGCGTGCCGAAGGCGGTGGCTGCCTTTACGACTACGCCGCGCATGCCATCAACCTGGTGAACTGGTACTTTGGCGAGCCGTCCGGCGTTTCCGGCACGGTGCTGAATAGCATCTTCTCCGCCGACACCGACGACGAGGTTTATAGTACTTTGCTCTACCCCTCCGGCATGAGCGCTCACCTCTCGGTGAACTGGAGCGACGAGTCGCAGCGCAAGATGTCCACGCGCATCACCATGACCGGCACCAATGGCCGCCTCTATGCCGACCGCCAGGAGTGCCAGCTCTACCTGCGCGAGCCGCATCCGGCGCTGCCCGAATACGGCAAGGGCTGGAACGTCCGCTACACCACCGACCTGACCAAGGAAGTGGACTTCTACCTCCGTGGCGAAGAGTACTCCGCGCAGATCGACGACTTCGTCAAAGCCATCATCCAGAAGCGGGTGAACACCAACAACACCTTCCGCGAAGCCGCCGCGACCGACAAGACGATCGCCATGATCATCGCCGACAAGGACCGCTCGCCGTCGAACTCGCGCGCCACGCCGGTCGTCGCCGCCACCAAGAAGTCGTGGTTCAGCCGCAAGTAACCCCTTCCCTCCCCCATCCCATGGACAACCTACTTTTCGGCGACAACCAGTTCTTCGGCGTCAACCACATGTCGGAGGAAAAGGCCCGGGCGCAGGCGATGCAGTTCCAGGACACCTCCGCCATCATCAGCGTGCTCGATGCCGCCTACGAGGAAGGCGTGAAGACCTTCATGTGCACCACGCACGACCGGATCTCGGAGATCTGCGACCATGTCCGCGCGAATCCGGCGAAGTACGAGGGCTTCCAGTTCTACCCCTGCATGCCCTACGCGCACAAATACAACAACGCCGTCACCGAGCACGGCATGCTGGGCGCGCTCAACCAGTTCCTGCCCGACGAGGGCCTGCTCAAGACCGCCTTGAAGGGCGGCATGTCGGTGGCGAAGAAGGACGCCGAGGGCCTGGCCACCATCCTCATCGACATGGAGATGAAGATGTTCAAGGGCCTCTCGACGCCGGTCATCTTCCTGCAGAACGTGGTAGTGGACCTCCTGCTCGGCATGGGCTTCCACGAGGCCTTCCGGATCTTCCACGACCATGTCCGCAGCAAGTACAACGCGGAGGCCGGCTTCATCACCATGAACATGCCGATGCTGCTCGACGCGCTCGAAAGCGTGGGCATCGAGAACCCGATCATCTGCTCGAACATCAACAAGATCGGCTTCCGCATGTGCGGCGGCTTCGACAAGTATGTCGAGACGATGCGCGACCGGAAGGTGCGGGCGATCGCGATGTCGGTCTTCGCCTCCGGGGCGCTCAAGCCCGATGAAGCGATCGAGTGGGTGTCGAAGTTGCCGAATCTCAAGTCGATTGTCTTCGGTGCCTCCAGCCGCCGCAACATCCGCAGCACCCGCGAGCTGGTGGACAAGTATTTCCCCGCCTGAGCCTGCGGTTCCACCTCTTCCAAACTTCCAACAACACGACCCCGGGAAAGCGGGGTCGTGTTGTTCGTTGTTAGCCCCGCCTTTTGTCCCGTTGCGGCGAAGAACTGCCCGCCGGTCCGGCCCAATGTGAGCCGGCAAAACCGTGCCGCTCTGCCACCCCCGTCGCGACCTGTGGACTCGCCACTTCCCTTGGTCAGGCACGCTGGTGAGCGGGAGAACGCCCAACGCCCGAGCGACTGTGAAATTCCTCGGTTTGAATAGCCCGGAGCATCTCTGATCCGCCGCCAGAACATGCCTGAATCGCGGGGAGCCTTGGCACCTTATCCCGTCACAGGAACAAAAACCAAACCCCCAGCGCAAACGCCCCGATCCACACCGCGCCGATGTGTGCGAGGCCGAAGCTGCGGGCTCCCGGCGTTTCCGCGCGGTGGTCGTGGTGCGGGCCGAAAAGCGCGCCGTATTTCACCACCAGCCATCCGCCGAGGATGGTCCAAAAGATGAGGAAGGCGACGATGAGCAGCTTGATGACGAGTGGCATGGCGGACGACCCGACTTTGCCGCATGCCCCCGCCGCCGACAGGTACAGGTGAAAGAAAATTGCCGGAGTACAGAATCTGTACTGCATCGGATTCCCTCCGGCTGTATCTGGATGCGACGGGCGAACCGCCCAGGATCGTTGCCATGTCCACCGCCGCGCCGCTGCACCAGGAGCTTTCGGGAAGGCTCGCCTCGTTGATCCGTGCCGGCACCTTTCCGGCGGGCTCGCGCTTTCCCTCGATCCGCCACACCAGCCGCGAGCACCGGGTGAGCATCTCCACGGTGATGGAGGCCTACCGCCATCTCGAGGACGAGGGCTTCATCGAGGCCCGCCCGCGCTCCGGCTACTTCGTCGCTCCGCCGAAGATCACGGCGGACCGCTTTCCCACCACCGCCACGCGGGCGTCGAGACCATTGAAGGTCGGCTCGATCGTCGAGACGCTAATGGACACCGCGGGTGATCCGGCCTTCGTGCCCTTCGCCACCGCGGCACCGGGCGATGGCATCGTGCCGGAATCGAGGCTCGCCGCGATTACCCGCGAGGTGATGCGCAAGCACGGCGCGGAAGCCCTGCGCTACACCCCGCCCCAAGGCCGGCGCGAACTCCGCGCGGCGCTCTCGCGAAGGCTCTTCGACATCGGCCTGAAAGTCGCGCCCGATGACATCGTCACGACGCAAGGCGCGACCGAAGGCTTGCGGCTGGCCTTGCAAGCGACGGCCAAAGCGGGCGACCTCGTCGCGGTGGAGTCGCCGTCCTACTTCGGCACCCTCAATCTCATCCGCGACCTGCGCCTGCGGGTCATCGAGATCCCCGTCGATCCACGCACCGGGCTGGTCGTGGAGGCCTTGGCCGAGGCGTTGAAGAAGCACGCCATCGCCGCCTGCGTGGTGCAGCCGCATTTCCAGAATCCCATCGGCAGCCTGATGCCGGAATCTAACAAAAAAGCGCTCGCCGGCCTCGCGGCGAAACATGGCTTCACGATCATCGAGGACGATGTCTATGGCGACCTCTCGCACGATGGCGTGCGCCCGCCCTCGATCGCGGTCCACAGCGACCGCGTGATCCACTGCGGATCGGTTTCCAAGACCATCGCGCCCGGTCTGCGCGTCGGCTGGCTGGTGCCCGGCACGCATCTTGAAGAGATCCGGCGGCTCAAGGGCATCCAATGTCCATGGAATGCCACGCTCTCCGAGCTCGTCATCGCGGGCCTGCTCGATGCCGGCGGCTACGACCGTCACCTGCGGCGCATCCGCGGCCTCTATGCCGGCCAATGCGCGCAGACGCGCGAGGCGGTGTTGCGGCACTTCCCCGATTACGCTCGCGTCAACCGGCCCGCCGGGGGCTTCGTGCTGTGGGTGGAAATGCCGGCCGGCTTCGATTCGCAGGCCTTCACCCAGGCCGCCTTGAAGAAAGGCATCAGCCTCTCGCCGGGGACCATCTTCTCCGCATCGGGTGGCCTGAACCACTGCTTCCGCCTGAGCTGCGGCTTCGCCTTTGGTGAGCGCACCTTGGAAGCCATTTCCACGCTCGGAAAACTCTCACCCCATTTCGTGCCATGAACGCCTCGCGAAAAGGCATGCTCTTCGGCCTGTCCGGCGTGATGGCATTCGGCCTCACGCTGCCCGCGACACGGCTGGCGGTGGCGTCGCTCGATCCGGCCTTCGTCGGTCTCGGCCGCGCGGCGGTGGCGGCGGTGCCCGCGGCCTTGCTGCTCTTTCTAACAAGGCAACCTCTCCCCACACGCGACCAATGGCAGCGCCTTGCGATCGTCGTCCTCGGGGTGATCGTCGGCTTCCCGCTGTCGATCGGCTGGGCGATGCAGCGCGTGGATGCCTCGCATGGCGGCGTGGTGCTCGGCCTGCTGCCGCTGGCCACCGCGTGCGCGGCGTTTCTTCGGGCGGGTGAAAATCCCTCCCGCCGCTTCTGGATGTGCAGCCTCGCTGGCAGTGCCACGGTCGTCGCCTTTGCCCTTTCCGCGAGCAGCGGCAAACTGAGTCCGGCGGACGGGGCACTTCTGTTAGCCGTCGCCTCGGCCGCGGTCGGCTATGCCGAAGGCGGTCGGCTCTCGCGCGAACTCGGCGGCTGGCAAGTCATGTGCTGGACGCTGGTGGCGGCGCTGCCCTTGATCCTCGGTCCACTCATTTGGCTGGCACAGCGACACGGGCTGCACGCCACCACGGCGTCGTGGGCCGGCTTTGGCTACCTGAGCTTGGTCAGCTCCTTCCTCGGCATGTTCGCGTGGTATCACGGCCTCGCTCTCGGCGGTGTGGCGAAGGTCGGCCAGCTTCAATTGCTCCAGCCCTTCTTCACCTTCCTCTTCGCGATGGCCTTCCTCGGCGAGCGCTTCGGCTGGCAGCCGGTCGCTTGCGCGGCCTTGGTCGCCGGCTTCATCGCCCTCGGCCGCCGCGGCGCAAGTCCCACACGTACCAGCCTTCCACTTTCTCGCGAGCCCACGGCGTCTTCCGCAGAAACGTGAGGCTGGACTTGATACTCGGGTTGTCGCGGAAGCACTTGATGCGGATGCGACGGCCCATTTCCTCCCAGCCGTAGCGCTCCTGCAGCGTGACGACGATGGTCTCCAGCGTCACGCCATGGAGCGGATCCCTCGGGTGCTCGCGCGGTGGCTGTTCCTCGCTCATGACTTGCGGCCTTCGTCGTACTCGTAGAAATCGAACATCGTCATCAGCTCCGCGCGATCCGCGAAGCCGCCATCGGCCTTTGCTTTCTCGAAGAAGTCCGAGCCGCCATCGTCATCCCGCCAACCGCGCTTGCGGGCGAAGCCGTTCCACACGAGATAGTCGATGGCCTCCAGCCCGCGGCCGTTTTCCAGGCACCACGCGAGCGTTTTCTCGTCGCTCGCCCCGCCCAGCACCTGCGCCTTCACGCCCTCGTAATCGACGCGGAGGAACCCACAGATCCGGCCGTCGAAGCCCTTGCCGAGATAGCCGTGGTAATCCTCGCCGAGCTCCCCGGCGGCGTGCAGGCGGATCTTGTCGCACATCCGGGGAAAATAAACGAGTCCGCCGGTTTGATCATAGGCGCTGCGGGGAAAGCGGGGCATGGCGGGATTCTCGCAGGATCGGGCGGCGGCGCAATCGTCATGACACGCTCCACCCGGTCGCGGGAAATCCGCTTGCCGGACCGGTCCGGCTCTGGTTCATTCCCGCCCGTTCCGCGAGGTAACGCCGATGTAGCTCAGGGGTAGAGCAGGTCATTCGTAATGATCAGGTCGGGGGTTCAAATCCCTTCATCGGCTCTCTCTCACTTCAGTCCGAAGGGATTTGTCCCCTTCCCGCCCACCGGTTCGACCACTGCGGTGGTGCCGTCCGCGAGGTCAATGCGGCCGCCGGCTTGGCAAACGAGCTTGAGACGGTCCGGCGAAAGAACCTCCACGGTGATGTCCTTGGCTTCCCGTTTCAGCGCACCGATGCCCTTGGCTTCAAGCACGACTTCCCCGGCGTGCGGCGCGGTCAGGACGATCCAGCGGACTTTCCCCTGTCCGGCCGCCGCACCGACCTCGAAGCCGCCTTCCGCCGTGAAGCCGCGGAAAATCGTCCGCTCCCACTTCGGCGACAGCGCGGGAAAAAGGTGGATGACGCCGTTCTGGCTGCGGAAGGCCATTTCCTGCAACGCGGTCGCGCAGTGCAGCGGCGTCTCCATGACCGGCGCGGTGCCGGCTTCGCGGTAGAGCGTGTTCGGCTCGAGGA
>CBKZPU010000088.1:0-20168 GCA_966696705.1 uncultured Verrucomicrobiaceae bacterium | reverse complement strand
CCTCCAGCGAGTCCGCGAGGTCAAAGATCTCGCGCGGGAACTCCGTGAGTCCGCAGGAAAGGTCGAGGCGGGTGGTGCCGGCGAGCTTGCCGGTACGGAGGTGGGTGAGGGTGTCGGCGCTCATCGGATGGCCACGAAGTCACCGCGGAAATGCAGGCATTCCCGCCCCTCTTCCCCGATGGTCACCTCGAGGGTGATGCGCGCCTTCCCCGTCTTCGCGAAGGTTGAGCGGAAAGTGGCAAACTCCCCCTCCTCCGGCCTGCGGCACACCGCCCGCAGCATCCCGCGCACGGGATGCCGGTAGTCGAGTTCGCTGCGGCGGATGACCACATGCGCATCGCGATCATCGAGGGCGTGCCAGAGACAGGCGTAGCCGGTCAGCGTCGCGAGCGCCGCGAGACTGCCGCCGAAGGCAGTGCCGAGGTGATTGTGATTCGGCTCCAGCGGGGCGGTGAGAACGAAGGCCTCCGCGTCGCACGATTCGACCCGCACGCCCATCGCTTGGGCGAGCGGGATCTTTTCGTGCAGGAAGGCCTCGATCTCCGCGGGGCTCATGCGTCGAGTTCGTGGATGCGTTCCAGGTGCCTGCCGCCCTCGAAAGGCGTGGTCAGGAAGGCATCGACAATGGCGATGGCGGTGCGCAGGTCGAGCACCCGCTCGCCGAGGGAAAGGACGTTGGCGTCATTGTGCTGGCGGGCGAGCTTGGCGGTCTCGACGCTCCAGCACAGGGCGCAGCGCACGCCCTTGATCCGGTTGGCGGCCATGGCCTCGCCGTTGCCGGAGCCGCCCAGCACGATGCCGCAGTCAAATGTCCCCGCCGCCACGCCCTCGGCCACCTCGCGGATGAAGGGAACATAGGAAACGGGCACTTCCGAATCGGTGCCGACATCGATCACGGTGATGTCCCTGGCGCGGAGTTGGGCGATGATCTCCCGCTTGTAAGAGAAGCCGGCGTGGTCGGATCCGATGGCGATTTTCATGTGTGTGGACAGCAGTGCCGGGGCACGCCGCACCCTCACGGGCGGCGACTCCCGATGCCTAACACTGCATGGCAAGGCCGGCCTTGCCAAGCCGCCATCGGTACACACCCGCACCGACACCCCCGTCAGATCACATGTCCCCCCCGGGCCAGAGGTTAAAAGACGGTGGTGTCGGTGCTGGGAAAACCATGCCCTAACACGCGCCTCCCGTCCATCCGCTGCCCCCCGGATTTCCTCCGCAAGATGCCCCGACACGCCTGTAGGGGCGGACCCCTACACGCTACTCATTGGGGTGGTCCCGCCGCCACGCGATGGCTTGGCGCAGCAGCTCCGAGGCATCCTTGAGTTCCAGCTTCTCCTTGATCCGGGTGCGGTAGGTTTCAACCGTCTTCACATCGAGGCCGAGCTGCCCGGCAATCTGGCGCGTGCCGAAGCCCTCGCCGACGAGGCCGAAGACCTGAAGCTCGCGGTCGGAAAGGACATCGAGCGAGCGCATCGCGCCCCGCGACTTGCCGAGCATGCGGGACAGGATCTCGGCGGAGATTTCCTCACTGAGGAAAACCTTGCCCGCCATGACCTGACGGATCGCGTCGAGGATCTTGCGGGTGGCCTCCTGCTTGGTGATGTAACCGTGCGCTCCCGCGCGGATCACGCGCTCGGCGTAGAGGTGCTCGTCCTGCATCGATAGCACCAGAATCAGCAGATCCGGATGCATCACGCGCAGGTCCTTGATGAGATCGAGGCCGTTCGAGCGCCTGAGGGTGAGATCGACGATGGCGAGCCGCGGCTTCTCCCGCTCGATCACCTCCAGCGCGCCACCCCGGTCCTCCGCCTCACCACAGACGGACAGGTCGGGTTCGCGATTGATGACCTCCGCGAGGCGCTCGCGGACCATCGGGTGATCGTCCACGAGGACGATTCTGGCGTGGTCATTGGCGGTGGAAGTCATTGGCCGTTCGTTGACACGGGAGAGGAAACACAACGGACACGGGTGCCGCGATCTTTTCCGGAGGAGATATCAAGTTCCGCACCGATCGCCCGTGCCCGGCAATCCATGATGTGAAGGCCCATGCCGCCTCCACGATTGCCACCATCCAGGCCGCGGCCATCGTCCTCGACCGTCAGTTCGAAACCGTCGCCGCGGGTGGCAAAGCGGATGGTGATGACCGAAGCCGCGGCATGCTTGACGGCGTTGTTCAACGCTTCCTGGGCAATGCGGAAGAGGTGGATGGCGGCGGCCTTGTCAACGTGCGACGGCTTTCCGGAAACTTCGGCGGTGCAGCGGATGCCGGTGAGCTTCGAGGTGCTGCGCGCGAGATCGCGCAGCGCGGTCTCCAGCCCCTCCTCCTCGAGTGGCACCGGATGAAGGCCCTTGGCGATGTCCCGCGCTTGGCCGATCGACTGGTCAATGGACTTCGCGATACGGGCGGCTTCGGCCGCCTCGGGCACGGACTTTTCTTCCAAATTGCGTTGAAGCAGCCCGGCGGAGAAGGCGGTGGCCACGAGTTGCTGGCAGAGGCCATCATGCAAATCCTGGCCAATGCGCGCTTGCTCGGACTCGCGCGCATCGAGGATGCGGCGCTCCAGTTTCAAGCGTTCCCTCACCTCGTCTTCCAACCGCGCGGTGCGATCGCGAACGCGCGCTTCCAAGGTTCCATTGAGCTTGCGCAGCGAGGTCACCAGCCACACCGCCACCAGCAGCACTCCGAGCCGCAGCACGGCATTCCAGTAGGGCAGAGAATCCGGAACCTCCGGCCCCGCGGTCACCAGATCGGCGTACAGGGACACCGTGGTGGCCAGGACCGAAAATCCGATGCTCGTCCGCGTGCTTGCATGCCGGGTGACCAGCAGCACCGGCAACAGGTAGAAGAACGCGCTGCTGAGCTGCGGCTCGATCCGCGTATCAACCGTGCCAATGGCCAGGACCAACAAGGTCCCGGCCACCACCGCGTGCCAGGGCTTGGAAGGAAAAGTCACCGCGAGCCTTTTTCCGCCGCCGGTTCCGTGGACCACCACTTCGAGAGGCAGGCACCCGCGATATCGGGAATCGCCAGGCCGGATTCGGAGTAGTGCGAGCTGTCATTGAAGAGCATCAGCCGCGCCCGCACCGGGTCCTTGAAATCCACGATGTTCAGAGCGGCGGGATCCTGGTCGAGATTGTCGCGGTAGCGCCGCGGATCGAAGCCTAACAGCGAACTCAGCAGCAGCCGGATCGTGGCCTTGTGGGACACGACGACCACCGGTTTTCCTTCATGCCGTCGTACAATATCGAGCAGTGCCGGCAAGGCACGAGCCGTGACCTCCAAGCCGCTTTCGCCACCCTCCGGCGCGAAGGTGTAAGGGTCGCGATCCCACGCGGCGGCCTCTTCCGGATAGGCCTGCTCGACCTCCTTGCGGGTCATCTGCTCCCAATGACCGTGGGAGATCTCCTTCAAGCCATCGCGCGCGATCACCTCCGTGCCGTGCGGGGCTGCGAGAATGCTCGCCGTTTCCATCGTCCGCCCAAGCGGCGAGGCATAGACGGCATCGACCGGGATCAGGCTGAGTCGTTCCGCGAGGCGGCGGACTTGCCCCCTGCCCTCTTCGGACAACTCGACATCGGTCGATCCGGCAAAGCGGTCTTCGGCAGTGAGTACCGTGGCTCCGTGACGGATCAGGAAAATACGGGTGACGGACATGTGCCTCAAAGGGAAGGCATCAGCCGCCCTTATTCCAGCCGGAAATCCGCTCGCTCAGCCATGCAATTTCCTCCGGAAAAACCGTGTGGTCGTAGCCGCGGAAGATCTGCTTGGTGAGGGCCGCGTTGGAGCGCGAGAGGATGCCGGCGCTTTCCTCCACGAAGGGCAACGGAATGTGCGGATCGTGGTCGGCACATCCGAGCAGTACCGGCGTCTCCAGCAAGTCGGCCGGCTTTCGTGAAGTCCCCTGTGGGCCGATCAAGGCGCTGCTCAATCCGGCGACGAAACCGTAGCGCCGCGGATTGCGGTGGGCATACTCCAGCGCCAGGCAGCCGCCCTGTGAAAAGCCGGCGAGGCCGATGCGCTCGTCAGGGATGCCCGCCTTGCGTGCCTCGTTCACCAGCCGGTCAACCACCTCAAGACCGCTCGAGAGCCACGGCTCGTTCTCCTCCAGTGGCACGAAGAAGCGCTGCGGATACCACGTGAACTGCGTCGCCTGCGGGGCGAGCACGGCGAGACGCTCCGCAGGCAGATAGTCCGCCAAGCCGGCGATGTCGTCGGCGGTGGCTCCGCGCCCGTGGATCAGGATCAGCGCGCCGGCGGCCTCCGGGAGCGGCTTGCCGCGGCGTAAAGTACGGGAAACATCGTGGATGCTCATGACAAGGAAGCGGCAGGTTGGAGCGGAGGAAGGATCTGTTCGATGCGGGCGCGCAAGTGCTCGTGCTGCTTCGGCAGCTTGAGGCCGGTGCCGAGTGAAGCCGGTGCTTCATCGACCGCAAAGCCGGGATTCTCGGTCGCGATCTCGAAGAGGATGCCGCCCTTTTCGCGATAGTAGATCGAGTGGAAATAGTCGCGGTCCATCACCGGCGAGACGTGGTAGCCGGATTTCATCAATTCATCCTGTTTCTTCAGCTCGGTCTCATCGTCCGGCACGCTCCACGCGATGTGATGGATGGTGCCCGATCCTCCGGTGCCACGGGGGCTAGCGCTCTGGATGACATCCGCGTAGCGTCCTGAGCCGCCGGGACCGGCTTCGAAGCGAGCGCGATCGCCCTCGCGCTTCACCAATCGGAAACCCATCTCGATCGACAGCAGGGCCTCTGTCGGTGCGGCGAAGGCCACAGTCAACTCGGCCGTGTGCAGTCCGCGCAAGGCATGCTCCGCGGGAACGCTCGCGCCGGTCCAGCCGCGGCGGCTGTCGTTCGCCACCGCCACGATCTCGACTGGGATTTTGTCTGGATCCACGAAGGCCAACGCATCCTCGCCGAAGCGATTCCTCCGCTCCAACGCGACGCCATGCTTTCCGAGCCGCTCCTGCCAGTAGCCAAGCGAACCCTCCGGCGCAGAGAACACCAGTGCCGTGGTCTGGCCGCTTCCGACGCGCCCACGGGCGTCCTGGCCGGGCCAGTAGAAGAAGGTCACGATGCTGCCGGGCGAACCGTTTTCATCGCCATAGTAGAGGTGGTAGGCGGAGGGATCGTCGAAGTTGACGGTCTTCTTCACCATGCGCAGGCCGAGCAAGCCGGCGTAAAAGTCGATGTTCCGTTGCGGGTCGCTCGCGATGGCGGTGACGTGATGGATGCCAGTGATTTCCGGTTTCATGATCGTGTTCTTTAGAAGATGGGAATGAAAAGAGAACGCCGCACGCCCGCGCTGAGCTGCTTCGTGCGGTGGCCGCGGCCCTGCGTATCTTCCACGAGCAGGATATCGCCGCCTCCGAACTCGCGCACTTCGCCGTCGCCGGTTTCGATCGAAATCCGCCCGTCTAACAAAACGATCCACTGCTTCCGCGGAGCCGGATGCCAGTCGTAGTCGTAACTGGCATCCGTTTCGCGAAAGACCACCGCACCCGCCGGCAGATCGGCGGACAAGCGGCCGATTTCGCCACCGTCGTTCAACGGGATCGCAATGTCCTCGAAGCGGGTGACCCCGTTGGCATCAGCGTGGATTCGGGTGGCGTTCACGGCATGAGACTACTTCACTCCCGTGATCCGGGAAATGCCACGTCGGAGGGCTGAGCATGATACGGGAACATGCCCCGCCCTCCGTTTGCCGTGTCATTCAGATTCCATATCCGCCGTCCACCCCGAGCGCGATGCCCGTGGTGTAGGCGGAAAGCGGCGAGCACAGGTAAAGCACTGCCTCTGCGATTTCCTCCGGCCGGCCGAAGCGCCCGACCGGATGCAGCCCTAACATGTAGGCATGCACCTGCGGATCCCCGCGGAGGCCAGCCGTCATGTCGGTCTCGATGACTGCCGGACAGACCGCATTCACCCGCACGCCGGATTTCGCATTCTCGAGTGCCGCGCTCTTCGTGAGTCCAATCACCGCCGACTTGCTGGCATTGTATGGCGCAGTTCGGGATGGGTCGTATCCCGAGCACGGAGGCGTTGTTGACGATCGATCCTCCGCCGGACTTCTGGATGGCGGGAATCTGGTGCTTGAGGCACAGAGCCACGCCGCCGACGTTGATCGCAAGAGTCCGCTGGATGATGTCCGCGGTTACCTGCGTGATCGGACCGCCTTCGAGATGGACGCCCGCGTTGTTGAAGGCGAAGTCCAGCCTGCCGAACTTCTCAAGCGTCGTTGCCACGAGGTTCTCGATGTCGGCTTCCTCCGCGATATCAGTCCGCACGAACAAGCCTTTGCCACCGGCTTGTTCGATGAGCGCGATCGATTCCGCGCCTTCGCTCTCACGACGCCCGGCGACCACCACATTCGCTCCCTGTGCGGCAAACGCGATGGCAGTGGCCCGCCCGATGCCGGCGGTTCCGCCGGTTACGATGATGACCTTACCCGAGTGCGTTTCCATCAAAGTGGTGAATCAGGAACGGGCAAACGCCAGCAGATCCGCATTGAGCTGATCCTTCGCCGTATCGCCGAGGCTATGTCCTCCGCCCGGGTAAATCTTGAGCTCGGCATTTGGCACCAGCTTCGAGGAGAGCATCGCCGAAGCACCAATCGGCACGATCTGGTCGTCGTCGCCGTGAATGATCAATGTCGGCACATCGATCTTCTTCAGGTCCTCCGTGAAGTCGGTTTCGGAGAAGGCCTTGATGCAGTCGTAGGCGTTCTTGTGCCCGGACATCATGCCTTGAAGCCACCACGACTGGATCAAGCCTTGTGAAACCTTCGCACCCGGCCGGTTGAAGCCGAAGAAAGGACCACTTGCCACATCGAGGAAAAATTGCGCCCGGTCCGCGAGGTAGGCTGCGCGGAAGCCGTCGAATACTTCCATGGGCAGGCCGCCTGGGTTCGCCTCGGTCTTGAGCATGATCGGCGGCACGGCACCCATCAGCACGGCCTTCTTCACACGCTTCGTGCCATGGCGGCCAATGTAGCGAGCGACCTCGCCGCCGCCGGTCGAGTGACCGATCATGACCGCATCCTTCACATCAAGCTGCTCGAAGAGCTCGGCGAGATCGTCCGCGTACTGGTCCATGTGATTGCCGTCCCATGGCTGGCTGGAGCGACCGTGACCGCGGCGGTCGTGGCCGATGCAACGGAAGCCGTGCGAGGCGAGATGGAACATCTGCGCTTCCCACGCGTCGGCCGTCAGCGGCCAGCCGTGGCTGAAGATGGCGATGGGGCCATCCTTCGGGCCCCAATCCTTGTAGTAGATGGTGGTGCCGTCCTTGGTGGTAATGGTACTCATTTCAGTTCTGGGGTTGGGATTGGATCAGGAAAAGCTATGCCGTCACAGGCTTCATTGACGATGAGGATCCGCGTGAATTGATCTGCTCAGTGGACCACGAGAGGGCGTATTCAGCGACCTCTTCCCAGCCGGTCTCGGCGATGATGTAGTGGCTGCGGCCGGGGAACTCCTTGAACTCGGTGATCGCACTGGAGCGATACTTGCGAAAGTTCTTCCGGTTGAGTGAGGACGGCATGATCACGTCCTTCGCGCCGCCAATCAGCAACAGCGGCGCTCGCTTGGCGTTGTGAAAGTCGATGAACGTCGGAGCCTTCGCCATGAAATTGGCCAGTGCCGCTTGAAAGATGGCCCGTCCGGATGCCGGGATGGCGATGCTCTCATACGCCTCCCGCACCTCGGCTTCCGAAAGCGTGTTTGCGAAGACTTTCCAAAACCGCGCCAAGCTGAACAAGAACGTGCCGCGAAAGGTCGCCGGCTTCAGAAACGCCGGCAGCAGTGCCAGATACGTTGAAACCGGCTGCACCAGAATCCCCTTCGGCGGCACCGAATCGATTGCCACGCCCGCGGCACCAAGCCCCCGGTCAATCAGCACCTGCGTGATCACGCCCCCGTAGGAATGGCCGATGATGATCGGCGCTTCTGGCAAGCCCCGGATGATCTCCGCATAGTGAGAGATCACTTGTTCCGCCCCGACGCCATTCAGACTCGAAGCATCACGACGCATGCCGGCGGCATCTCCATTAACTCCGGGCCATGCCGGCGCGAGCACCTGGTGACCACGGGATTCATAGTAGCTGCGGAACTTGTCCCAGCAATGCGGAGTAACCCACAGGCCATGGACCAACACGATGGGGCGTTTCATGAGAGGAAGAATGAAGGCTCTCCTCCTGATGGGAGTTCCTCCCCCCGCGTGACGGCTTTTTTATTCAGAAAGCGCCAATCGGATCACGCGTAGGTACCGAGCACCTGATGCACGCCTTCCACGGCCATGCCGCCTTCGCCGACCGCAGCGGAGCAGCGCTTGACCGATCCGGAGCGGACATCGCCGCAGGCGAAGATGCCGGGGCGGCTTGTTTCCAAGGGACGCGGCGGGCGGGCTGAAGCTTTCCACGCCGGTGAGTCGGCGACGGCAGGACCGGTTTTGATGAAGCCCTTTTCATCGCGCTCGATCTCCGTCGGCAGCCAGTTCGAGCAGGGCTTCGCGCCGATCATGGAAAAGACAGCGCGGGTTTCGACCGTGCGATGCTCGCCTGTTCGGGTGTTTTCCAATTCGACGGCTTCGAGGCATTTCCCGCCGGTCATCTTGCGGATCTCGGTGTGATAGAGGATCTCGATGTTCGGCGTCGTTTCCACGCGGCGCGAGAGGTAGCTCGACATGGTCGCCGCGAGTCCGCCGCCGCGGATCACCAGCATTACCTTCTCAGCGCTTTCGGAGAGGAACATCGCGGCCTGTCCGGCGGAGTTCCCGCCACCCACGACGATGGCAGTCGATCCGCGGCAGAACTGGCATTCCATCGCGGTCGCCGCGTAATACACGCCGAGACCTTCGAATTCCTCCCGGCCTTCCGCTTCGATGCGGCGGTATTCAGCACCGGTCGCGATGATCACGCACTTCGCGCGCAACGTCGCGGAGCAGCCTTCGCCGTGCAGCTCCGCCCCATACTCGCCATCGCAAAAACCGAGCGACAGCGCTTGGCAGGGTGTGGAAATTTTCGCGCCGAACCGAAAGGCCTGGAGTTGCGCACGATAGGTGAGATCGCCGCCGCTGATGCCGGTGGGAAAGCCGAAGAAATTCTCGATGAGCGACGAAGAGCCCGCCTGCCCGCCCGGCGCGTAGCTTTCCAGCACCACCGTCTGCAAGCCCTCCGACGCCGCGCAAACCGCCGCGGCGAGTCCCGCCGGTCCCGCGCCGATGATGGCGAGATCGCAGAAGATCTCCGTGGTGCCCTCTGATGCGAGCGGCCGCAATAAGCCGGCGATCTGTGCAACCTCCCGCAAGGACGGCCGGCGCAGCGGAGCACCGCTGGCGGAAATCAACACCGGCAGATCGCGGCCGGCCACATTAAATCGGGCGCAGAGGGTCTTGCCATCATCGCTGTCGGTCTTGATGAGACGGTGCGGGACGTGGTTCTTGTCGAGGAAATCGTGGATCAGATGTCCCTCCCGCGATCCCTTCGTCGCGAGCACGCGCAGGCCCGCAAACTCGCGGTCGCGGCGCAGTCTCTCCCGGCGCATGATGAAGGCGTTGACGATGGGCTCACCCACGCCCGGCAATTCGGAAAGCGCCCGCCGCAGTGCAACGGCGGGAACTTCGAGGATTTCCGTCTCTTCCGCTTTGCCGCGCCCCGTACCCAAGGCGGAGGTGCCATTGAGCATGGACACGTCACCGAGGAAATCCCGCGGTTGTCCGACACCAAGGAGGAGTTCCTTTCCATCGCGCGGCTCGAAGACTTCGAGCTCGCCGCTCAGGATGACGATCATCGGGAGATCGCGCTGGCCCGCCTTGAACACGATCTCGTCGCGCCGCACGACGCGCCTTTTGCCGAGGGGCTCCAGCAGCGCGAGCTGGCGGTCGTCCAGCTTGGGAAATGCGACGCTCTCGGTATCTCGGTAGAACTGTTCGTCTTTCTCCTCGTCTGTCATACCCGCGATGATGGTCCGCTCGTTCCCAACTCGCGATTCAAAAGGCGAAGCAATCGCAGCCCGAGCCCCAGAGCGGTCCCGGTGAAGGTGCTGAACGCGGTGCTGCTTTCAGCGATGTCGTTCGTCCGTCCCAATGCGGCGCGCCATAGCCGCCGAACCTCGCGACCGGCGACCACTCCGGCAGCACGGGAATCGGTGGAGCATCGTGCTCGCGGAAAGGTCCCGCGGCGTAAACCGGCTTTCCGCCGACAATCGTGAGCACCGATTGAAGATCGCGGATCTTCTCTTCCGGCACGGCGAGGTAGTCCTCGCTGGTTACCACGAGATCGGCGAGTTGGCCGGGAACAATGCGGCCTTTCATGTCGTCCTCGCCGGAGAACCATGCGCTGCCGACGGTGTAGAGCCGCAGTGCTTCCTCGCGGGCCATGCGGTTCTTCTCCGGATAGAGCTCCAGCCCACCGACCGTGCGGCCGCTCACCAGCCAATAGAGCGAGTTAAAGGGATTGTAGTTGGCCACGCGCGTGGCATTGGTGGAGGCCCCGACGGGGATACCCCTTTTTAACACTTTTCTAACATCGGGTGTCCTCTCCTCTGCTTTCGCGCCATAGCGATCGACAAAGTATTCGCCTTGGAAGGCCATGCGATGCTGGATGGCGATGCCACCACCGAGCGCCTTCACCCGTTCGAGATTGCGGTCGCTGATCGTCTCGCAGTGGTCGAGGAACCAGCGGAGATCCTGCAAGGGAACCTCGCGATTCACGCGCTCGAAGACATCGAGGAAACGCGAGATGCTTTCGTCATAGGTGGCGTGCAGGCGGAACGGCCAGCGGTTCGATGCGAGCGCAGTCACGACGTCTTCCAGCTCGTTTTCCAGTGAAGCCGCGAGGTCAGGACGCGGTTCGAGGAAGTCCTCGAAGTCGGCGGCGGAGAAGACGAGCATTTCTCCCGCGCCATTCATGCGGAAGAAGGCATCGCCGTCGCCGGGCTTGGTCATCTTCATCCAACGGGCAAAGTCCTCCTTCTCCTGCTTCGGCTTTTGCGTGAAGAGATTATAGGCAATGCGGACGGTGAGTTCGCCGCGCTCGTGAAGTTGGCGGACGATCTCGTAGTCCTCGGGGTAGTTCTGGAACCCACCACCGGCATCGATGCAACTTGTGACGCCCAAGCGATTTAGCTCGCGCATGAAATGGCGGGACGAATTGAGCTGGTGCTCCGGCGGCAGTTTCGGCCCCTTCGCCAGGGTCGCGTAGAGGATCATCGCATTCGGCCGTGCAATGAGCAGACCGGTGGGATTGCCGTTCTTGTCACGCTGGATTTCCCCGCCGGGAGGATCGGGCGTGTCCTTGGTGTAACCGCAAGCCCGCAATGCGGCCCGATTGAGCAAGGCACGGCAGTAGAGATGAAGGATGAAGACCGGCGTGTCCGGCGCAGCTTCATTGAGCTCGTCGAGCGTGGGCATGCGTTGCTCGACGAATTGGAATTCGCTCCACGAGCCGACCACGCGCACCCACTGGCCCGGCGGCGTGGCGGCGGCCTGGAGCTTTAGCATGCGCATCGCTTCCGAAAGCGACGGGATGCCGTCCCAACGCAGCTCCAGATTGTAGTTCAGCCCGCCGCGGATGAGATGGAGGTGAGAGTCATTCAAGCCGGGAATGACGCGATGGCCTTGCAGGTCGATGACCTTGGTTTGCGGTCCCGGTTGAATGTCATCGTCGCTTGTTGCGAGGATGCGACCGTCCTTGATCGCGATGTGCTTTGCTTGCGGCTTTGCGGGATCGAGCGTGGTGGCGCGGCCATTGCGGAGAATGAGATCGGGAGTTTCCATGGATTGAAGAAGGAAATGTAGGCGCGCTCGTGAGAACGCGGAATCGACGGACCGCTCCGCGGTGTCACCACCGCGCCTACGGATTTATTAGATTGTGGGAAAGAGCCAGCGGCGGAACAGCTTGGTGAGATTCGGCATCACCACCCAGGTGAGGAGGGCGACAATCAGGCCGGTGACGAGGACGTTCCGCAGAAGCGGATTCCAAGCGGGCAACAGCTTGGCGAAGAATGGCGGCAGTACCGAGGTCAAAGGGTAAACGCCGAGAAACGTGACGAGCGCCATCTTCGGCTTCGGCGGTGGATGCGCGTGCGGCTTGTCCGGCAACGTGAACCAGCCGGAAAGCCCGCCCATCTCCTCGATGTGCGGGTCTTCTTCGGTCAACGCACGCAGCCGGGCCATCCACTCCTTGTATGACTCTGTGGCCGTGAATGCCCGCCGTGCATCCATGTCGGCGAAGCGATCGACCACGGTGTAGTCACGCGGATTGGCTTGCTCCGAGCGCAGGACATGAATGCCGCGATTGCCCGGGAACGAGAGCGCGAACGCAATAAACTCACGCATCGCATCTTCGAAATCCACTTCGCAACCCGGCTTCGTGCGGCGGCGGACAACGACGGTCACAGAGGGATCTTCCGGTTGTGGGGACATGACTTCATCCAGAGGTTGGGCATGGCCGCGGTGGCGTGACGGATTTTCTCAGAATTCCTGTCGAAAGCTTAGTTGCACATAGTCCACGTTGCTCCCTCCGATCTCCGTGAGCGAAGAACCTGCCTCATGATGGGTGTAGCCGATAAAGACGTCGGTAGCGGAAGTTACCTCCCATCCCAAGGAGGCATTGAAGGCGGTGCCAAGATAGCGCTCGCCATCGGGCGCGGGCCCTCCAATTCGTTGTAGCGGCGGGCCATAGACGGCGTCATCGGGACTGAACCGCCACTGGAAATTCACCCCCAAGGTGAACTCCAGCTTCTCGTGCGGCCGAAGCAGCACAAGCGGATTGAGATTGTAGAGGTTCGAAGGAGAGAGAAAGCCACCCTCATTGAAGTAGTTGTTCGCTTGGAACAGGGGATGAAAGGTGTGCAACGTGCCGGTGTCGTCCCCTCCGGAGATGGCATCAGCCCGTAGCTGGAAAGACGGACTCCAGGGCAGTTCCGCAAGTGTGTAGCCGATGCCAAGGCTCGCGGCACCGGCAAGGATATCGCGACCGGCGGCCTCGCCGAACTGGAAGATCAGCTCGGTGTTCAAAATCCATGGTCCCCCCTCGCGCCAGATGCGGGTGCCGACCGTATGCCGCGTTTCATGGCCTCCATCTTCGGCGAAAATCGAATCCTCGTCTCGCAGGCCGATGTAGTAGAGGTCCAAATAATTCCCGCATGCCAGCGGCATCACCGAGTAGAGGCTCCAAAACCGGATGTCTCCGGGATGCGATGCATTGTCGAAAGCTCCGGGCTCCACTTCCACCGGAGACGCGATGAAGGCATCCACCCGGGTGTGCTCGTTGCGTTGCCAGGTTAGAAGCAAGGCATCGTGCGCAAGCCGTTGGTTGGCACCTTCGCGGGCAGCCAGCAAACGACCGGAGCCGTAGTAGAGCGTCTGCCGGCCGGCTTGGATCACGAGATCGTCATCGCCGAGAGGAACCCGGCCTCGAGCGAAAAGCTGGAGGAAATCGACATCGTCCTGATCCGGCGGGGAGAGCGGCGATTCCTTTCCCCACATGCGGCCCCAAGTCAGCTCAGCGGCCAAGCGCAGCGAAGAGTCGGCATTCCAGACGAACATCGCCTGAACCCGCTGGTGAACCCAGTCATCGTCGTCCACCGGGCCCAACCCGAGGTCGAGTCCACGGTAGCTCTCGTACATGGTACGAGCATGCCCCTCAATAGCCCACTCGGGCTCGGCATGGCATAGCGCGACCACCACGGGTAGGAACGCGAAGGTTCGCAGCGCAATCATTTCCGGAGTGATTATTCCGCGCCTCCCGTGGCAGGCCATGAACGCCACGGGAGGACGGACGGAAAGAAACGGTTAGTGACCCGCCTTCGACGGCACCACCTGCGGCTTGATCGCGGACTGCGGTGCCTTGTGGACCATGGTGTAAGCGTACTCGACGCCGACGCCGTACGCGCCGCCTTGGCCCTTGATGATACCCATGAGCTTGTCGTAGTGCTCGCGCCGGGCCCAATCGCGCTGCCATTCCAGCAACGCGGGAATGGTGGTCACGCGAACCGCACCGGCCTGCACCATGCGCGAAAGTGCGGCCTCATGCGCAGCCTGCGAAGTCGCACCGCAGCAATCCTCCACGACGTAGATGTTGTAGCCCGCGCCGAGCATTTCGATCGTCGGCCAGGTTACGCAGACTTCGGTCCATAGACCGGTCAGGAGGATGTTTTTTCGCCCGGTCGCTTCGATCGCCTTGCGGAAACCGGCGTCGTCCCACGAGTTCATCGAAGTTCGCTCGATGACTTCCTGGCCTGGGAATACGTCAAGCAATTGCGGCCAGATGTAGCCACTGAAGGACTCGGTTTCCACCGCGGTGAGCACGGTGGGCACATTGAACTCCTTCGCGACCTTGGCGAGAAGGGTGACGTTGTTGATGAGAGTGGCGCGGTCGATGTTTGCGACGCCGAAGGTCATCTGCGGCTGGTGGTCGATGAAAACGACGGCGCTGTCTTCGGCAGTATAGAGTTGGTGATACGAATTCATAGGAATACATCGCTTCCATTGGGAAGGGCCGGGAATCTGTGACGGAAAAAAATGCCGTCACTCGATGTCACGGATCGCCGACAACTCCCGCCATGCCTCCTCGCCTATCCGGATCGACAGCTTCGGCGCGTCCCCGCCATCCTTGTCGGGGACGAAGAGACGAAGGTTCTCCTCTCCCACCCGCACGATCTCGGTGCCGGAAATCCCGCGCACCCGCAAGCGGCGGTGGGTGCGATACTCGTTGATTCTTCCCGAGGGCTGGGTTTCCGACCAGTGCTCGCCTTCCCGACGCCAGATCCTGGGACCGGGATC
This sequence comes from uncultured Verrucomicrobiaceae bacterium, assembly GCA_966696705.1. Lineage (GTDB taxonomy): Bacteria > Verrucomicrobiota > Verrucomicrobiia > Verrucomicrobiales > Akkermansiaceae > Haloferula. The sequence continues at coordinate 5,378 of CBKZPU010000088.1, read as the reverse complement.
CTCGTACTGGTAGTCGAAGACGAAAGCCGACGGTGCCTCGCCGGAGGCGTCAGGTTCACTCTCCTTGAGAGCAGTGAAGCCCGCAATCCCGCGCAAGGGCTGCCACGCCGGGTCGGTCGCCAACTCCGGCACTTCCGGATAGCCGAGAGCGATGGCTTTCTCCAACAACCCGATCGCCCGCCCCGCGGCATCGTCCATGCGTGGATCGACCACCAGCGCCGCGGCGATCAGCTTCGCCGCGTTGGAAGCTTCCTTCCAATGCTCCGGCTCCAGTTGCGAAAGCTCGATGGCGTCACGCACCGCCTGCGCGGCATCCTTCCGTTCCAAGGAAAGCCGGGCCAGGGAGTCCAAGCGCTCGGCGATGAACGTCCGCGGCCCCGGATCCCGCGAGCGCAGTTCCTGCTCGCGCCGGTGACAGTTGATCGAACGCCGATAAAGTTCCCGCGCCTCGTCCCAGGCGTGGCGTGCCTGTTGGATCCTCGCCAATTGGTCGATCGCCACGCCCTCGCGCGACGGGTAGTCGGCATTCCAGGGAAAATCGGTCCCGAGCTGATGCTGCGCCGCAGCGGCCTCGCGAACCTCGGCCTCCGCCTCGTCCAATCGTCCCAGACTCCGGAGACAGATGCCGGCGACGCAGCGCGCCTGGGCGGCGGACGTGCGGTAGTCGGGATTCGCCGGGAACTCCAGCGCCAGCCGGTCACGCATCACGATGGCCTCGCGAAGCAGCGGTAGCGCCTCATCGTAGCGACCGGAATACGTCAGCAGGTGACCCAAGTTGAATGTGGAGGTCGCCAGCAGGTGCCGCTGATGGGTATCGGCCGGATCCTTTTTCACGATCTCCTGCTGCAGCGAGCGGGCGCGGCGAAAGTCTTCTTCCGCGGAAGGATCACCGTGGAGATGTTTTACCATGGCGAGATTCGCCTGAGTGTATCCGACCAAGCCCTTCTCTTCGGCGGGGAAGTCGGCAGCCAGTTTCTCCGCGCCAGCTCGCGCCTCGCTGAGCAAGCTGACCGCGCCCGCGGTGTCGCCGAGACGTGAAAGCAGCATTCCGTGGTTCACCAACATCGTCACGAAATGCCTCCGGGTTTCCGGGTCGTGCGGCAGATCCGCGGCGAGTTCCCGGCCCAGCCGCAGCGCCTCACTCTGGTAGGAAGCCGCGGCTTCCCGGTCGTTCATCCGCTCGACCGCGGCGGCCAAGTTGTTGAGCCCGGCCACCAACGCCGACCGGCTTGCGAGATTTCCCGGATCCCGGGCCTGGATGCCGGAGGCGATGGCGATCGACTCGCGGAACTTCCCGATCGCTTCATCGTTCCGTCCCAGTTCCTGATAAATCAAGCCCAAGCGGTTCAACGCGGACGCGTTGCCGTCCGGTCCGTTCGATCCGCCAAGCGCGGCGAGATCCCGGTAGAACGGCAACGCTGTCGTGAGCAGCGATTGGCGCAGCCCCGTGAAATCGGCTTCGTGCAAGCGAGGATCATCGGTGATGCGGTTCAGGAAAAGATCCACGGCCTCGCGGGCCTTGGCCAAGTTCACCTCGGCTTCGCGGCGGGATCTCCGTGCTTCGGCCGCCTGCCAAAGGCTTACCCCTGTGGCGGCGACCAAGGTGATAACCACGGCGCTCGCGGCGGTGAAGGCAACCCGGTTGCGCCGGACGAACTTCGAAAACTGATACGTCCAATTGGGGGCAACCGCCGTCACCGGCTGTTGGTCGAGAAAACGCCGGAGATCCTCGGCCAAAGCATTCGCCGTCTCGTAGCGGCGGCGGCGGTCTTTCTCCAAAGCCTTGAGCACGATCCAGTCGAGGTCGCCACGAATTTGGCGCCGGACGTGCACCACATCTCCGCCCCGGCGAGAAGCCGCGGCCTCGTCGAGGATGTGGTGGCTCGGTCGGACCACTTCGGCGGTGCGAATCCGTCGCAACGCTTCGTCATAGGCGAGACCGTCCTCGAAGACGTCGGGCGTCCGCCCGCAAAGAAGTTCGTACAAGATGGCGCCGAGCGAGTAGATGTCGCTGCGCGTGTCCACGTCCGGCACGCTGCCCGCCTGCTCAGGACTCATGTAGGGGAGCGTGCCAACCACCGCGCCTGCCCGGGTCTGCAGGATGCTCGCCTGGAAGAGGACCTCATTCGGCGTGCCGAGCGCCTTGGCGATGCCGAAGTCGATCACTTTTGGCACCGGCTTCCCGTCCACCTCGGCGACGAGGATGTTCGATGGCTTCAAGTCGCGATGCAGGATCGCTTTCTGGTGCGCGTGCTGCACTGCCTGACAAACGGGAATAAACAGCTCGGTCCGCTCTTCCACCGACAAACTACGGGAGTCACAGTAGGTCGTGAGCGGAGCGCCTTTCACCAGCTCCATGGCGAAGTATGGCAGCCCGTCCGGACAGGAGCCGGCATCCAGCACCGCGGCGATGTTTGGATGATCCATCATCGCCAGCGCTTGGCTCTCGGCGCCAAAGCGCGCGATGATCTCGCGGCTGTCCATGCCGCGTTTGATCAGCTTGAGCGCGATCTCCCGGTGAATCGGCTCCATCTGTTCCGCGCTCCACACCGCGCCGAAGCCTCCCTCACCCAGCAACTCGAGGAGCCGGTAGCGCCCCACCCAGTCGCCCGGCTGCTCATCGCGTGAACGGCCGGTTTCCTCCGGATAAAAGCCCAAGTCCATCAAGGCCGCCGCCGCTTCGCCGGAGAGCGGCGTGGTTCCTCGGGACGTGACGGGCTCATCGGACATTGCCACCGTTGAAGCACAAATCCCGCCGCCGGAAAAAGCGATTCGAATCAGCCACGCAGCGCCGCTTTCAGCGCCACCAACTCCTCATCCACTTGGTCGGTCGTGGGCTCGTGAAGCGTCGCGGCGATCTGCCGGCGCAGGGAGTCGCGGAATTTCGCCCGCAAGCGGCTTACCACCTTGCGAACCGCCTCGCCATTCATCCCGAGTTCCGCCGCGGCCGTCTCGTAGTTCCCCTCCGCGACGGCGGCGGGATTGAGAAATGCTTCCACTACGGCAAACTGCCCGCCACGGCCGGAAACGCGCTCGCTTTCCCCCAGCTCGTGCAGCGCTGCGTGCAGCACCGACATCGCCCAGCTCCGGTCGAAGTGCGCCTCCGGCGTCGCGACGTCCCGCGGCTCCGCTTCGTAGCGGCTCTCGGCATGCTCGACATCGAGTGACAGCAGTTCCTTTCCCCCGCCCCGTTTCTGCGCCTGCTCCCGGCCACGCACGTCGCCGATGTAGCGCTGGAATACGGTCAGCAGGAAGGTCCGGAGTTTTCCAAGTTCTTGGCTCGCAGAGGCAAACAGGTCGCGCTCGAGCAGGTAGTGGAAAAACCCCTGCGTCAGATCCTCCGCGTCCGGTCGCGGGTGGCCCTGCCGCCGGGCGAACACGTAGAGAGGATACCAATAGTCCGTGCACAGCCGCTCCAGCGCCGCTTGGCGGTCGGCCGGGCTGCCATCGCGGCACAGGTCCACCACCGCCGTCCACTGCGTGACGGGAAAGGGCGAGGCCATGCCAGCGCTCATCGGAACGGAGGTCAAAGGACGCCACTCGCCAGCTTCCTTCAAGCCCCATTTCAAGACTCGCCAAGTCCGCTCCGGCTCCCAAAGTTTCCCTCATGCACGTCGCCCTGATCTCCGCCACCTGGCACGCCGGCCTCCTGCGCGGCGCCAGCGCGGCCTGTCAGGATGCCCTTGCCGGACACGCCACCACCGAGGAGTTCACCGTTCCCGGTTGCCTCGAAATCCCGCTTTTCGCGCAGAAACTCGCCTCCACCGGGAAATACGACGCCATCGTCGCCTTCGGCCTGATCGTGGACGGCGGCATCTATCGTCACGAATTTGTCGCCGATGCCGTACTTTCCGGCATGATGCGCGTGCAGTTGGATACCGGCGTGCCCATCCTTTCCTGCGTGCTCACCCCGCATCATTTCGACGAGAGTCCGGAGCGCATCGATTTCTTCCGGGACCACCTCGTCGTGAAGGGCGCGGAGGTCGGCAAGGCCGCCCTCGCCATCGTCCGCCTCGGGGCCGCCGTGAACTGATAGAACGACGCGACGGTGAACGACGGCACGCCACTTCAGGAACGCCTGCTATTCCTCCAGAAATTCCTCTCGGCTCCGCTGAGCACCGGCAGCATCGTGCCGAGTTCCCGTCACCTGACGCGGGAGATGCTCAAGCCGATCGACTGGCAGCGTTCGCGCCACGTCGCCGAGCTGGGAGCCGGCACCGGTGTCTTCACCCGGGAAATCCGCCGCCGCCGCGATCCGGGCTGCCGGGTTTACATCTTTGAGCGCGACACGGCACTGCGGGAACGCCTGCAAGCGGAGATCCCGGACTTCTCGTTTCACCCGGACGCCCGCGACATCCACCTGCTGCCGCGGGAGGATTCGGCACCCTTGTTAGACGGGGTCATCTCCGGCCTGCCGTTCGCGAATTTCTCCCCGAGCCTGCGGGACCTGATCCTCGACAACGTGCGTGCGGCGCTGAAGCCGAACGGCAAGTTTGTCGCCTTCCAGTATTCGCTCCGGCTGAAGGCCCGGCTGGAGCAGCGCTTCGAGCGCGTGACCACCACGCTGGTCCCGCTCAATGTCCCGCCGGCCTTCGTCCACGTGTGCGAAGGCCCACGGGAAAACTGAGTCGCGCTAGTTGTCCGCCCGCTTCGCCATCGCCTTGCGCCACTTCTTCTGGCCATTGGTCGCCACGCTGCCGGGGCGGCTCGAGAGGTAGTCGTAGCCGAGCGAATTGTGGGCGGCCATGTCATTGAACGACGTGTAGAGGACGCCATCGCGGCCGGGGAAAACCGGCTGGTTGTCGGCAAGCCGGTAGAAGCGCGCCCAGAAGACCTCGGTGGAGGCGGCATCGGGCACGAAGGCGGTCTTGCCGTCGAGCTTGGTGCGTCTCAGGCCGGTGAGCTTGACCGCGTCGAGCCACGCGAGGCCGCTTTCGATGCATGCCACCAACTCGGCATTCGGACGGGGCAGGCCCATCAGGAATTTCAGCAAGCTCGCGCTCTCCATGCCGCTCAAGGCCGCCGGTTCCATCGCGCGGGCTTCCGCGGGAACCAGCGTGAGCGGATCGTGCTGCGCGCACCACGCGGTCTTCTTGCCGTTCTGGACGATTTGCATCCTGATCACGCAGTCGAGGCCTTTCTCGAGTGCCGCGGTCGCTTTCGCCCGCATCGCCTCGTCGAGGAAGGCGCAGGCGGGATCGTTGCCTGCGATCATCTGAAGCAACTCCAGCACGTGGGTCATCGCGTCGTCATTGAAAGTGATGTGGTCATGGTAGTCGCCTTCGAGGGGATAGACCTGCGGCCAGCCGCCATTCGGATACTGGGCCGCCAGCAGGTAGTTCAGCCCTTTGACGAAGCCCGCCTTGCAATCCTCCCGC
>CBKZPU010000087.1:0-20254 GCA_966696705.1 uncultured Verrucomicrobiaceae bacterium | reverse complement strand
CCCGGGCCCTTCGGCATGGCCCAGACCGGCGTGCCCTTTGGCGAGATCCCCGCGGTGCGCGATTGGATGGGCATTTCCGCGCCCGTCGGAAAGCCCGGTGCCGAGCATCCGAAGCGACCGGTCCAGGGATTCGACTGCCCGAAGTCCGAAGTCAGCGGCCGCCGTCTGTGGGGACTGTTTGCAGAGCGCTACGGCAAGGCGGAAGACTTCTTCAAGGACCACTTCGTGATCAACTACTGCCCGCTCGTGTGGATGAGTGCCACCGGCGCGAACCTCACGCCCGACAAGCTTCCCACCACGGAAATGGAACCGGTGGAGAGCGCCTGCCTCGACCACCTCGCCGCCGCGCTGGAAATACTACAACCGCAGTACTTGATCGGCGTCGGTGGCTATGCCGAGGCACGCCTGCAGGAAGCGGCGGCACGAAGCGGCACGAAGGCGACGCTCGGCCGTGTTCTCCATCCATCCCCCGCGTCCCCCGCCGCCAACCGCGGCTGGGGCGAAGCCGCGACCAAGCAGCTGGTGGCGCAGGGGGTGTGGGAGTAAGCCCGCGGTTCATTCGTCGTCCGGAACAGGCAAGTCCTCCTGCCGTTCTTGTCGCCTGGCGAGACGCGAGGCATTCTCCGCGCGCAGCATGGCGATCTCGCCGGCCCAGTGATTCATTTGCCACTGGTGGAAGAACCACACGCCCGCCGCGAGCATCGCCAGGAGCACGAGCCAGACGCCGAGCGCGATCGCGACCGAGGTCGCACTTCCCAGCCACGCCAATGCGGGGATGATGCAGAACACCGACTCGATCCCGGCAAAGACCCCCCACGACCGGACACTCAGGTTCTCCAGTTTGCCAAAGCGCATCAGCGCGGTGGTGAGCACGGCGATGTTCGGGCAGAGCCAACCGGAGCCAAGCAGGAGGGGGCTGAAGATCATCAGCTCGATCAGTTCGGGCCGCAGCCGGAACCCGTTTGTCACGAACGCAGGAATCAGCAGCGAGAACGCCGCGAGCTGGCAGCCGGTCCAGATGGCGCTCAGGAAAAAGGCGGGCCGTCGCGGGAGCCACCCGAAGCCTTTTGAGAAGATGGTGTCGGGTGAGATTGCCACGTATCATCTCCGGCATAGGCCGTTTCCGCTCTTGGAGCAAGCAGGCATGGGAACCCGCCCAAGGCTCCCTCATTCTGGAAGTGCTTGAAGGCAAGGAGCCGTGCGGCCGCGTGGGTAGGGACGATCCGTCCTCGGTCGTCCGCGAAGCACGTGAGCTGCCTGCTGCCGGGTACCGTTTCCTCCTTCGCTAAAGCTACGGAGGACAGGCAGGCCGGCCGAGGGCGTCCGGCCCTACCGCCTGGCGTTTCCAAAATGAGCGAGCCTTGGGAACGCCTCGACAAGGTCGTTCCCGTCATTCATGGCTGGGTTCATGAAATGGCTCATCCTCTTCGCGCTCGTCACCACGGCAGCGGCGAATGACAGCGCGATCAATTCCGGCGGCCACGGACCGGAGCCGCTCGGTGAGTTCCAAGGCGAAGAGTCCGTCATTCGCATGGTGTCGGAGCGGATCGACATCAAGTTCGGCAAGGATGAGTCGGAGGTGACATGCCGTTTCACCTTTCGCAGTACCAAGAAGGCAGGCGACGCCAAGCAAACCATCGGTTTTCCCGACTTCATCGACACCGAGACCGATCGAGGCCATATCCGCGAATTGAAGACCATGATCGACGGCCAGCCCGTCGAGGCGAAGAAGGTGCGTGGTTGGTTTGGCGCAGGGTCGAAGAGCAGTTTGGGCGAGCCGCCCGCGGAGCGTGGGGACGAGGTGCAGACGGCCGATTTCTATGTCGTCGATGTGACCTTTCCCCCGGACAAGGACGTCATTGTCGAGCGTCGCTACATTGCCGACAACGGCGGCAATGTGATGGGCAACAAGAGCCTTTCCTACACCACCGCCACCGGTGCGGTGTGGCAGGGCACCATCGGCGTGGCGGAATTCCACGTGAAGCTCGATGGCTGGACGGTGGACGACCTCGCCTTCGAAGATGGCGAACAAAAGCGATCGCCGCGCCTCCAGCATGGACCGTGGTGTGCGCCGAACCTGTCAGAGTGGAAAGTGGTCTCGCCGACCGAGTTGACGATGACGTGGAGGGACTTCGAGCCAGCGGTGCACAAGACGCGGCGCGGGATCCTGCTTTCGACCTGGTCGCAGCAGGCGGATTGAATGTGACCCTTATATCAGCAGAGCGGCACGCCCAGGAGGAGGCTAGCCGGCGTGCCACGCTCTAACATTCCACCACGTTCACCGCCAGGCCTCCACGCGAGGTCTCCTTGTACTTGCTTTTCATGTCGCGGCCGGTGTCGCGCATGGTCTTGATGACCTTGTCGAGTGAGACGAAGTGCGAGCCGTCGCCGGCCATGGCGAGGCGGGCGGCGTTGATCGCTTTCACCGAGGCCATCGCGTTGCGCTCGATGCATGGGATCTGCACCAACCCGCCGACCGGATCGCAGGTCAGGCCGAGGTTGTGCTCCATGCCGATTTCCGCCGCGTTCTCGACCTGCCTCGGCGTGCCGCCAAGGTATTCGACCAGACCGGCGGCAGCCATCGAGCAAGCGACGCCGACCTCGCCCTGGCAACCGGCTTCCGCGCCGGAGATGGAAGCGTTGCGCTTGTAGAGCATCCCGATCGCCGCGGCGGTGAGCAGGAAACGATGGACGCCATCCGCATGCGGCGAGTGCCGGAAGCGCACGGCGTAATGCAGCACGGCGGGAATGATGCCGGCGGCCCCATTGGTCGGAGCGGTGACCACGCGGCCTCCGGCGGCGTTCTCTTCGTTCACCGCCAGAGCGTAGAGATTCACCCAGTCGAGGATGGTCAGCGGGTCGGCCAGACAAGCTTCCGAATTGCCACGAAGGTTCTCGTAGATCGCCTTGGCGCGCCGCTTGACCTTCAGGCCGCCTGGCAACGTGCCCTCTTGCGAGCAACCGCGCTTCACGCAGTCCTGCATCGCTTGCCAAATGGTATCGAGGCGCGCGCGGGTTTCTTCTTCGGGGCGCAAGGCGTTCTCGTTGGCCAGCAGCAATGCCGCGATGGAGAAGTTCTGTTCCTCGCAGTGCGCCATCAATTCCGCCGCGCAGGTGAAAGGATAGGGCTGCTCCACATCGGCCGCGGGCGGGGCTTTCATTTCCTCCTCGCTCGCGATGAAACCGCCACCAAGCGAATAGACCACCGCGTCGGCCAAGGGCGCGCCGCTTTCATCGAGCGCGGTGAAATGCATGCCGTTCGGGTGCAGCGGCAGTGGCTTCAAGCGCTTGAAGTCGAGGTCGCGCTTTTCGTCGAAATCGAGCACCGCGCCCCACGGCGTGAGCAACTTGCCGGCGCGAATGGCGGCGAGCTTTTCCGGGATGCTGTCGATGTCCACCGCTTCCGGTTCCTCGCCACGAAAGCCCAACAGGATGGCGGAGTCAGTGCCGTGCCCCTTTCCCGTGGCGGCGAGCGAACCGTAAAGATCGCAGTGCAACCGCGTCACGCGCGGAGCGAGACCATCCGCTTGCAGCCGTCTGACAAACCGGCACGCCGCGCGCATCGGTCCCACCGTATGAGACGACGACGGGCCGACGCCGATGGTGAACAGATCGAGAGCGGAAAGGGTCATGGTGCCGTCGGTCAGCGTGACGGATCTCGCGGATCACCGCAAGGATGCGGAGAAAATTGACCGATTCCGGGGCGGGAGATGCGCCTTGGTGTCAAAGACTTCGCGCTTGGCAACGTGTGGGTCACCTATTGTCTCCGCGACCCTGAAGTAAGCGCGGGGAGCTGAAAGATCAGCGCTCCTCCGGTCGCGGCGCGCGCTTGCCGGTGAATTTCCGTGGCGCTTTCTTCGCGGTCTTCTTCGCGGTCTTCTTCGCCGTCTTCTTCGCCGTCTTCTTCGCGAAGAAGCGCTTTTTCTCCAGCGTCTTCGGGCGCGGTTCGTTCGTCCCGAGCAGGGACGAGGCGGCGGCGCGCTTCACCCGCAGTTTTTGGCTGCCGAGCTGCGTGCCATCCAGCGCCTTGATCATCTGCTCCGCTTGGTCGATCGACGGCATGTCGGCGAAGCCGAAGCCCTTCGACTTGCCGGTGGCCTTGTCGAGCACCAGGTCGAAGGTCCGCACCTTCCCGTACTGATCGAGCATCCTGCGGACGTGTTCTTCGGTGATGGAGCGGTCGATATTGCGGATGAGGACGATCATGCCGGCGGCAGGGTAGGGCGGCGGCGGACCGGACACGAGGCATTTCCCGCGGGAGGGCGGATGAGGCGGTGAAATGAATTGACCACCAAGCCCGGATTCCAGTCATCTTCCAAAGCCATGAAATGCGTCTCCGGTCTGCTTTGCCTCGCTGCCGCTCTTTCGTTCACCGGCTGCGCCACCAAGAGTTCCACCCCGAGCGTGGAGGCCTCGTTCAAGAGCGCGGATCTGGATGGCGATGGCAAGGTCTCGCGCCCGGAATATGATTCCCACCTGATCGGCGAGATGTTCGCCCGCTTTGATGGGAACAAGGACTCGGTGATCACCGAGAAGGAGTTCCTGGCCAACGGCGGCACCAAGGAAGGCTTCCCCAAGATCAATACCAGCGGCTCCGGCAAGATCACGTTGCAGGAGGCCCGCGCGAGCGCCGGGGTGAAGAAGACCTTGAATGCACCCTTCAAGGAGGCCGATGCGAACGGCGATCGCCAGGTGACCTTGGAGGAATTCCGCAGCGCCCGGGAAAAGGCGCTCGACTACGTCCGCTAGGAAGCCTGCGGAATTGATCGAAAGACCTCCGCGTTGTCCCGGGGGAGCTGAGGGGCGCTCGCCTTGCCGGACGCGCTGTGCCTTGCACGGGGACCATGGAAACGTGGAATGGCCCGCGTCTTGTCGTGCCGCGACGGCAGCTTGATTCCTTGAAGGAAGGTGACGGGTGACGCCGGGCGGGGTGGCGAAGTCCAATGGGGCCAGCTTATTAGGAAAACTTAACCATCAACCTAACCATTGACGGGGATCCTGAAATTCTTTTTAGATTAAGGGTCTCATTCACCCTGAGACACTGTCCAAATACACACTGTCCCACACACATGAAACTGCTGTTCCCAACACCCCTGCGAACCATGATTGCCATGGCTGGAGCCACGGCCTTGGCGTCTCCCGTCTTCGGGGCCTCCCTGCTCTACACCGTCCCGGCGGCCGCCGAAAACGGCCAGCTTGGCGCGGCGCTGGTAGCCTTGGGCGACTTGGATGCCGATGGCGTTCCCGAACTTGCAATCGGCGATCCGGGCTACACCGAAGCCGGCCTTGCGGGCTCCGGCCAAGTCCAGATCCTGAGCGGTGCCGATGGCACCGTGCTCTATAACCTGCTCGGCACCCCGGCTGCCGGCCAGGCCTTCGGCACCGCGCTGGCCGCGCTGGATGCCAATGGCGACGGCACCACTGACCTCGCGGTGGGTGCCACTGGCGGCGCTGGCTCAGTCTCGATTTACTCCGGCGCCGATGGCACGCTGCTCCGCACGATCACCGCGGCGTCCCCGGAAGCGGGCTCGCTTTACGGTGCCGCGCTGGCGAATGCCGGCGACCAGAATGCCGACGGCAATGACGACCTCTTCATCGGAGCTCCCGGCGCGTCCTCGGCCGAGGGTGCCGTGGCGATCGCCTCCGGTGGCGATGGCGCGGAGATCCTCCTGATCACGGCGGATATTCCGGATACCAGCTTCGGCGCGGCGATCGCCCCGGTGGCTGACCTCAATGCCGACGGCTTGCTGGACCTCGCTGTCGGTGGTCCCGCCGCGAGTAGCGGTCTTGGCCGCGTGCAACTCTTGACCAGCAACGATGGCGGTGAAGTCACCTCCATCTTCGGCACCGTGGCCGGTGCCAAGCTGGGCGCCAAGCTCGGCGGCGTGGACGACCGCAATGCCGACGGCGTGGCGGACCTCATCGTCGGCTCCGGTTCGGGCGGCAGCGCGTTCCTCGTCTCGGGCACCGACTTGGCGACCATTACCGATCTCACCCTCGCGGGCGCGGCAGCGGATCTGCCGGTGGTTCCCGGCGGCGTGTTCGACCTCGATGCCAATGGCAGCACGGAAATGCTCGTCGGCTATCCCGGCGCGACCCCGCTGCCGAAGGTGGACGTGATTCCGGACCCCTTGGCTCCCGAGCCGGTCAGCTTCGACGCGGCTGCGGCCGGCGGTGGCCTTGGCTCCGCCATCACGGTGCTGCCCGGCTTCGGCTTCGCCTTTGGCGAGCCGCTTGCCAACGGCGGCGCGGTCCACGTGTACGGCACGGTGATCGATAGCGATGGCGATGGCGTGCCGGATTCCGAGGACCATTGCCCGGACTCCATTCTCACGCCGACCGTGATCTTCGGTGATGTGGACACGGGCGTGGAAAACCGGGTCGATGAGGAAGGCTGCTCGATCGCCGACCTGTTCGCCGCTCTCGAGCCGGAAAGCGGCTGGAAGAATCACGGCAAGTTCGTCTCCAGCTCGGTGAAGCTGGTGAAGCGCCTGCTGCGTGATGGCACCATCGACGACAGCGAGGCCCAAGCCCTGCGCACGGGCGCGGCCCAGTCGAACGTCGGCAAGGGCAGCAAGCCGGCCAAACCGGCGAAGCCTGAAAAACCGGCCAAGCCAGAGAAGCCCGCGAAGCCGGACAAGCCCGGCAAACCGAACAAGGACTGATCGGATCGAGCCATTGGCTTGATTTTGCTCTGACAACGAACAGCCCGGCGGACCTCGACGTCCGCCGGGTTTCTCTTTGGTTGGAGGGGTTGATCTGGCCGTCCGCGATTGCCGGCGGATCTGCTTCCAAGTAACGTCAGGGCATGAATGTCCGGGCCTTCGGAGCCATGCTTGTCTGCCTGCTTTCTTGCGTCGCGAAGGGCGGGGAACCTCTGGTCCCTCCGGAAGCATTGAAGGGAGTTCCGGCATCGAACTTCTGCAAGGTCGTGGACGGCACGACCTCCAAGGACGGGAGCACGGCGGTTGCCGTCGGCTTCCTCCGCCCCGGCCCGGTCGATTGGTCGAAGTTCCGGGCGGAGAGCGGTGACTACGACCTTGATGGTGAGGATGCGGAGCTGGCCAACTTCCTCGTCGATCTCAAGAAAGACCGGGTCGTCGCCGTTCTGCGCGGGAAGCATTTCGGCACGCGGGCCACCTACAACCACGAGCGCTACCAAGCCGCGTGGTCGGAAGATGGCAAGTATCTCGTGGAGACGCAGTCGTGGAAGTGGCACACGGCGTTTGCCACGCTCTATGTGTTGGACGGCAACCGAGCCGTCGCTTCCTCCATGGACCTTTTGCCGGTCGCGAAGGAGCAGCTTCGCACCATCTTGGAGAGGGACCACAAGGTCGCCCGCCAGAAGTTCGAGGAGGCCTACAGTGTCAGCCTGTCGCAAACCGCGGTCGATGCGGCAGGACGGGTTTCCCTGGAGGCTGTGGCGGAGGTTCCCAAATCGGACGAGGAGCCCACGGTCTCTATCCTGCTCCGGTTCACGGCGAAGCTGGACGACAGGGGCAAGCTCTCCGCCGGGGACTTGGAAGTGAAGAAGGACGGGGAGTAGCCCCGTACCTGGATAGCGGCGGGAAAGGGTTGTGCTTTCCGCCACTTCGCCGCAGGACACGGGCATGTCGAACGCCCCTTGGCTGATCCGCATCCCCGATGTCTTCGCGCCGTTCGCGCCGCAGATCCTGAGCGGGCTGGGGGCCACTCCGCAAAAGCGGCTCGGCAGCGACTATCACCTCGTCCGGCTGGAGGACCCGGCGGCGCTCCAAGCGTCGGAGTGGTCCATTTTCACGAGCTGGAATCTGCCAGTCGATCACGCGTGGCCGTGCTGTCCGCAGAAGATGGACGGCTTCGTGGAGAAGGCGGCGCAGGGCATGTTCCGGAAGTTCGCCGGTCGTTCTCCGCAGGCGCTTTTCACCGGCCCGCTCCAGCCGGGCGCGCCGCATCCTTACTACAAGCACCTCGCCACGAACTTGCGGGGACGCGTGCTCCAGCTCTTCCCGCCACTGCCGGTGGCGGAGGTGGAGGCACAGGACCCCGGGGCGGAAACCTTGTTCTGCCTGATCGGCAAAGAGGGCCTGTATGCCGGGATGCAGAGCCCGCGGGCGGCGAATGGCTTTTACCCCGGCGGGACCAAATTCATCCGCCAAAGCGCGGCGATCAGCCGGGCCGGCGCGAAGATCGCCGAGGCCCTGCACTTTTTAAAACTTCACCGGCCGGAATTGCCGGCCGGGGCTCACTGGTTGGAACTCGGAGCGAGTCCCGGCGGGATGACGGCGGAGTTGCTCGACCGCGGCTCCCGCGTTACCGCCATTGACCGGGCCGCGCTGGATCCACGGCTGGAGGGGGCGGCAGGCCTCACTTTCGTCCGGTCGGATGTTGATGCGTTCCAGCCCAAGGGCGCGTTCGATGCCCTGCTCTGCGACATGAATGGCGACCCGCGCGCGTCGCTGCGGCAGGTGGTACGGCTTTCCGCAGGTCTGAATCCAGGCGGCTTGATCGTTTTCACCCTGAAGGCCGCCGGGGCGGACACGCCGGAGGAAATGCTCGCTCTACTTCGGGCCGCGGAGGCGTTCGCGGTGGCTTCGGGGCTGAGCCTGATTGCCAAGACCCACCTGACCTACAACCGGCAGGAGTTCACCCTCTTCTTCGAGCGGGCTCCGGGGCGCTAGAAGCTGCCCCGGGAGGGCTGAGAAACACAAGCAAGGATGCTTCCAGTGCGGCAGCTCCCATTCTTAGGATCGCCGGATGAGCGGAGAAACACCGGTCACTAGCGAGACTGCGGACTTGCGACTGGCACTGGAGCCCAACGGTGAGAGTGAGCCGGGCTCTTGTGCTCACTGCGGCAACCGAAGCCGATCGGTCAACGGCTTCATCCACCGCGGAGAAGAAGGCCCCACCTGCGCGGCCTACTTGGTACATTGGACTCTTGGTGTGTCGGAACACCCGGCCAATTTCGATTTGATCCTTGGCCCATGGGGCGACGGGGCGGACCCCGCCCTGCGCCTTGCGATCTCCCTGACCTATCGCAACGACGCCGAACGCAGCGGCTTCCTGGTCATCGATGCAAAGGGCAGGCCCCACGATACCCCGGAGATGGTGGGTCGCGCCCTGTCACGCGACGAGGTGATCGGGTCGCCGGATCTTGCGGCGGAGGTATTCCGCTTGGTCGATTTCATCCTCCTCAACGATTTCCGGCTCGGGACCATTGAAACAAGCCTCCCGGCAGCGGGTCCGGGAGGATCGGCAAGATCCGTCGATTCCTTGGCAGGAGATCGGATAGCTAGTGGTGGATGAGTCACGCGGGATGCTCTGTAATTCGTTTGACAGGAGGAACGCGTTTCACAACGTAGGGGCCTGCGCTTCAGAACCCCGCCGGATTTCCGGCGACGCTGCTCCCGACCCGGTCGATTGTGACCACCCTCCCAAACCCGTTTGGATCTCATGAAACACCATTCCATCCTCAACCCCAAGGCCGCGCTGCTGGCTGTCGGCACGCTCGGCCTGACGCTGGCGCACGGCCAAGTCCGCCCGAAGCCCGCCGGCGAAAACGACCTGATTCCGCCCGCGACCCCGCTGGTCGCGTGCGATCCGTATTTCAGCATCTGGTCGCCCGGCGACACGCTCAATGGTGTGGAAACCACCCACTGGACCGGCAAGCAGCACCAGCTCACCAGTCTGGTAAAGATCGACGGCAAGGCCTACCGCGTGATGGGCGCCACGCCCACCGCCGCCCCGGCGCTAAAGCAGAAGAACCTGACCGTGCTGCCCACGCGCACGATCTACACTTTCGAAGGCGCGGGCGTCTCCGTCTCGCTCACCTTCCTGACCCCGGCGCTGCCGGAGGACATTTCCGTGCTGTCCCGCCCGGTTACCTACCTCGCGTATGAATTCACCTCGACCGATGGCAAGCCGCACGAGGTGTCGGTCTTCTTCGGCGCGTCCGGCGAGCTGACCGTGAATACCCCCGATCAAGATGTGACGTGGAATGACGCCAGCGGCGACGGACTCGCCGTGGTCCGAATGGGCTCGAAGGATCAGCCGATCCTCCAGAAGAAGGGCGACGACCAGCGCATCGACTGGGGCTACCTCTACCTCGCCGCGCCGGAGGAAAGCACCGCCGGCCGCGCCTTCGGCAAGCCAAACGAACTCGGCATGGCCTTCGCCGGCAACGGCCTCGGCTACCGCAAGGGCGACTCCGGTCAAGCCGACCGCGCCGATGGCGTGGGTGCGGGCCTTGAGCTCAAGCCGTTCCAAGTCGGAAACGACCCGGTCGCGAAGTGGGCGATGATCGCTTACGACGACATCTACGCGATCCAATACAACCGCAAGAACCTGCGCGCTTACTGGCGCAAGGACGGCTGGGAGGCGAAGGACCTGCTCGCCGCATCCGCGAAGGAATATTCCGACCTGCTCGCGCGTTGCGAAACCTTCGACGCCGAGCTGATGGCGGACATGGAAAAGCTCGGCGGCGTGAAGTACGCCAAGATCGCCGCGTTGGCCTACCGCCAGTGCTTCGCCGCCGGCAAGTTCGTGGCCGACGACAATGGCCAGCCGCTGCAGTTCTCGAAGGAAAACCACTCGAACGGCTGCATCGCCACCTCCGACGTGTTTTACCCGATGGCCCCGCAGTTCCTGCTGCTCAGCCCGTCGCTGGCGAAGTCCTTCCTCGCGCCGTTCATGGAGTATGCGAAGAGCGATCGCTGGAAGTTCCCATTCGCGCCGCACGACCTCGGCACTTACCCGCACGCGAATGGCCAGGTTTATGGCGGCGGCGAGAAGACGGAAGATGACCAGATGCCGGTCGAGGAAAGCGGCAACATGCTGTTGCTGATGGCCGCCGTCGCGCAGATGGATGGCAATGCCGACTACGCGGGTTTCTACTGGCCGCGCCTCGAGCAGTGGGCGGAGTATTTGAAGAAGGAAGGCTTCGATCCCGCCAATCAGCTTTGCACCGACGACTTCGCCGGTCACCTCGCGCACAATGTGAACCTCAGCGCCAAGGCCATCTGCGGACTCGGTGCCTTCGCCAAGCTCTGCGAGATGCGCGGCGAGCGCGAGAAGGCCGCCAGCTACTCGAAGACCGCCAAGGAGTTCGCCCAGCGCTGGATCAAGGAAGCGAAGGATGGCGATCACACTCGCCTCGCCTTCGACCGCCCGGGCACCTGGAGCCAGAAGTACAACCTGGTGTGGGACAAGATCCTCGGCCTCGGCCTGTTCCCGGACGAGGTGCTGCGCAGCGAGATGGACTTCTACAAGAAGAAGCAGAACACCTACGGCCTGCCGCTCGATAACCGCAAGGAGTACACCAAGCTCGACTGGATTGTTTGGACCGCCTCGCTCACGCAGAACCGCGCCGACTTCGAAGCGCTCATCGCGCCGGTCTTCAAGTTCCTCAACGAGGGCCCGAACCGTTCGCCGATGACCGACTGGTATGAGACGGTCAGCGGCAAGAAGGTCGGATTCACCGCCCGCCCGGTGGTCGGCGGCGTGTTCCTGCCCGCGCTCTATCACAAGGACCTGTGGGCCAAGTACGCCAAGCGCGACGTGACCAAGGCCAAGGGCTGGGCGCCGATGCCCGACTACGTCCCACCGGTGATCACCGCCCTCACGCCGACCGGTGCTGACAAGGGCGATGTGATGTGGAGCTACACGACCGATCGCCCGGAAGGCGAATGGTTCGGCACGGGCTTCGATGATTCAAAGTGGCAGAAAGGTGCCGCCGGCTTCGGCGCGGGTGGTCCGCCGAATGCGAAGATCCGCACTCCCTGGACCAGTTCCGATATCTGGCTGCGCCGCGAGATCACGATGCCGTCCCCCATTCCGGACAACATCGCGCTGCACCTCTATCACGACGAGGACGCGGTCGTTTACCTCAATGGCGTGCGCGCCGCGGAGGCCGGCGGCTTCGTGACCGACCTCTCGTTGGTCTCGCTGTCCGCCGAAGGCAAGGCCGCGCTCAAGCCCGGCAAGAACCTGATCGCCGTGCACTGCCACCAGACCAGCGGCGGCCAGTACCTCGACCTCGGCATCGTCGAAGTGAAGCCGGGCGAGAAGAAGCGGAAGTAAGGCTTCGGCACCAGTTGGGTTCTAACAAAAAAGGCACGGGGTGAATCGCCCCGTGCCTTTTTCGTGCCTTGCGTTGGAGTCCGTCCGAGGATGGGATGGTGACATGCCTGAAAGTGCTTTCGTCACCAAGCCACTCGCCGTGTTGATCGATGCGGACAATGCCTCGGCGGCCGTTATCGCCGCGGTACTCACTGAGGTCGCGACCTACGGCACCGCCAGTGTGAAGCGAATTTACGGCGATTGGACATCCGGTCAGCTCAAGAGCTGGAAGGCACCCCTTCTCGATCACTCCATCCAGCCGATCCAACAATTCAGCTACACCACCGGCAAGAACTCCACCGACAGCGCGATGATCATCGACGCGATGGACCTGCTCTACACCGGCCGCTTTTCGGGTTTCTGCCTGGTGACCAGCGACAGCGATTTCACGCGGCTCGCCGCCCGGATTCGCGAAGAGGGTCTGGTCGTTTACGGTTTCGGCGAAAAGAAGACGCCCAAGTCATTCGTCGCTGCCTGCGACAAGTTCATTTACACCGAGGTGATCCAAGTCGCCTCGGAGTCCGCTTCGGGCATCGGGGAAAAGGGGAAGAAGACAGGACCCGACCTTCGCAAGGACGCGGGGCTTCTGAAGCGGATCCGCATGGCCATCGACTCCGCCACCGGCGAGGAAAGCGAGTGGGCGCCACTCGGCCTCGTGGGGACTCACCTTTCCAAGCTGATGCCCGACTTCGACTCGCGGAACTACGGCTATGGAAAACTAAGCGACCTATTGGAGGCTGTCGGCGTGTTCGAGCTTTCCCGGAAGGACAAACACGTGCTGATCCGCCGGAAAGCGAAGGGCACTTGATACGCCGGCTTACTCCGTCGGCCCCGGGCCGGTGTTCCACATGACGTGCATCTGCTTCACGTCGGGCACCTTCATCGGGCGGACGACGCGGAAGCCGACGTTGCGGCAATCGGTGAAGTACCAGAGCGACTTCGGAATCTGCGGATCAATGTTTTTCCACGACTTGTCAGTCGGCACGCGGGCGGCGGAACGCAGCGTCTCCGGGCCGCCATCGAAGAAGTGACCGCCGCGGGTGACGTGCGGGTAACGGTTGACCGCTTGATGCCACGGGTTCTTCGCGCCGGCTTCCCACTTCGCGTAGGCGTCGGGAAGGTAGGCGTCCAGGCACAGCTCGGAAACGTTGCCGTGCATGTCGTGGATGCCCCACGGATTCGGCTTCTTCTGGCCGACTTTTTGATAGGTGTAGTCGGCATTGTCCATGAACCACGCGTAGTCGCCGAGCTGCGCGGGATCATCGCCGAACGAGTAGGCGGTGGTGGTGCCGGCGCGGCAGGCGTATTCCCACTCGGCTTCTGTCGGCAGACGGTAGTAGTGGCCGGTCTGTGCGGTCAGCCATTCGCAGAACTTGCTGGCGGCGTGATGGGTCATCGCGATGGCCGGCCACCCGGCGCCATAGCCGTCACCCATGCCGAAGTGCATCGGCATATACGGCGGCGTGGGCTGGCTGACGACATCGACGACGGTTTCGCCGTCCTTGGCTTCCGGTGGCTCCGGGGTCTTGAGGTCGGAGTCGCGGTTGAGCGTGCCGTCCTTGTTGCGTGCCTTGCCGTTCTCCATGAAGGCGCGGTAGATGTCCCAGGTCATCTCGCACTTGCCGATCCAGAAGGGATCGAGCGCGACCTTCACCTGCGGACCTTCGTCGGCCTTGCGACCGGCCTCGGAAGCGGGCGAGCCGATGGTGAACTCGCCGCCGGGCACGGGGATCAGGTCGAATGTGGCGTTGCCCGCCTGTGGCACTTTTTCGCTGTAGGCCTTCATCTCCGCCGCCGCGGCGGGGGCGTCGCCTTTCTTGGCAACGAGCGCGTGGATCTGCTCGGTGACCGGTAAGTACTGCGGATTTGGTACTTCAGGCTCCTTGGCATGGGCCGGCAGGGCGAGGAGAAGGAGAAGGCGTTTCATGAGGAGAACAAGAATGAGGCGCGGACCGGACCGGGTCCAGCACGCGCCTTGAAGGGGAGAGATAAAATCAGACGAGCTTGTATTGGCCGGGCACCGGCACCGGCGCGATGGGGAAGCTGTCGCCCATCTTGAGTGTGTCGGGAGCCATGTCCTGGGTGGCGCTCCACATCTGCTCCCAGGTGATGCGCTGGCCGCTGTGGGCGGCTTCGCGGCCGAGCAGGCCGAGCATGGTGCTGTTGGCCATGTACTCGCCGGTGTTGATGATCTCGCCCTTGCGGATCGCGGCGAAGAACTCGTTGTGGCAGACCTGATACATGTTCTGCTCCGAGCCGGCCGGCGCCCGGTACATCCACGTGCGCTTCTTGCCATCGGGACCGAGCACCATCGGCATGTCCGGAGCGATGGCGGTGCCCTTTTCGCAGAAAATGCGATCCTTCACCTCGGTGTGGCAGCCGAGGTACTGGCGCTCGCCGAGGTGGCACAGCACGCCGCCGGGGTATTCGAAGACGATGTTGTAATGATCGTACACATTGCCCGCATCGGTGCGATAGGCGCGTCCGCCATTGGCCACCGCGGCGATGGGAGCGACGTCATTCATCGCCCACGCGATCTTGTCCACGGTGTGCACCGCTTGCTCGAGCAACGGCCCGCCGCTGGTCCACTCGAAGTTCGTCCACCAGCGGAGCTGCCATTCGACATCGGCCATGTCGGCGGGCTTGGTCATGCCCGGCTGCAGCGGCTTCGGCGGGCTGCCCATGTAGGTGCCATAGACGGAGAAGACCTTGCCGACTTCGCCGGAGTTGATCTTGGCGTAAAGTTCGCGGACACCGGGAGCGAAGCGCCAGCAGTAGCCGTGCTGGATCGACACGCCCTTCTGCTTGGCCAGCTTGGCGGATTCCATCACCGACTTCACGCCGGCCACATCGACGGCCATCGGCTTCTCGGCGAAGACATGCTTGCCCGCTTCAATCGCCGCGCGCAGGTGCTGCGGGCGGAATCCCGGAGGCGCCCCGAGCAAGACGACGTCCACGCCGCTGTCGATGACCTTCTGGTAGGCATCGAGCCCGCTGAACTGGCGCTCGGCAGGCACATCGACCTTGGCTCCGAAACTTTTCAGGCCGTTCAGGCTGCCATTGATGGCCTCGGGAAAAGCATCGCCCAGCGCCCACAGCACCACGTTCGGATCGGCGGACAGGGCCTGCTGCGCGGCCCCGGTGCCACGGCCGCCGCAGCCGATCAGGCCGATCTTGAGCTTGGCGGTGTTGCCTTGGCCTTGGGCCAGCAGGAGATTGGGGAAACCGGCCACCACCGCGGTGGCGGCGGAGCCGGCGAGCAGACGGCGGCGGGAAAGGGAAAGAGGTGTCGAGATCATGGCAGGTGCGCTGACAGCGGGCCGCAAATACGCCCCGGCTGCAAGCCGGGCTTTCAGGAAACGAGCGGAAAATTTCAGCAATACTCGCTTTTCATGAGAGAACACGATGATTCCGGCCGAATTGGGGCGTGATCCTGCTTGCCGCCGCGCAGGCGATTTGCCGAGTCTGATTGTCGTTATGGAAAAAGCCGCTCCATCCGCCGTGACCACCCGCCTGTCGGTGATGATGTTCCTGCAGTTCTTCGTGTGGGGGGCGTGGTTCGTGACCATCGGCGTCTATCTTCGCCAGGGAATGAATTTCGCCGAGGGCATCGGCACCGCGTATTCCGTGGGGCCGATCGCCGCGATCATCGCGCCGGTGTTCCTCGGGCTGATCGCCGACCGCTTCTTTCCGACACAGGTCGTCCTCGGCGCGCTCCATCTGCTCGGCGGCGTGCTGATGCTGTTGGTGCCGTGGTCGATCCAGCAGGAACTGGCCGGCAGCAAGGGGCTCTTCTTCTGGATGCTGCTCGGCTACATGCTGTGCTACATGCCCACGCTCGGCCTGACCAACACGTTGGCGATGCGCAATATCCACGACTCGGAGAAGCAGTTCCCGGTCATCCGCGTTTTCGGCACCATCGGCTGGATCGCCGCGGGCTTCTTGGTCGGCACCCTCTTGAAGGCGGACGCCACCGCGCTGCCGCTGCAGATCGCCGCCGGAGCCAGCTTTGCACTCGGGATCTACTCATTCTTCCTGCCGCACACGCCGCCGGTCGGCAAAGGCCAGCCGCTGTCGGTGTCGCAGATGCTCGGTCTCGAGTCGGTGGGCATGTTGAAGGACGTCAACTTCCTGATCTTCGCCATCGCCTCGATGTTGATCTGCATCCCCTTGCAGGCCTACTACGCCTACGCCGCCACCTTCATCACCGACGCCGGTTTCGGCTCCGCCGCGGGCACCATGTTCTGGGGACAGATCTCGGAGATCTTCTTCATGCTGGTGATCCCGCTGTTGTTCTCGCGGCTCGGCGTGAAGTGGATGCTCGCCATCGGCATGGCTTGCTGGGTCTTGCGCTATGCGCTCTTTGCGATGGGCGCGCCGGAAGGCGTGAAGTGGATGATCTTCACCGGCATCCTGCTCCACGGCATCTGCTACGACTTCTTCTTCGTCACCGGCCAGATCTACACCGACAAGAAGGCGCCGAATGCCATCCGCGGCCAGGCGCAGGGCTTCCTCGTCCTGCTGACCCAAGGCGTGGGCATGTATGGCGGCGCGAAGATCAACGACATCTTGTTCACCTCAAAGGTCGGCGAACTGAGCAAGACCGGCACCAAGGTGCTCACCCTGTGGCCGGCGTTCTGGTGGATCCCCGCCTCGATGGCCGGCGGCATTCTTGTCCTGTTCTTCCTGCTGTTCCGCGACCGCGTGAAGCCGACCGTCGATGAGGTCATCGAAGAAGCCGCCTCCACGCCTGAAACCATCCAATGAACCCCACCCGCCGCCAAACGCTCAAGTCGCTCGCCGCGCTGGCGACCATCCAGATCGTCCCGAGCCGCGTGCTCGGCCTCAATGGCCAGACGCCGCCATCGGAGGAGATCACCAAAGCGATCATCGGCTGCGGCGGGATTTCCGCATCGCATCTGCCGATGCCGGGCAAGCTGCTCGCACTGTGCGATGTGGACCAGAAGCACCTCGACCAGCGCATGAACCAGGTCGGCGGCGAGGCGAAGGGCGTGAAGGGCTACCGCGATTTCCGCGAACTACTACAAAGATCGGACATCGATGTGGTCCACGTCGCGACGCCACCTCACTGGCACGCCTTGATGGCGATCGCCGCGGCGAAGTCCGGCAAGGATGTCTGGTGCGAGAAGCCGATGAGCCGCACCATTGGCGAAGGCATCGCGATGGTGAAGGCGGTGGAGAAGTACGACCGCGTCTTCCGCCTCAACACCTGGTTCCGCTTCAAGGACAACTTCTACGGCATGGGCGTGCCGGTGAAGCAAATCAAGAAGGCCGCCATGAATGACCTCCTTGGCTGGCCGCTCACCATCACCGTCGGCGCGCACACCGGCTTCGATTGGAAGCTCGGCATCTGGGTCGGCCAGACGGGCTTGGCCGAACAACCGGTGCCGCCCGAACTTGACTACGATCTCTGGCTCGGCCCCGCGCCGAAGAAGCCGTACAACCCGAATCGCGTGCACGCGAAGTTCCGCGGCTACTGGGACTACGATGGCGGTGGCCTCGGTGACATGGGCCAGCATTACCTCGATCCCGCGCAATACATCCTCGGCAAGGATGATACCGCGCCGATCTCCGTGGAAATCGATGCCGACCCGCAGGACGCCGACGCGATCGGCACTTGGCGGCGCATCGAGTTTACCTACGCCGACGGCTGCAAGATCGTGCTCGATGGCAACAACAGCCTCAAGGATGCCGCCTACATCCAAGGGCCGAAGGGAAAGATCACGAAGGGCTTCCAGACCGACATCCCGGACCTCGAAAAGAAGCTCGCCTCGCTGCCCGATCCCGAGCCGCAGATCACCGACTTCCACGAGAGCGTCCGCACCCGGAAGAAGTTCGCGCTGAACGAACGCAATGGTTTCTGGTCCTGTACCATCGTCAACATGGGTGTCACCGCCCACCGCCTGAACAAGAGCCTGAAGTTCGATCCGAAGACGCTGAAGTTCGACGACGCCGAGGCGAACAAGCTCATCGATCAGCCCATGCGCGGGCCGTGGAAGATCGAGGTGTGAAGGGGAATCTGTAGGCGCGTTCGTGAGAACGCGGAAGCGACGGGGACTGCGGACCACCGGCGTTGCTCCCGCGGTGTCACCACCGCGCCTACGTGCGTGAAGCCAGTGACCATGACTCGCCCCGACCCTCCACATTCAGGGTTGGAACTTTCCGATCCGGTGCTCCAATCCCGCCATGACCATTGTCCTCGGCATCACTGGCTCGATCGCCGCCTACAAGGCCGCCGACCTCGCGTCGCAGCTCGTGAAAGCCGGCCATGAGGTCCATGCGGTGATGACCCGTGCGGCCACCGAGTTCATCACGCCGCTTACCTTGCAGGTGCTCACGCGCCAGCCGGTGCTGGTGACGCTGGAGGATGAAAAGCAGAGCTGGAAGCCCGGCCACATCGAGCTCGCCGATACCGCCGGCTTGTTCCTCGCCGCGCCCGCCAGCGCCAACGTGATCGGTCACTTTGCCAACGGCCTCGCGCCCGATCCGCTTTCCTCGATCTACCTCGCCTTGCCGCGCACCACGCCGGTGGTCATCGCTCCGGCCATGAATGGCAAGATGTGGCAACACCCGGCCGTCCAACGGAACGTCGCCCGCCTGATCGAGGACGGCTGCCGCTTCATCGGGCCGGCCGAAGGCGACCTCGCTTGCGGCTACCAAGGGATCGGTCGCATGGCCCCGGTGGAGGACATTCTGGCGGCGTTGCCGCTGCCGCCCCTTTGAGGGGTGTTAGAGAAGAGGAGGCGGAGCACATCCAGCGACGAAAACCGCTCGGCGGAGCTTCGTCGTTTTGAAAAACGACCTGCGCAAAGCCACTTTGATTTGGGTATGAATGCGACGATTTCCCCTACGCAATCGTCACCAACGAGGCCGTTACTAAAAAATTGGTTGCTAGATTCTGGCAATTCAAGGGCGGATGGTGAATGTGCAACAAGCTGGCAAAGAGGCACTTCGGAAACATGCTAGGGATCTGTTAGAAGCACGGTGTCGTAATTGCACACAAACTCAACCGATGGATACAAGAATCCTCAACGGGACGATTTAGACTGCGGCAAGATTCGATCTCCGGTTCTCCAACAATTCACGCCCGATCCCGAAGGGCGGTTGGGAAAAGGGGTCGAATCCCAAACCCAATCCATCGAAACCCAAAAACCCGCAAACCCGATGGGGCATTTTTGCGCCCCATCGTGCCCTTCTGGAAGGCATCCCTGAAAACCGTCCCATCGTCGGTCGAAGTCCCGACGGCGGCGTGTCGGACGGGTGAGCTTTGCCCTGAAGGCGGGTTGCTCCCTAACAACCCAATGAAACCCACATTGCCGCATTCCCGCCGCAACCTCATCGAGACCGCCTTTGGTCTAGGTTGCCTCCTGGCCTCCGCCGTTCCCGCCGCCCATGCCGCCCTGGCGTCCCCGGTTTACTGGGACGGAACCAGCGGCGGCTGGGACGCTGCCGCGAACTGGTCCACCGCCGCCGCCGCCGCCACGCCCGACCCTGCCGCGGTTCCGGGAGCGTCGGACGATGCCGTCTTCAACATCGATACCGTCGATGGCGCGACGACCGTCAGCCTGAATGCCGCGCAGTCGGTGAATTCGCTGAACTTCGACAATACGGGAACGACGCTGCTGCAAGGTGGCGGCACCGACCGGGTGCTGACGGTGGGAGCTGGCGGCATCACGGTCGATGCCGCGGCTGGCGCTGCCACCATCGGCTCGGCCACGGCCGGCCAAAACGTATCCATTGTGCTCGGCGCGAGCCAGACGTGGACCAACAACTCTCCCAACACCTTGACCATCGCCAATCCCTTCACCTCGGCGGCCGGGATCGGCCTGACCAAGGCGGGCACCGGGGTCGTGGCAATGACCAACACCTCGAACGCCACCAACATCGGCGGTGTTTTGAACGTCCAGGCCGGCAGGTTCCTGATGTCCGGGGATGTGACTTGCGTCGGCATTGCAGGCGCGGGCTCGATCGAAAACGGCGGCCCCTCCACGAAGTGGCTTTACAACAACCAGAGCGGCAACACGACGTTCTCGGGCGCGCTCCTGAACGCCTCGTCGAGCGTGCGATTGGGTTTCGTCAAAACAGGCGCGGGTTCACTCACCCTCAGCGGGGCCAGCAGCACCAACCTGGATACCCT
>CBKZPU010000086.1:0-20391 GCA_966696705.1 uncultured Verrucomicrobiaceae bacterium | reverse complement strand
CTCGGTGAGGAACCCGTGGTTCTCGCTGTACTGGTCTTGCTTCTCGTGATGGTCGGCGAAGGTGGCGCGGACGAAGCGCACGGGGCGCTTGTCGAAGCGCAACTCGGTGCCGACGCGGGTCTTGCCGGCGAATTCGTGCTTGCCGACTTCCTGGAACTCCTTGCCGTCCGGGCTCACCGAGATGATCACGGTTTTGGTGGCTCCGAAATTGGGCACACCGAATCGCACCGCCTGGATGTCGCGGGGACGGCCGAGGTCGAGAGTGACGTGTTTTGGAAAGGCCGGGGCATCGCCAGTGGCGAAGCAGGCACCTGCGCCGCCTTCCCACTTCCCGTCGGTCAGGCCGGCGTTCCAGCCGCTCTTGTTGGGATCGCTTGAGGTGAAGGGCTTCTGGAAAGCGACATTGCGGCCGAGCACCGGGTCATCCGGCCAGTGGGTGTGGAAGGAGGCGGCGGGCAGGCCTTCCTTGTTCATCAGGTTCGGCTCGGCCTTTTGATGCCACCCGTAGCGGGCCATCACCGGCTGGGCGATCTTGTCGGACTTGAGGACGACCTCGCTGCCGGCGATTTCCGCGGTGGCGGGCTGGAAATTCCAATCCGGTCCGGCGACCTCGAAGTGGCTCGGCGCTTGGCCGTCGCGGGTGGCGAGGCCACCGTCAGCGTATTGAAATTGAATGCGGACGGTATTCCCTTCGGCCTTGAAGCCTTGGTAAAGCGGGCCGGACTTCACCACGCCGGCCTTGCCGTAGGTATCGGCCATGGCCCACAGCGCGAGGCGGCGGCCGACCTCGGACTTGTTGCGCGGGTGGATGTCGCCGGGGTTGCCGATGTCCATGGTCACGGCCATGCCGGTGCGCGGGATCTTCAGGGCGTCGCGCTGTGCGGCCCAGAGGCCCTGCAGCGCGCCTTCGCGTTGGTCGCCGTAGTTGTAGGGTGCGAGCTGGACGTAGAGGAATGGTGCCTCGGGCGCGGCGAACTGCTTCCGCCATCCCTGGATCAAGGCCTGCATTTTCAGCGTGTAGGCCATGCCCTCGCCGACATTCGACTCGCCCTGATACCAAATGAAGCCGCGCAGGGCGTAGGGCACCACCGGATGGATCATCGCCTGATAAGTGCCGATCGCCTGGTTGTGGCCGACCGGCAGCGACGGTGGCGCGGCGGGCTGGCCCGGCAAGGGCTGGTGAGCTTGAAGCGCCCGCTCGGCGGCATCGACCCACGCGCGGGTGGCGGCGAGGTGGCGGCGCATGAGTTCATCGAACTTCGCGGAGCCGGGAGTACGGGCGTCGCGGAATTCGCGCATGTCGCGCAGGTCCTCGATGCCCTCGAAGCCTTCGTCGGCAAGCCACGGCTCGATGCGCGAGCCGCCCCACGAGGAATGGATCATGCCGACTGGGATGCCCAGTTCTTCGGTCAGCTTGCGGCCAAAGAAATACGCGACCGCGGAAAAGGGCATGGCCGTATCGGGTGTCGCGGGTTTCCACTGGCCGTCGAAATCGTCGAGCCGGTAGGGAGAGAGCTTCTTCGGCACCGTGATCAGGCGGAGCAGGGGAACCGGGCCGGACTTGGCCGCGTCCTGGTCTTCCTTGCGCGAAGCCCCGATGCTCCACTCCATGTTCGATTGGCCGGAGGCCAGCCAGACCTCGCCGACGAGCACGTCCTTCACCTCGACGCGGTGGCCGTTTTCCTCGGCGGCTTCCAAGACCCGGCCCTCGGCGGAGGCGGGCATGGCGTCGAGATCGACCCGCCATTTGCCGTCAGTCCCGGCTTGCGCCGATTTTTCCTGACCGGCGAATTCCACGATGACCTTCTTGCCCGGCTCGGCGTGGCCCCAGACCGGCACGGCGCGGTCGCGCTGCAACACGGCTCCGTCCGTGAAAATCCGCGGCAGCCGCACTTCAGCGGCGGCAGGCAGCGCGGCTAGGGCGAGGGCCAAGGACAAGAATCGACTCGCGGACGTCATGCGGGCGATTACGGCGGCCGGAGCGGGATTCTACCAGTGCGGATTCGCCGGATCGTCGAGCTCGTAACCGTTTTTCGGGTCAACCGAATTTGGAATGAAGAATTGTTTTGTGCCATAAAAAGTGACGAATTTGAAACTCGTGTATTGACGTTGTGACTCGGAATCGCTTTTTGGTGCTTTATACGCGAGGAGCTTCCATTCCGGCATTTTCGCACGGGGAAGGTGATTCTACTTTCCTTGGCGGGCTGTGCCATGGCGGAACCGTCCGCCGTGGCCCCGGAGCAGGGCAGGGTGGAGGCGAGCGGCAAATTCAGTCCGGCAGGAGCAGCCGCGGTGTCGGACCCCGATCCCGCCAAGCGGCTCGCCGACTTGGGCGTGGAACTCAAGGGCGACACCATCAAGATCGGCGAGGTGGCCATCGACCGTACCAACCGCACGGCCACCTTTCCGGCGAAGATCAATGCCCGGGACGGAGTGATCGAGTACGCCGTGGTCCACGCCACCGGCAAGCGCCACGAATCACTGCTGGTGACAGACACGCAGCCGCGCGACATCCATCTCGCGTGCCTTTTGTTAGGCGGTGGCCGGAACGGTAAGCCCCCGGCCAAGGTGCGGGTGCAAGTCCAGTGGGAAACCAATGGCCCGCCGCGCAAGCTGCCGTTGGAAGACCTGATCGCCTTTTCCAAGGAGCGCCCGGAAGGGGAATCCGGCGGGAGCTTGGCTCCTGGAGCCTGGACCTACACCGGCTCCCAGGTCGATGCCGCCGGCTTCGTCGCCTCGCGCGAGGGCTCGATCATTTCCCTGATCCGCGACGATGCCGCGCTGGTGAACAACCCGCGCCCCGGCCGTGAGGACGACACCTTGCATGTCCCGAACGCGAAGTCGCTGCCTGCGCTTGAGACGCCGGTCCGCGTGGTCCTCAAGCTTCTTACTCCCGAAAACCCATGAAGTCCTCCATCGCCCGGGGCCTGTTGGCCCTGCTCGCTGTTTCGTCCCTGCACGCGGAGGACGACGTCCCGTTCCCGCTCGGTTCGCTGGGAGGAAAGGCTTTTCAGAGCGAAGGAAGCAGCCTGTTGCGCGTGACCGAAGTCACCGCCGGTGGTCCGGCGGCGGCGGCGGGCTTGCAGGTCGGCGACCATATCTATGCCGTGAACGGCGAGAAGCTGCCGGTCACGGGCGCACGCTATGACGATGGCTGGCGTGGTGCCGTCACCGAACTCGGCTATGCGATCGAGCGCTCCGAGAGTGGAACCGGGGCACTTTCGCTCGGCGTGCTGCGTCCCGGTACGGGCAGCGTCACCATCAATGCCACCTTGCCGCTGACCACCGCGTGGCGGCCGTCGTATCCGGTCGGCGACCCGCGTTCCCAAGCCTATTTCGACAAGGTCTGCGCCGACATTCACTCGCGGACGACCTCGTCATCCGACGGCAACTTCGGCGCGAACACCGGCTGGCACGGCATGATCCTGCTCGCCCACCCGCAGTGGAACAGCACCTCCGGCGCGACGCCGTATCGGAACTCGATCAACAAGCTCCGCACCCGCTGCGTGAATTACCTGAACGGTCGCCAGCTTGAACCCGTCGAAAGCGGCCAGCCCGGCTACGTCGATGCGGGTTTGGAAAACTGGGACGTGACCGCCAGCGCCATGTTTCTCGGCGAATACCTCCGCAAGACGGGCGACGTCACGGTGATCGTCGATGTCCAACGCGCCGCGGCGATGCTGGCGAACCGCATCCAGCACTACTCCCAAACCGACAGCGGCGGTATCGTGAGGAACAAGCCCGGCCTCATGGGTCACGGCGGGGTGTCCGGCGACTACCCGCACATCGGCTTGTCGGGGCTGAACATCATCAATGCCCACACCATGGTCGCGATGGGCGTCCTCAAAGGTGCAGGCGCGGATTTTGCCGCGGTGGCTGGGACCAGCGGCCTCACCATCGAGCAGAAGTTCCAGATGAACTGGGCGTGGCTGAAGGGCTGCACGAACACCGGTGGCGGCAACGACGACGGCAACGTCGGCTACGGCTGGAGCCAAGGCGGCTGGGACAGTGCCGCCCGCACCCCCGGCTCCGCGGCGGGCTACGAGATTTATCGTAATGCCGGCGGCACGGTGGCGACCGCGGATGACCTCACCAAGCTGGCGAAGATGAAGTCCTACGTCTCGCGGAACTGGCAGCGCCAGCAGCACGCGCACGCCTACACCGCTGGCGGCGTCGGGTTTTCGCAAATGCTGATGCCGTTCCTGGGCGACCGCGAGCAGCGCTACTTCATGGAGAACAGCCGCTTCCTGTTCACCATGTCGCGGGCGCATGACGGCTCGATCCTCTACTTCCCCGGTCGTGCGAACAGCGGCGGCGACAGCGACGGCGGCTACCTCGGCACCACCAATGTGAAATACTACATGGGCGGGTTGGCTTATGCCGTGACGTCCGGCAACCTGCCGAGCTTCCCGGCACCATCCACGACGCGGGCGTTCGTAAGGATGAACTCGCCGCGCAACGACTGGCCGCAGCCCGCGGCGCGGCGGGCGGAGGTCGTGGGGCTGGTGCAGGCGCTCGATCTCGACGTGACGAACCACGAGGGCGCTCCGCTCGCCTCCGGTTACACCGCGGCGTGGACGCAAGTCAGTGGCAGTCCGGTGAATTTCAGCAGCCCGCTCACCGCCGACACCAACGTGACCTTCCCGACTGCCGGCAACTACCGCCTGCGGCTGACGGCCACGGTCGGTAGCTATGTCGCGACGGAGGACTACGACTTCGAGGTCGCCACCGTCGCGCCGCCCGGGCCGGTCGCCCCGTCCATCACCAGCCAGCCTTCGTCGCGCCTCGCCGCGCCTGGTGGAAATGCCACCTTCAATGTCGGCCTCGCCGGCGACGGGCCGTTTCTTTACGAGTGGCGCCTGAACGGAGTGAGCTACTGGGGTACTAGTAGTGAAAGCCCCACGCTCTCGCTGACGAATGTCAGCGCCGGCATGGCGGGCACCTACCAACTGACCGTCTATCATCCCGACGGCACCCTGGTGAGCGACACCGCCACGCTCACCGTGGCCACCACGCCGACCGTCACGCCCGGTGGACTCCGTCGCGAGGTGTGGAATGGCATTTCTGGCGGAAACGTCAGCGACCTGACTTCGCAGACTGACTACCCGCAACTCCCCGATGTCACCCAGACCGTGACCAGCGCCGAGACGCCGGAGAACTCCGGCGATAGCTACGGCGAGCGGCTTTCCGGATGGCTGATCCCGCCGACCACCGGCCAGTATCGCTTTTACATTGCCTCCGACGACAGTTCAGAACTGTGGCTCAGCACCACCTCCAGCGCGGCGAACAAGGTGAAGATCGCCTCGAAGAGCGGCTACACGAATTTCCGCCAATACAGTTCCGGCGGTCAGTCGTCGCTCATCAGTCTCACCGCCGGCCAGCGCTACTACATCGAGATCCTCCACAAGGAGGGCGGCGGTGGCGACCACATGTCAGTGGCGTGGATGACGCCCGGCGGCTCGGTCCCGGCGAATGGCTCCGCGCCCATTCCCGGCCAGTATTTCGAGTCGGTGGTGGATGTCGCCGATCCCGCCTACAACGGCCTCGTCTCGTGGTGGAAGATGGATGAAGGCAGCGGGACCACGGCCGCCGATCTGATGGCCAGCGGCGCGGATGGCACGCTCAATGCGCCGACATGGGTTACCGGCAAGCGTTTGGGAGCATTGCAATTCGATGGCAATGACCGCGTCACTTGCAATGCCAACTCGTCGCTCAGTGGCTCCACGCCCTTCACCGTCTCGGCGTGGGTCAAGGTCAACGCCGGCTCGACCTTCGAAGGCGTGATCGTACAACAGCGCAGCCCTTCAAGTGGCAGCACCAACGGCTACAATGGCCAGTATCAGTTCAAGGTCCGCACCGATGGCAAACTCAGCCTGTGGGTCTATGGCAACGGCGCGGACCAGTTCACGCTCGTTGGCGCGACTGCCATCAACGACGGTCAATGGCATCACGTCGCGGCTGGCCGCGATGATTTGGGCAACGGCGCGATCCATCTCGACGGCGTGTTGAATGCCAGCGTCACCGGCACCACCGTGCGTTCGCTGGATGCCTCGATCCCCGTGGGCATGGGCTGCGACATCCGCGACAGCAACAAGTTCTTCCGCGGAGCCATCGACGATGTCCGCGTTTACAATCTCTATCTCACCGCCGCCGGGATCTCGGAGATCCGCAACCGCGCCCCCATCTTCTCCGCCGATCCCATGAATCTCGCCGCCACCGAGGACGTGGCATTCAGCGGATCGCTCGCCGGAACCGCAACAGATGCCGATGACGGGGAAACGCTGGCGTTTTCGAAAGTCTCCGGCCCGGCATGGCTGAGCGTGGCATCAGACGGTTCGCTCACCGGCACGCCGGCGAACGCGCACGTCGGTCCGAACAGCTTCACGGTGCGCGTCACGGACAGCACGGGCGCGACCGGTGACGCGGTGCTCGACATCGCCGTCGCCAACGTCAATGACGCTCCGACCTTCGCAGCGGATCCGATGAACGGCGGCAATGCGTCGGAGGACAGCGCCTATTCCGGCAGCCTCAGCGGCGCGGCGTCCGACATCGATGCCGGTGACCCCCTGACTTACTCCAAGGTATCCGGTCCGGCATGGCTGAGCGTCGCTTCGAACGGCACCCTGTCTGGCACGCCCGGCAATGACAATGTCGGCTCGAACAGCTTCACCGTGCGCGTCACCGATGCGGGCGGCTTGACCGACGATGCGGTGTTCAACCTGACCGTGATTAACGTTAACGATGCACCCGTCTTCACCGCCGATCCGATCAGCGGCGCCGGTGCCACCGAGGACACGGCCTACACCGGCAGCATCGCCTCGATGGCCAACGAGATTGACGCGGGTGACACGCTGATCTTCTCGAAGGTGTCCGGGCCCGCCTGGCTGAGCGTCGCTGCCAATGGCAATCTCTCCGGCACGCCAGCGAACGGCGATGTCGGTTCCAACAGCTTCACCGTGCGCGTGACCGACGGGGCAGGGGCATTCGACGAGGCCTCGCTTTCGATCGCCGTTGCCGATGTCAATGACGCCCCGGAGTTCACGCTCGATCCGATCACCCGTGAATCCGGGACCGAGGAGGCGGCGTACGCCGGAACCAGTCTGTCCGGCCTCGCGGTCGATGCCGACGCCGGCGATGCCATCACCTACTCGAAGGCCAGCGGACCTGCCTGGCTTGCCATCGCGGCCAATGGCACGCTCTCCGGAACGCCGCCGGCCGGCAGTGCGGGCAGCAATGCCTTCACCGTGAGAGCAACCGACCTCTCGGGCGCTTTCGACGAGGCGGTGCTCACGATCGAGATCGCCGGCCCGTCGCTGCCCCTGCCTTGGGATGAAAGCACCATCGGCAGCGGCAACCTCGCTGGCTCGACAAGTCACGATGCCGGCGTCTTTACTGTAGCAGGCTCTGGAGAGCTGTCCGGTCGCAATGACACCTTCAACTTCGCGTGGCAAACGATGAGCGGCGACGGCGAGATCATCGCCCGCATCACCGGCTTGCAGGACACCGGAAATGCCGCGCGCATCGGAGTGATGATCCGCGACACGCTGGCGAGCAACTCGCGGCATGTCTTCATGGGGCTCACCGGCAATGGCAACTACCGTTGGGTCCGCCGCACCGGATTCAACGGCAATACGTCCACTTCTAACAGCGGCAGCGGCGTGGTGCCCGATACCTGGGTGCGCTTGGTCCGCACCGGCAGCACCATCACCGCCTACAAGAGCGCCAATGGCACCGCCTGGACCCAAGTCGGGAGCCTGAGCGCGTCCTTCCCGGCGGATTGCTACGTCGGCCTCGTGGTCGCCAGCGGCAGCAACACCACCCTCAACACCTCGCAGTTCAGCAATGTCAGCGTGAGTCCCTGACCACCCCGTCCCGAAAAACCCAACCCATGAAAACCCGCCAACTCCTCCTGCTCAGCGCCGCCCCGCTGGGCGTCATCACGGCCGTCGTGCTGTGGCCGGACTCCGGTCCACAGGCCACTACACCGGTTTCCAACAAGTTCGCAAGCCGCCCGCTTGCAGAAGAAGAAGTCGTCCCCGGCGTCGGAGTCAATCCGAGCGCGACCGGGACGGAAACCTCCGTCGCCGCAGCGGCGGAAGAGGTTTCGCCGGACTTCGGCGCATGGGCCAAGGAAACCCCGCCGCAACCGGACTTCGCGAAGATCGAAGCTTTCGACGGATGGGTGGAACGCTGGAAAGCCGCGACGTCGGAAGAGCGCGCGGCCATGGCGGGGGAAGGGGCGCAACTGGCGGCCGGACGCCGTCCCCAGTTCAAGGCGCTCATCGCGTCGAACCCGCGGCTGGCTTTGGAAAAGGCGGTGCCACGAGTGGTGAGACAGGACTTGCCGGAGGAGATCGTGGCGCAATTGGAAACGCCGGTGTCTTCCACGGGCGACCTCAATGTTTACCAAGGACGGCCAGCCGAAGGGATGGCGTTGCGCGGCGACCAGCTCACACTGCGTTATTTCGAGGCCGCTGGCGTGAGCTACAAGGCCCGGGTTTTCGGTGAGCTCGAGTATGTCACCTCGCGAAAGGGCGTGCCGATGCAAGGCGTGGCGGTCGATCGCGAGATGGCGGTCGCCGAGAACGCGGTGCGGCCGCTCGAAGTGGGCGAGCGCATCCCCGCCGGCACCGTGGTCGAGGAAACCTGCCCGGTTTCCGGGAAGACCACCGAAGCCGTTTCGAATGGCGAGGCGGTGAGCGATGACTCGCCGACCGTTGAAGTCGCCGGGCGCGTGATCACGCTCTGCAACGGCTCGCACGTCACGGTGCTCGAGGATGAGTTCCGCACCTGGATTCAGGCCAGTGGACCCGGCGGTGCGGGGTTCTTCGTGGACAATTTCCCCGGCACCTCGTCGCGCGCGATCGGCAACCTCCGCTGCCTCTACATCCGCGTCACTTATCCCGAGCAAGTCTCGGCGCCGAACACCGAGGAGGAGGCCTACAGCGACATGCGGAACACCGCGCGCTATTACTTGGAAAGCTCCTACGGCAAGATGACCACGACCACCACGGTCACCTCGCTTGTCACGCTGCCGCACACGATGGCGTGGTACAAGGCGAAGGACAGCGAGGTGGATGGGCTCGGCCTGATCCACACGGAGTCCCGTAACGAAGCCCGCAAGCTGGGCTACGACTCGAACCAATACGACTGCATCATCGTTCGCATCAACGGCGGGCCGCGCCTTGAAGGTATTTCGTGGGGGGGCGGTTCCAGCGTGTGGATCACCTGGGGTGGCATGGATGTGCTCAATCACGAGTGCGGCCACTCGCTCGGACGCAATCACGCGAACTACTGGAGTACCACCGATGGCACCGCCTACGGCAATGGCAGCAACCAGGAGTATGGCAACGATTTCGATGTAATGGGCGGCGGCGGCGGCTTCAGCGCCCACTACAACACCATCAGCAAACGCGCCCTCGGCTGGCTGCCCGCCGAATACGTCCACTCGCCGAAAGCCAACGGTGTCTATCGCATTTACGCCTACGACCAGCCACAGCTTGAGGAAGGGAAGCGTTATGCGCTGACGGTGGCGAAGGACAGCGTCCGCCAGTACAACGTCGAGTTCCACCCGGCCCGCGGCGGCAAGCTCGCCGACTCCGCGCTCGTCCTCTACAGCGGCATGGGCAGCAACGCCGGTCACTTGCTCGACACCACGCCCGGCAGCTCGGGAGGAAAGGGCGATGGCGGCATCGCCATTGGCCGGACCTACTCCGACCTCGAAGCGGACATGCACTTCACCGTCCTCGGAAAAACCACGACTTCGCCGCCAGCACTGGATGTCGCCTACTTCCGCGGTCCTTTCCCCGGCAACAACGCGCCGACCCTTGCGCTGAACGCCAGCGCCACCACCATCGCCGCCGGTGGCAGCGTGACCTTCACTGCCACCGCGAACGATGCCGATGGCGACGCACTCGCTTATCACTGGGACTTCGATGACGGTGCCACGGCCGCCAACGGCGCGGAGGTGACCCGCACCTTTTCGACGGTCGCCCAAGTGACCGCGATGCTGACTGTTTCCGACATGAAGGGCGGCACCGCCCGACGCCACGTGGTGATCAACGTGGGGAGCCACGGCAAGCAGACGGTCACCGGTGCCGTGGCGTGGAATGCCCAGCCATTGCAGGGCGTGCGCGTCTCGAACGGCACCAAGTACGCCTTCACCGATGCCGATGGAAACTACGCGCTGTCAGGCCTCAATACCGGCTCGAACACGCTGACTGCCACCTTGAACGGCTTCACCTTCACGCCGTCGTTCACCAACCCGCTCAACGTCGTCGCCGGCACCAACACCGCCAACTGGACCGCGGGCAACTCGACCTTTGTCACCTTGGCCAAGACCGCCGATGCGGTCGAAGGCGGGGCGAATGGCACGTTCACGCTGACCCGCACCGGCGACACGTCTGCCGATCTGGTCGTCCGCGTTTCGCCGGTTGGTGGCACCGCGGCGAAGACCACCGACTACACCTTCACGCCGGACTATGCGACTGACGGAAGCTATCGCACCTTCACCATTCCCGCCGGCCAAGCGTCCCTCGCGGTTAGCGTGGCCGCGGTGAACGACATCGCCCAGGAAGGCCCGGAAACGATCACGCTTCAGCTTGCCTCGAACGGCAACTATCTTTCGAACTCCGGCAACGCCACGGTGATGACCGTGGGCGACGACGACACCGCGCTGCCGCAAGTGGCCGTCGTGTCGAACGATCCCTACGCGGCGGAGTCGCCTGCCGATGACGGCAGCTTCACCTTCATCCGCACCGGCTCCACCGGGTCGGCGTTGAACGTTTCCGTCGCCTGGACCGGCACGGCCACCAATGGTTCCGACATCACCAACTTGCCGACGAGCGTCACGATCCCGGCCGGCCAAAGCAGCTACACCCTGGCGGTGAGCCCGCTCGATGACAGCGCGCTCGAAGTGCCCGAGTCGGTCATCGCCACCATAAACACCAGCGCCGCCTATGTCCGCGACAGCGGTGCCACCACCGCCACCGTCACGCTCAGCGATGACGATACACCGCTGGTCACCGTCAGCGTGCCGGACGCCTCCGCGTCGGAGTCCGGTCCGGACTCGGGCTTGTTCCTGATCCACCGCACCGGCAGCACTGCGGCTCCGCTGAAGGTGTACTACGGCGTCCACGGTACCGCGTTGCACGGCACCGACTACGCCGCGCTCAATGGCGAGGTGACCATTCCCGCCGGGGCCACCAGCGCGCCGGTGGTGATCGCTCCCTACAACGACGACCTCGGCGAAGCTTCGGAATCCGTCGTGCTCGCCGTGACGACATTCAACAACGGCTACAGCCTCGGCTCCGCCTTCCAAGGCACGCTGACGATCGCCGACAATGCCGACCTTCCCGTGATCAGCCTGCGTGCCGGCACAGTCGGCGCCGAGGGCGGCTCGAATCCGACCGTGATCTTCCGCGCCGTCGGCAGCGGTGGCGGCAATGTCACCGTCAACTACACCGTCAGCGGCACGGCTACGGCCGGGAGCGACTTCACGGCTTTGTCGGGCACGGTTTCGATTCCGGCCACCGGCACGAACGACGTCACCGTCACCATTCCCGTGATCAATGACATCGCGGCGGAGTCCACCGAGACGGTCGTCGTCACCATCACGCCGGGGGCCGCCTACAAGGTCTATAACAGCGCATCGGCCGAGGCGATCATCCGCGACAACGACAGCGGCGGGGATCGCGTGATGGTTTCGACCGCCAACCAATCGCCGAGCGAGTCGGGATCCACCGGCGAGTTTTATTTCTCCCGCACCGGGACGACCGGCGCGTTGACCGTGAACTACGCCGTTTCGGGCACCGCGACCAATGGCGTGGACTACGCCAATCTTTCCGGCACGGTGGTGATTCCCGATGGCCAGGGCGGCGTGGATCTGCTGCTCACGCCGACCGACGACAGCGATGTGGAAGGCACCGAAAGCGTCACCGTGACCGTGCTGCCCGGCACCGGCTACGGGCCGGATCGTCCGGCATCCGCGACCTATCTGATCGCTGACAGCGAGACCCCGGCCATCACCGTCGGCTTCCAAGCCGCGACGGTGACGATGAGCGAAGCGGATGCCGGCGGCGAGTATCGCGACATTCCGGTGACCCTTTCCGCGGCCTCGGCCGATACCGTGACCGTGGATTACACGGCGAATGGCGGCAGCGCAGCCGGCGACGATGTCGATTGGTCTTTCGTTACCCCCGGCAATGTTCCGATTCCCGGCGGCACGCTGACCTTCGCGCCCGGCGTGACTTCGCAGAACATTCGCATCCGCATCAAGAACGACGGGGTGATGGAGCCGGTGGAGACCGCCACCTTGGAATTGCGTGCGGCGCGATTCGCCTCGCTCTCGTCCGGCTTGGCGAAGCAGTCGCTCCTCATCTTCGACGACGCGCCCTCGGCGATGGTGCTCGAGGAACGCTGGGGAAATACCGCGGTTTACACGAACCAGTCGTGGAGCACCAACACGCCGAACCACGCCGGCGTGCTCTACGCCTTCACCACGCCTCAAGACGTGGCCGACAACTACTCGCGCCGCTTGGTTGGCCAGATCGTCGCGCCGGTGACCGGCACCTACAAGTTCTGGATCGCGTCGGATGATTCATCGCGGCTTTACCTCAGCACCACCTCGTCGGAAGCACAGAAGGTCCAGATCGCCAGCCTGTCGGGATGGACGAGTTTCCAGAACTGGGATGCCAATGCCTCGCAGGCTTCCGCGAACATCACGCTGACTGCCGGCCTGTCCTACTACATGGAAGTCCAGCACCAGGAGGG
Source organism: uncultured Verrucomicrobiaceae bacterium (assembly GCA_966696705.1). Taxonomy (GTDB): domain Bacteria; phylum Verrucomicrobiota; class Verrucomicrobiia; order Verrucomicrobiales; family Akkermansiaceae; genus Haloferula. Next base: position 7,620 of record CBKZPU010000086.1, on the reverse strand, counting down.
CGGGGGAGGCGACCACGTCTCCGTCGCTTGGCAAGGGCCGAATTTCAGCCGCACTCCGATCACGCTGGCGACGCCGGAAAGCACCGCACCGCGCTTTGTCAGGTTGGCGTCGGCGGCGACGACCCGGACCGAAGCCGATGGAAGCGAGCCGTTGTTGATGGCGGTGCTCGATCGGCCGGCGGGAAGTACGGCGGTTACCGTGGATTTCACCGTCGGCGGCACCGCGACCGCGGGGAGCGACTACACGCTCAGTCCCGGCACGCTGACCTTCGCGGCTGGCGAGCAGGTGAAAGTCCTGCCGCTCTCGATCCTCGCCGACGCGATCGGCGAGGCGCCGGAAGCGATCGTCATTTCGCTCGCGAATCCCTCGGGCGCGCAACTCACGTCACCTTCAACGCATGTCATCACGTTGAGCGACACCGACGTTCCGGCGGTGGAGTCGCTCTTCGCCACCGCCACCTCGGCGATGTCCTCGGGCACCGTGATCGGCACCGCCAGTGCCACACCCGCCTCCGGCCGCAGCATTACCGAGTGGACGATCGTTGCGGGCAATAGCGCAAATGCCTTTGCCATCAATGCCGCGGGCCAGGTCTCGCTGGTCACCCCCGCCGCATTGCCGAATCCGGGTGGTGTCCAACTCGTCGTGCGCGCCACCGACAACGTCGGTGCGTCCGGCGACGGCGTCGTCAACGTGATCTGCAATGCTCCGGCCAATGGCGTGGTCGAGCAGCGCTGGAACGGTGGCTCCGCCTTCGATAGCGAAGACTGGACCGGCACGCCCGCCTACTCCGGCTCGCTGGCCACCTTCACCACCGGCCAAAACGTGGCCGACAACTACTCGCGCCGCCTCACCGGCTACCTCAAGCCCGCGACCACCGGCGATTACACATTCTGGATCGCCGGCGACGACGACTGCCGCCTCTACCTCAGCAGCAACGGCTCGGCTTCTAGCAAGACCCAGATCGCCCGAGTCGATGGCTGGACGAATTTCCAGGCATGGGATTCGCAGTCCCAGCAGAAATCCGCGGTGATCCCGCTGGTGGCCGGCAAGGTCTATTGGCTGGAGGCGCAGCAGAAGGAAGGTGGCGGCGGCGACCACGTGTCGGTCGCGTGGCAAGGTCCCGGCATCAGCCGCCAAGCCATTCCGGCGAGCGCGCTCTTCCCGAACGTCGCCGGGGTCAGCTTCGAGAACCCGCCGGTGCCGCCGAGCGTCGCGCTCACGTCGCCGGTGGCGGGCGCGTCGTTCAATGCGGGCGACAATGTGACCCTCACCGCCAGCGTGGCGGGTGGCTCGCTCGCCGTCACCGCGGTCGAGTTTTATCGCGGCTCGACCTTGATCGGGTCCGACAGTTCTTCGCCCTACAGCGTGACCTGGTCGAACGCTTCGGGCGGAAACCACGTCCTCACCGCCAAGGCGACCTACAGTGGCGGCGGCGTGACCTCGTCGGGCGTGAGCATTTCGGTCGTGGACGGGGATCCCGATGGCGACGGCTTGGATGGTGCCGGCGAACTCGCCGCCGGGACGAACCCGAACTTGGCCGACACCGATGGCGATGGCTTCAGCGATGGCTACGAAGTGGCGCAGCAAAGCGATCCAACCGACGCCAATGACAAACCCGCGGTGCTGGTCGCGGCTCACTGGGACTTCAACAATGCGACGGATCCGGACACGTCGCGCGACCGGATCGGTGCGGTGCCGGGATCGCTGCTCGGGGGGGCGGTGCTGGGCGCCGATGCCACCGGGCGCAGCGGCCAGGCCGGCGACCGCGCGCTCGACTTGGGAACCACTTCCACCGGCCAGCGGGTCGAGGTTTCCAACGTCGCGTTCCTGCAACAGGCGGCGCAGGACAACGAGCTGACGATCAGCTTCTGGCAGAAACTCGACGTCACGGGCGCCCAGATGAGCTCGCTGTGGGCGGTCTCGCCTTCGTCTCTGGATCAACAGCGTGGCATCCAAGCGCACACGCCGTGGTCAAATGGCACCGTCTATTTTGACTGCGGCAATTCCGGCACGGGTTACCGGATTTCCGGCACTCCCTCCGGTGTGACGTGGACCAACTGGAACCACATCGCGCTGGTCCGCCGTCCCGGCATCGCGGAGATCTGGATCAACGGCAACCTGCTGGTTTCCGGCAGCAACATGCAGGCGCTGGCGACCGACTTCACCTTGCTCTACATCGGCTGCGCCAATGGCACGACCAACAGCGTGCGCGGCAAGCTCGATGACTTCGCGGTCTTCCGCTCCGCGCTCGGCACCAGCCAGATCGCGGCCTTGGCGGCGGGCGGCCAGCCCGATGCCTTCACCTCGAATCAAGCTCCGGCCTTCACCGCGGATCCGATCGCGAAGGCCGCGGCCACCGAGGACTCGGCCTACAGCGGCAGCCTCTCCGGTGATGCATCCGATCCCGATGCCGGTGACACGCTGACCTTCTCGAAAGTGAGCGGTCCCGCGTGGCTCAGCGTCGCGTCCAATGGCGCGCTGTCCGGCACGCCGGGCAACTCAGACGTGGGGGCGAACAGCTTCACCGTTCGCGTCGCCGATGGCGCCGGCCTTAGCGATGACGCCGTGCTCAACATCGCGGTGAACAATACCAATGACGCCCCGGTCTTCGCGGCCGATCCGATGACCGGCAGTGACGCCACCGAAGACAGCTCCTACTCCGGCAGCCTCGCCGGTACGGCCAGTGACGTGGACTCCGGCGACACGCTTACCTATTCGAAGGTCAGTGGTCCCGCATGGCTCAATGTCGCCGCGAGTGGCGCGCTGAGCGGCACGCCCGGCAACGCAAACGTGGGACTGAATAGCTTCACGGTTCGCGTGACCGACAGCGGGGGACTCACCGATAACGCGGTGTTCAATGTCACGGTCATCAATGTGAACGACGCGCCTGTGTTTTCCGTCGATCCGATCGCGGGGTCTGGTGCGACCGAAGACCAGAGCTACAGCGGCACGCTGGCGGGAAGTGCGAGCGACATCGACGCTGGTGATGCGTTGATCTACTCGAAGGTCTCCGGTCCGGCATGGTTGAGTGTTGCTTCCAATGGCGCTTTGTCCGGTTTGCCGAACAATGGGAATGTGGGAGCGAATAGTTTCACCGTTCGTGTGACCGATGGCTCGGGCGCGTTCGATGACGCGGTGCTCAATATCAGCGTGGCCAATGTGAACGACGCGCCGGTGTTCACGGTCGATCCGATCACGCGGGAAACCGGCACGGAAGAGGTGGCCTATGTGGGCACGAGCTTGGCCGGCACTGCGGCCGATGCCGATGCGGGAGACACGATCACCTACTCGAAAGTGGCGGGTCCCGCGTGGCTGAACGTGGCCGCCGATGGGGCCCTCTCCGGTACCCCGCCGGCCGGCAGCGCGGGCAGCAATGCCTTCGTCGTCCGCGCCACCGATGGCTTGGGTGCCTTCGACGAAGCCGCGCTCACCATCGACATCGCTGGTCCGTCGCTGCCCTTGCCGTGGGATGAAGACGATGTCGGCGCTGGTATCGCCGCCGGTTCTTCCTCGCATTCGTCCGGCACTTACACCGTGTCGGGTGCGGGCACCTTGAGCGGCAAGAACGACGCCTTCCACTACGTATGGCAGACGCTCAGCGGCGACGGGGAGATCACCGCGCAAGTCAGCTCGCTGCAAGACACCGGCACCTCGTCGCGGGTCGGCGTGATGATCCGCGACACGCTGGCGACGAACTCGCGCCATGTCTTCATGGGCATGACCGCTGACAACGACTACCGCTGGGTCCGCCGGACGAGTACGAATGGAAACACCTCCACCACCAGCAGCAGCACCGGCACGGTGCCGAACACTTGGCTCCGCCTGACCCGTGTGGGCAGCACCATTACCGCCTACAAGAGTGCCGACGGCGCGAGCTGGACCCAGGTCGGTAGCCTGACCGCCAGCTTCCCGGCCAACTGCTATATCGGCCTGGTGGTCGCCAGCGGCACTTCAGGCGGGCTGAATACCTCGCAGTTCGGCAATGTGAGCGTGACCCCGTGAGCGGGACGGCTCCAGGGCATCCGGGTGTAAGCCGTTGAAGAGGAAAAAGTCCCTCCTTGCCTTGGCAAGGAGGGATCTGTTATTCCGCGCGAGCGGGTCGGAGCCCGTTCACCCTCACCCACGATGCGCAGCCCCTCCCTGGCGGCCTCCTTGTTGCTTGGACTGCTGGCGATTTCCTTGTGGTGGAAAAATCGCCCGCCGGAAGAGGTATCGCCCGCGAGAGAGAGAATCGCCGCGCAGTCGCCAGTCGCCGCGGTCCCGGCGAGCACATCCGGGCAGGTAGTGGCTCCGGGCCCTCCGGCCGGCCGGGAGGCTCGTTCGGCCCGGCTTTCCACCGACATCCTCGACCGGGCCGTGGACGGGGAGCGCTTTCGCCTGGAGCTGCCGGACGGTCGCGAAGCGGTGGGGGAGATCTCGCTGATCCGACGGGATGCCGACGGCGTGTCGTTGGTCCAAGGAACGCTCGCGGCGCCCCGGGCCGGCCGATATTTCTTCCAGCGCTCCACTTTCGGAGGGGTGGCCGGCGAACTCGTCGGCCACATCCTTTTTGAGGGGACGGAACTCGGCTGGAAGGTCGAGCCTTTGGGTGCCGGGGGGGCACCGTTGCTGGTCGAGACCCATGAGGATCGCATTCTCTGCGTGAACTTCGCCGCGCCGGGCACCGCCGCGGCCGAGGAAGCCCCGCAGGCACATCCGACCGATATCCCCATCCCGTCCTATCAGACGGTCATTCCACTGCAGAGTTTGCCCGGGGCGACCGGTGTCATCTATCTCGATTTCGATGGCGAAAAGGGCCCCTTCTTCGGCTGGGGGAATTTCGATGCCGCGCCGTCCCCCGCGAGCAATTCCCAGATCTTCGAAGTCTGGAAGCGCGTGGCGGAGGATTTCCAAGGCTTCAACCTCAACATCACCACCGACCGCGCGGTCTTCGATGCGGCACCCGAGGGAAGCCGCCAGCACGTGGTGATCTCGCCGACCAACACCGCCGCGCCCACGGCGGGCGGGGTGGCCTACATCGGATCCTACAACTGGCCCGGCGATACCGTTTGCTGGGCCTTTTACAGTACCGGCAAGACCGCGGCGGAGGTGATCTCCCATGAGGTAGGCCATACCCTGAACCTCAGTCACGACGGCCGGACCAGCCCCAGCGAGGGTTACTACGCCGGCGATGGGAATGGCGCCACCGGCTGGGCTCCGATCATGGGGGTGGGCTACTACGAGAACCTCACCCAATGGTCGAAGGGCGAGTACCGCAATGCCAACAACACCGAGGACGACCTTGCCGTCATCGTATCCAACAACGACGTGGACTATCGCGACGACGATGCCGGCGAGACCCTCGCCAACGCCCGTCACCTGGAGATCGCGGTCAACGACAGCGTCACTGGCGAGGGCATCATTGAACGCACCGGCGACGTGGATGCGTTCCGCTTCACCACCACCGGCGGGGCGGTGACCCTGAATCTCAGTCCGGCCGCCTCCGGTCCGAATCTCGACATCCTCGCGGAACTCGTGGAGGCAAGTACGGGAACCATCGTAGCCACGTCGAATCCCGACTTGGCCATCACCGCGTCGCTCTCCGGGAGCGTGGTGGCCGGGGAATACCTGCTGAAAGTCCGCGGAACCGGACGCGGCGACCCTCTCGACGATGGCTTTACCGGCTACGGGTCGATGGGCACCTATCTCATCAGTGGCAGCGTGGAGGGCGGGGTGAAGCCGGAGCGCTTCACCATCTCGGAAAACAGCCCGGCCGGCGCCTCCGTCGGGATCGTCCCGCCGCGGGAAGATCATGGTTCATCGCCCCTCCTGTGGAGTATCTCCGGCGGCGGCAATGACGGCGGGATTTTCTCGATCGATTCCCTGACCGGCGAACTCTTCGCCGACTCGGCACTGGATTTCGAAGTCCTGTCCACCCGCTGGGACGATCCCGCCGACCTCGAACTCTTCATCACTATCACCGACACCCTCAATGCGGCGCTCAACGAGACCATCCGGGTGGTGGTCACTGTCGCCGACTTGAACGAAGCTCCCGTGGTGGCCGGCGCGTCGCTGACGATGCTGGAACGCACCCGCCACGGCACGAAGCTGCTGGCCGTGACGGCGGACGATCCCGACCACTTCCAGTTTCCCATCTTCAGCATCGCCGGGGGAAACGAGGACGGCTGGTTTGAAATCGATGCGGGGACGGGAGAACTCCGCGTCGCCGGGGATATCGAGGTGATCTCGGACGTCACCGTGCCACTGATCGTGCAAGTGACCGACCAAGGTTCACCCGCGCTTTTCTCCACCGCCACCGTCGATGTCACCGTCATCGATATCGCCAGTGGCTACAAGCCGGGCGGAGTGATGCGCACCTTCTTCGAGGGCATCGGCGGAAGTTCGGTGAGCAATCTCACCACCAATGCGAGGTTTCCGGATCGTCCCCACAGCGAGTCTCTTTTGGCCGACTTCGACGGGCGGGGTCATGGCGATAGTTTCGGCAGCACGCTGCGCGGCTACGTGATCCCGCCGGTGACCGGCAGTTACCGGTTCTGGATCGCCGCCAACGACTCGGCCCAACTCAGGCTCAGCACCAGCTCCAGCCCGTCAAATTCCAGCACCATCGCGCATCTCTCCGGAGCGACGGACCCGTATTCATGGCCTGACCAGGGCAGCCAGATGTCGTCGCCCGTCACTTTGGTCGCCGGTCAAGCCTACTACATCGAGGCCCGCCACAAGGACTCCTCGGGAGACGATCACGTCTCCGTGGCGTGGTCGGGACCGGGTAGCCCCAAGCAACTCCTTCACGGACTCTATCTCGCGCCCTACGAACCAAACTACGCTCCGGAGATCCCTGCCGCGTCGTTCCCGATCCATCAAGATGCCTTCGCCGGGCAGGAGATCGGCACCGTCTCCGTAACCGATGTCAATGTGGAGGACAGCCACGGCGGCTTCACCATCATCGGCGGAAACGGAGCCGGCATTTTTACCATCGACCCGGACACCGGCATCCTGCGGATTGCCGCGGCGAACCTGTTGGATGCCGGCGCGCAGTCGATTCACACGCTCACCGTGGGGGTCAGCGATGACGGGAGTCCGCAGCAATCCGGCACCGGCACCATCACCATCGCCGTCCTGTCGCCGGGTGAGTTTGCCGTTACGAATCTTTTTCAGCAGATGTGGACCGGCATCGCCGGAAGCAATCTCGCCTATCTCACTTCCAACCTGAACTACCCCTATCGGCCCTCCTCCGTCCGAACCTTGTCCGGTTTCGACAGCGGCGCGAATCTCGCCGACAGCTACGGCTCGCGCATCCGCGCTTTGGTCACCCCTCCAGTCACCGGCAGCTACACCTTTTATCTGTCGTCCGACGATGATTCCCGCCTGCTGCTGGGGAGCGGACCGGAGGCTGCCGGCGCGGTGCAGATTGCTTCGGTCAGCGGCTACACGAACCAAGGCGAGTGGACCAAGTATGCCTCGCAGACGTCGGACCCGGTCGAGCTGGTCGGAGGGCAGGCATATTACATCGAGACGCTGCACAAGGAAGGCTCCGGCGGCGATCACCTGCAGGTGGCATGGACGGGGCCGGGCATCGCTTCCATCACCATCATCCCGGCGTCGGCGCTGGAGCCCTACGA
>CBKZPU010000085.1:0-20406 GCA_966696705.1 uncultured Verrucomicrobiaceae bacterium | reverse complement strand
ACCTACGACACCACCGGCGTGGTCACTCCCACCGTGTCGCAGACGGCCACCACGACCTACGACCTCGGCACGCCGAACGTGGCGCCGACGCTGAGCGACATCGACATGCTCCCCGGCGGCATCGAGGACACTCCCTACACGGTCACCTATGAGGCCTTGCTCGCGGCCTCCGACGCCGCGGATGCCAATGGCAGTGCGATCAGCTTCCGGATCGAGTCGGTGTTCGGAATGCTGACCAAGAATGGCACGCTGGTCACCGCGGGGAGCACCTTGCTTTCATCCGGCGAATCGGTGGTCTGGACGCCCCTCGCGAATGCGGGCGGTAGCGGAATCTTGGCATTCTCGGTCAAGGCCTACGACGGCTCGCTCGCTTCGAACGACAACGTCCCGGTGATCATCGAGTGTGCCGCGGTCAATGACACCCCGGTACTCACGACGATGGATCTTATGACCGGTGGCACCGAGGACACGGCCTACACCGTCAGCTTCGACATGTTGCGCGATTCCTCCGATGGCTATGATGTCGAGGAAGACATACCCTTGTTCCGGGTGGTCGCCGTCAACAATGGCACCCTCACGAAAGACGGGGTGGCCGTGGTGGAGGGAAGCACCTTCGTCGATGCCGGGGAAAGCTTCGTGTGGACACCTCCTGCGAACGCGAACGGCACGATCGCCGCATTCACGGTGGATGCCTGGGACGGCGAGCTCGCGTCAGCCAGCCCGGTGCAGGTGAACGTCCAGTTGGCAGCGGCGAATGATGCGCCGACGCTGGTGTCCGTCTCCACGTTGGCCGGGGGCGTGGAAGACACGGCCTTCACGATCAACCACGAGACACTATCCGCCGCCGCCGATGAGGCGGACGTGGACGGCGACGCGGTTTCATTCCAGATCGTGTCGATCACCAGTGGCACTCTCACGTATCCCGGTGGCGCTACGGTGATGGCGGGCGACACCTTGAACGCCGGTGGCTCGGTGATTTGGACGCCGGCCGCGAATGAAAATGGCGAGCTGCCAGCTTTCACCGTGAAGGCATACGATGGACAGGTCCTTTCATCCACCGCGGTGCCGGTCACGGTGTCCGTGGCCGCCGTTGACGACCCCGCAGAATGGGACGGTGGTGCCGGCACCGGTGCCTGGTCCACGGCAACGAATTGGGTCGGCGATGCCTTGCCTGCCGATGGCACCGAAGTGCGCTTCCTGGGAAGCTCTCCCCATGCGGTCACGCTCGGTGCCGACCGCAACGCCGGGTTGGTGACTTTCGGAGGTGACAGCGCCTACACCCTCAGTGAAAGCACGCTCACGCTGACTGGGGTCACCACGAGCAGTCCATCGAGCGGCACCACGATCCATGCGATCTCGTCCACCGTGAACCTCTCTGGCGCGGCGACTGCGGACATCGCATCGTCCACCTCGCTGAACCTGAACGGCAACGTTTCCGGCAGCACGTTGGTGAAATCGGGAACCGGCACGCTGATCCTTTCCGGATCGGCGACCATGACCGGGGACACCACGGTTTCCGAAGGCACGCTGCAGATCGGCAACAACGGCACCACCGGCAATCTGGCGGGCAACATCGTCAACCACGGCACGCTGATCTTCAAACGCAGCAACCTCCACGACGTCACCGGCGTCATCAGCGGTCCCGGCGCGGTCATCCAGAACGGTGGCAGCAACGCCCGTCTCGCCGGCGAAAACACCTTCACCGGCACGCTCACCGTGAACTCCGGCAACGTGGCCATTGGCAACGGCGGCAGCGGCGGCAGCATCGCCACCCAGAGCGTGGTCAATGCCGGCAACCTCATCTTCAACCGCACCACCGACTACAGCTACGGCGGCGTGATCAGCGGCACCGGCACGGTCTTCAAGGTGAACACCAACACGCTCACCCTGACCGGTTCGAATACCTACGGCGGGCACACGCAACTCGAAGGCGGCACGCTGGTCTTCGGCTCCATCCAGAACCTCGGAACGGGACAGGGTTATCTCAAGCTGAGCAACGGCACCCTGAAATGGGCCGCTGGCAACACGGCGGACATCTCCCTCCGCGCCGATGGCGTCACGCCGCGCGCGGTGCGCATCGACGCCGGTGGCGCGACCTTCGACACAAACGGCAACGACATCACCTTCTCGTCGCCGGTCGGCGAAAGCCTGACGGGAGCTTTGAAGAAGGCGGGGGCGGGCACCCTCACGCTGGCATCCAGCAACACCTTCACCGGCGTGCTCCAGGTCAACGGCGGAACCGTGGCTTTCACCACACTCACAAGCCTTGGGGCGGGCAATGCCATCACGATCGACGGCGGCGCTTTGAAATGGAATGGCACGACCGACATCAGTACACGCTCGGTCACCATCGGCAGCAATGGCGCGACCTTCGACACCAACGGCAACGACGTCACCCTGGCGAACGCCATCGGCAACAACGGCACGGGCGGTCTCACCAAAACCGGCACCGGCACGCTGACGCTTGCCAGCGCGCCGGCCTACGCTGGCGACACCGCAATTGCCGCCGGGACTTTGTCGGTAAACCAAACGTCGTTCATCGACACCGCCGATGTGTCCATTGACGATGGCGCCACCCTCGACCTCAATTTCACCGGCACGGACACCGTGAACGAATTGTTCATCGGTGGTCAGCGGCAGGTGCGCGGCACCTGGGGAAGCCTGACCTCCGACGCAACGAACAAGACCAGCCTCATCACCGGAGCAGGGGTGCTTCAGGTGAACGAGGGCGTGACCTACTTCGACGCATGGGCCAGCAGCTCGGGATTAACCGGCGCCGAGGCCCTTTCCGACGCGGATCCGGACGGCGACGGCCTGGCCAACGTCCTCGAATGGCTGCTCGGCGGCGATCCGCTGGCGCAGGACGCGCCCGGCCGGCAACCCGTCGTGTCCCAAGGAGGCGGATTCCTGACGGTGACCTTCTCGCGCAACGACGACAGCGAAAGCGAGTTGGAAACCTCCGTGCAGTATTCCACGGACTTCGTGAGCTGGACCGACGTGCATGTCACGTCCAACGAATGGACCCTTCCGGACGGCACCTCTCATACCATCGTCGAGAACGGCAGCGCCGCCGACACCATCACCGTGAAAATCCCGACCGGGAGCAACACGCGGATGTTCGTGCGGCTGTTCTCCGCGATTGAATGAGTCCCGTCGCCGCCACCGATCCCGTTTCCGGCGCTGGACGGCGCCGGGGCGGGATGTCATGAAGCGCGCATGTCCGATGTGCTTTTGATCCGCCAGGTCCGTGTGGTTTCCGAAGATTCGCCCGCCTTCGTCGAGGCCGACGTGCGGGTGGAGAAGGGGATCATCACCGCCGTGGCGCCCGGCTTGGCGGTGCCGGATGGGGCGAAGGTCGTCGAGGGCAAGAACCGCCTGCTGATGCCGGCGATGTTTGACGCCCATGTCCATTTCCGCGAACCCGGCTTCGAGGCCAAGGAGGACATCGCCAGCGGCACCGAGGCTGCCATTAACGGGGGGATCACCGGCGTCGTGATGATGCCGAATACCTCGCCAGCCATCGATTCGGCCAGCGTGGTCAAAATGGTATTGGACAAGGCCAAGGCTGTCGCCCGCATTCCGGTTTACACCTCGGGCTGCATTACCAAGGGCCGCCAGGGCAAGGAACTCGCCGCCATCGACGGCATGCGCGCCCTCGGCGTGAAAATGCTCACCGACGACGGCGACGGCGTCGGCGATCCGGCGGTGCTTTACCGGGCGATGCAGTATGCCAGCGAGTTCGGCATGTTCTTCGCCAGCCATTGCGAGGTCCACGAGCTGGCCGGTCCGCGCGCGCTCAACGAGGGTCCGGTGGCCTACAAACTCGGAATCAAGGGCAGCCCGGCCTGCGCCGAGGAGATCATGATCGACCGCGATATCCGGCTGGCCCATGCCACCGGCGCGCACATCCACATCCAGCACGTCTCCAGCAAGCTCGGCATGGAGACCATCCGCTGGTGGAAGGAGCGGGGCGACGTCAAGGTGACCGCCGAGGTCGCGCCTCACCACCTGATGTTCCGCGACGAGGACATCGGCAACTACGACACCCACTACAAGATGAACCCGCCGCTGCGCACGGCGGCGGACAACGCGGCTCTGTTAGAGGGGCTGAAGTCGGGCGTCTTCGACCTGCTGGCCACCGACCACGCGCCGCACACGCCCTTCGAGAAGGCCCAGGATTTCACCAGCGCGCCGAACGGGATCACCGGCTTGGAAACCGCACTGGTCTCGATGTTCGACCGGTATGTCACCACCGGTGCCCTCACATGGGACGTGCTGGTGAAGCGCTACTCCGCCGAACCGCGCCGGCTGATGGGGCTTGAGCCGGTGCCGGTCGCCGAAGGCAAGCCGGCCGATTTCATCCTCTTCGACACCGAGGGCAGCACGACTTTCTCGGTCGAGTTCATGAAGTCCAAGAGTCGCAACACGCCGTTCCTCGACCAGACGCTCAAGGGCAGCATCGACCTCGTGGTGCGGGGGAGCGAGATCCTCTTGGATCGCTGAAGCCGCAGCCACGAAAAACGCCGCCCTTTTCGAGGGCGGCGTTTGCAAGAGGAATGGCCAATCAAGCCTGATCGATCGTCTTTTCCGTGGCGGCGTCGATGATGACGAAGCGCTCGCGGTGGAGTGATGGATCCGAGCGGAAGATCAGGCGGCCGGAGTGCTGGCGCTCCAGCTCCACGAGGTGCTTGCTGTCCTCGGTCTTGAAGCGGTTGAGCACGTCGGGGTTCACCACCACGACGAGGTCGCCGGCTTGATCGCGGTGCTTGTTGATGACGGTCACGATCCGGCGCTGGATTTCCACGCTCATGGTCATCGGCGTCTTCACGCGGCCGCGGCCCTGGCAGTAGGGGCAGGGCTCGAACATCGTGTCGCGCAGCGACTCGTTGAGGCGCTGGCGGGTCATTTCCATCAGGCCGATCGCGGAGATTTGCAGGACCTGGGTCTTGGCCTTGTCCTTTTTCAGGCGGTCCTTCATCGCCTTATAGACCGACTGCTGGTCCTTGCGATGGCGCATGTCGATGAAGTCCACCACGACCAGACCGCCGATGTTGCGCAGGCGGAGCTGGCGGGCGACTTCCTGGGCGGCCTCGACGTTGGTCTCGAGGATCATCTTGTCCACGTCCTTCGATCCGCGGTTGCGGCCGGTATTGACGTCGATGGAGATCAGCGCCTCGGTTTCGTCAATGACGATGTAGCCGCCGCAGGGCAGCCAGACTTGGCGGGAGAAGGCCTCGTCGATCTGCTTCTGGATGCCGACAGCCTCGAAGATCGGCTGGCTGGTCGGCAGGTGATGGATGCGGCGTTTCGCGCGGCGGGACACCTTGCCGGCGATCTCGCGGATGAACTCGGTGGTCTGGGCGTCGTCGCAGAGGACCTGATCGACTTCATCGGTCAGGAAGTCGCGGGCGGTGCGTTCGATCAAGCCGGGCTCCTGGAAAACGCACAGCGGCGCCGGACCGGAGTCGCGCTTTTCTTCCACGGCGCGCCACTGCTCGAGCAACATCGCGAGGTCGCGCACGAAGTGGCGGGCACGGGTGCCGTGCGCCACGGTGCGCATGATGATGCCCATGCCTTCCGGCACGCTGAGCTTCTGCATGATCTTGCGCAGGCGCTGGCGCTCCTTGGGGTCCTCGATCTTGCGGGAAATACCGAATTGCTCGGTGTAGGGCATCAGCACCAGGTAGCGGCCGGCCAAAGAAATATTGGTGGTGACGCGCGGACCCTTGGTGCCGATCGGTCCCTTCGAGACCTGGATCATGATCTCCGAGCCGATCGGATAGATGCTCGGGATGTCCTTCGAGGTGATCTTCTGCTGTTGCTTCTTCTTGGAACCGGCGCGCTCGATTTCTTCGAGGCCGGCATCCAGTGCGGCAGGGATGGCATCCCAGAAGTGAAGGAAGGCGTTCTTGTCGAGGCCGATGTCCACGAACATGGCTTTCAAGCCCTGCTCGATGTTCTTCACGCGACCTTTGAAGATGCCGCCGACGATGTTCTGCTCGCCCTCGCGCTCGACGGTGTACTCTTCGAGGACGCCGTTATCGAGAAGCGCGACGCGTCGTTCAAGGCGTTCGACATTGACGATGACCGTGTTGCCTTCCTTCGGGTTCGGTCGCCCGATGCCGAGGAAGCGTTTGATTTTCTGGATCATGGATTTGATGGAGAGGAAAGGTTGGAAAGGGGTTAACGGTTGCGCGACGGAGGCCTCTTGCGCGGTTTGACCACCGTGCCTTCAGCGTCGGCCTCGCGGGTGATGGTGGGCTTCGGGGTGACGGGTTGATTCTCGTTGGGATTGGCGGGGACGATGCCGGAGGCGGCAGCCGCTTCGGCAGCCTCGTCGCCGGTGTCGCCGTCGTCCTGCGTGACATCGATCGCGGCCAAGGCATCCTCGGGCAGGGCGATCTCAAGGATCGGCTCCAGCTTGCCCGGAACCGGATCGAGCGGGTGAAGTGGCAACTTCATTCCTTCATCGCGTGAAAGCAGTCCGCGCAGGATGAGATGGACGAGCGGCCCGCAGACCGCGCCGCCCGACTTTCCGTCGTGGACAAAGACCACCACCGCGTATCGCGGCTGGTCGTAGGGCGCGAACGCCATCGTCCACGAGTTGTGGCGCTGGTAAGGCCTGCCATCCACGATGGCGATTTCCGCTTGGGCGGTGCCCGTTTTCGCAGCGACCTCATAGCCGGGGATCTTCACCCCATCGACTTCGTAGCTGGGGATCTTGACGCGGCCGGCGGTGCCGCCCTGTTGGTTGACGGCCATCCACATGCCCTTGCGGATGAGGTCGATGTCGGACTTCTTCACGCCCTCCTTGAGCAGATCCACTTTGAGTTTCGGGACGTCTTCGATGAGAGTTTTGCCGCTGCGGTTAACGGCCTTCTTCACCAGCCGCGGCTGGTAGTAGCGGCCGCCGTTGGCGACGCAGGAAATCATCGAGCAGAGTTGCAGCGGGGTGGCCATCGAGTTCCCTTGGCCGATCGCGGCGAAGCCCATGTTGATCGGCGTAGGGCGGTCGTTCGGGTTCTTGCGCTGCCATTCGCGGCTGCCGATCACCGTGCCGGTTTGCTCGCCGGGGAGCGGAACTCCGGTCTTTTCCCCGAATCCCAGCATGCGGAAGCCATCCGGCATGCCCTTGGGGCCGATGGCGTTCGCGAGCTGCATGAAGTACGGGTTGCAGGACTGCTGGATCGCCTTCGGCAGATCTAGTCCGCCGTGGCTGCCGCCCTTCATCTTTTCGATCCAGCAGCGGACTCGCTGGGTCCCGTAATTGACCCCGCCACTACAGTTGAAGGTTCGGGTCGCGAAGCCACGGGTGGCACCGACCAGTGCCGTGGGGACCTTGAAGGTGGAGCCGGGAGCGAACGCGTTGATGTTGCGGTCCATCCACGGGTGGAGCGGATTCTTGTCGTATTCCTCGGCCTTGGCCTTGGAAATACTAGGAATGTAGTCGTTCGGATTGTAGTCGGGGATCGAGGCCATGGCCAGGATCTCCCCGGTGCGCACGTCCATCACGATCCCGGAGGCGGTACCGGCGCGACGGATGACATTCGAGACGAGGTATTGGACCTCGGCATCGATCGTCAGCGTGACCTCCGCGCCGACGCCCGGATCGATTGCATCCACGGGCGTCTCGCCGAGAATCTTGCCCTTCTCGTTCTTGACGATCTGCTTCCAGCCCTCGGGGCCGCGCAGCATGTCGTCGAGGGTGGCTTCGACTCCGGCGATTCCCATGTCGTCGCCGACATACTGGTAGCCATATTCGCGGCGCGCGTCCTCGGGGATGGTGCCCTTTGACCACTGGCGGAGGTAGCCCAAGGTGTGGCAGGAGAGCGCCTTGTAAGGATACTCACGCAGCGGCCGGACGTTGAGATAGACCCCGGGGATATCGAGCGAGTGCTCGGCGAACTTCGCGAAGTCCTCGTAGGCGACATCCGTGGTATAGACAAAAGGCACCAGGCCGCCATGGGTCTTGTAGTGGACCCGCATCGCCTCGGCGTTGAAATTCCGGTCCAATCCGAGATCGGTGAGCGGGCCGATCACGCGCTCCTTTACAATCTCGACGATGTCGGTGATTTCGGCGGGGCGCTTGATGCCATCGTCGTCCTTGACGGTGGCGATCTTTGGATCCTGCTCCCGTTGGAGCCGGTAGGCCTGATGGATTTCCTCGAGGTTGAAGGAGACCTCATACTGCCGCTTGTTGCGGGCGAGTTCGATGCCATTGCGATCCTTGATTACACCCCGGATGCCGGGTTCGCGGACGGTGATCTGGCGGTTGCCGGGGACCTGGCGCTGATAGAACTCGCGCTTGTTGATCTGGAAATCGAAGAGCCGCGACAACAGCACCCCGAAGCCAAACAGCACGAGGGCGGTCAGCAGATAGACGCGAAGCCGGTAGCGGGGTTCGATCATGGTCTCACGCGATAGAGCGGCGGCGGGAGCGTTGCTTTTTCTTCTTCAATCCTTCGAAGCGGATCTCGTGGCCGAACTTCCCGGCGATGGAAAACAGCACCCAGAACACCAGCGGCGAGAACAGCATGGTGAGCGTGGAGGTCGCGGCGATCTGGAACAGGGTGGCCTCGGTGAAGACGAAGCCGCCGCGGATGAAATTGATGATGAGATACTCCGCGGCCAGATAGACGAAGATCGAGATGCCGACCAGAACGGTGGAAAACTGCCATTTGCCCTCGCGGAACAGCGGCTGGATCCCCTGCATCAGGTAACCGATCACCCCGTAGAGGAGGATCGAGTAGCCGAAGCGCAACGACTCCACGGGATACTTGTAAACTTCCGGGTCGCCTCCGGCTGGACCCAGGGCGCACTGGGCGTCCCACAGGAAACCGCAGACAAAGGCCAGCGCCAGCATCACCGGCGGGCCGACGGTCACCGAGGCACACAGGAAGACCAAGGTCACCAGCAGCAACCGCGCGTTGTAGAGGCCCGTCAGCGCCGGGATGAACTGCTGCGCGGCGAGCGCCAGCAGGATGAGGACGAACAGGCTGAGGGCGTAGCGGATCACGGGGTCACGGCAGGCAGGAGGAATACCGTGCTCAGATCCGTGAAATCGACCGACGGACGGACCAAAGCTTCGGAGTCGAGCGGGCCGGGGACGACCGACTCGATGGTTCCCACCAGGAGATTCGCGGGGAAAAGCCCGCCGCGCCCGGTGGTGAAAACCCTTGTGCCCGGACTGATCCGGGCGTTTCGGGAAAGGAATCGCAAGCGCAGCCGAGGCCCGCCTTCATACTGGCCGCGTTGGCCGCTGAGGATGCCCACCTCGGGCGTTCCCTCGACCTGCACGGAAACTTGGCATGCTTCGTCGGTCAGCAGGATCACCGAAGAAACCCCGGTCTTGCCGACCCGGTCCACCTTGCCGACCAAGCCGCCATCGGCCACCACCGGCTGGTGGAGGGAAACCCCGCTCTCCTCGCCGCGATCAATATCGACCGTCTGCCACCAAGTGGTTGGCTGACGGCGGATCACGCGGGCGGCGGTGGCTTTGAAATCCATGCGCTTCTGGAATTCCAGGGCGCGGCGCAGGCGTGCGTTCTCCTCCTCCAAGTCCTGCGTGTGAGCCTCGACCAAGCGCAGCCGGTCATACTCGCTGCGCATGGTCTCCAACTCCACTTCCAGTGCCTTCGAGTGCTGGACCTCGTCAACGAAGCTGCGTGCCTTGACCTCCATCGAGGATCCGGCACTCAGAAACGGGGTCAGCCACTGGTAATAGGTGGCTTGGATATCCCGCACGGCGCGTTCGCTCCGGGTCAGGGCCCAGACGGCCCCGGTCAGGAAGAGAAGGAATGCGAGGAGATTGAGCGGCCTCATGGCGAGGAGCGCTTGGCGTCAGCCGGTCAGTAGTGGGACGAAGTGGTGACCCGCTTCAGCACCTCGATCTCCTGGAGCATCTTGCCGGTGCCTTCCGCCACGGCGCTGAGGGGATCCTCGGCGACATGGACCGGCAGGCCCGTTTCTTCCCGGAGAAGTCGGTCCAAGCCCCGCAACAGGGCTCCACCGCCGGCCAGCACGATGCCGCGGTCCACGAGGTCGGCGGCAAGCTCCGGCGGGCAACGCTCCAGCGTCGTGCGCACCGCATCGACGATGGTGGAAAGCGGGTCGGCCATGGCCTCGCGGATTTCCTGCGAGGTGATGGTGATGGTTTTCGGCAGGCCGGCCACGAGGTCACGGCCCTTCACGTCCATGGTGATCTCCTTGGTCAGCGGAGCCGCGGAGCCGAGTCGAATCTTGATGTCCTCCGCGGTGCGCTCGCCGATCATCAGGTTGTAGGCCCGCTTCATGTAGGAAACGATCGCCTCATCCAGCTCATCGCCGGCGGTCCGCACCGAGCGGGCGAAAACGATGCCGCCCAGCGAAATGAGCGCCACTTCCGTGGTGCCACCGCCGATATCGACGATCATGTTGCCGGAAGCATCCATCACCGGCAGACCCACGCCGATCGCGGCGGCCATCGGCTCCTCCACGATGTGGACTTCGCGGGCGCCAGCCTGCTCGGCCGACTCGCTGACCGCGCGGCGCTCCACTTCCGTGATGCCGGACGGGACCGCGATGACCACCCGCGGATTGTTCCGCCGGCGATTGTTCGCCTTGCGGATGAAATGGCGGAGCATCGCCTCGGTGACCTCGAAGTCGGCGATCACCCCGTCTTTCAGCGGGCGGATCGCGACGATGTTGCCTGGCGTGCGGCCGAGCATGCGCTTGGCGTCATCGCCCACGGCCAGCACTTCATTGGTGCCCGCCTTGACGGCGACCACCGACGGCTCGCGCAGGACGATGCCCTGATCCTTGACGTTGACGAGGGTATTGGCGGTGCCGAGGTCGATGCCGATGTCGTTGGAAAACCAGCTCCCGAATAATCGAGCGAACATTTAAGAATGAAAGGATTGGAAAGGAATTTGACGGTCGTCAGAGCCCCGGCGCGGCACCGTCCGCCGATTGCAAGGGTTCAAAAAATTCGACCTTCCCGAGCATTCGGGAAGGCGGCGGACTATGGCGATCTGCGGCCCGCGGGGTCAAGCGGGAATCCCTTGTCCTACAAAGAGAAGCGCCTACCGGCCGGGCAATGCGGGAAACCCCGGATTTTAGCCTCTCCCAAAGCGCCCGCCATTCCAACCGTGGGCGGGTTCGTGAGAGAACGCGGAACCTTCGAATGAGTCGGCCCTATCGATGTCACGACCGCGCCTGCGAAGGCAGCTTCACGCCAGCACGGGCCCGACCGCGGCGTGGCGGGTCAGGAACTCGTCAGCGAGGCTCATGTAGGCGTTCGCGCCGATGCCGGTGGAATCGTGTTCGAAGATGGTCTTCGCGTAACTCGGTGCTTCCCCCAGGCGGATGGTCCGCGGGATGACCGTGCGGTAAAGCGCGCCGGGGAAATAATTGCCGACTTCATCCACAACCTGCTTCGCCAAGTTGGTGCGGCCGTCGAACATGGTCATGACGATGCCTTCCAGCGTCAGGTCCGGATTCGCGCCGGATTCGCGGATCTGGTCGATGACGTGGACGATCTTCGCCAAGCCTTCGAGGCCGAACCACTCGCACTGGAGCGGGATCAGGATCTCATCGGCCGCGGCGAGGGCAGAGGTCATCAGCACGCCGAGCGACGGCGGGGTGTCGAGGATGCAAACGTCGAACAGGTCGTTCGGCTTGAGCCCTTGAAGATGGATGCGCAGGCGGGTCAGGTGATCATCGCCGCGGGCGAGCTCGATTTCCACGCCGGCGAGATCCATGTGCGACGGGATGATCGAAAGATTGTCGCGGCCGGTCGGGATGATCTTCTCGCGGACATTCGCGTGGCCGAGCAGCGCGGGATAGACGGTGCCCTCGCCATCGCACTCGATGCCCAGGCCGCTGGTGGTGTTTGCCTGCGGGTCGAGGTCGATCAGCAGCACGCGTTGCCCGCGCAGGGCGAGGGCGGCGGAAAGGTTGAGCGCGGTGGTGGTTTTTCCCACGCCTCCTTTTTGATTGGCGACAGCGACGACTTTCATGACGCGGCGAACAGCGGCGCGCAGTCTTTCGGGCCGACGGCGCGGTGGCAAACAAAACCGCGGCCATGGCGGAAATCCGTCGCCCCCCTGGACCGCGACAGGCTTTGAGCGTGCTTCCGGGAGCGGATCGGCCCTAACCTCAGGATGCCCATGAAGCTTCCGGCGCTCCTCCTCCGGCTTTTGTCCGGTCTCGTTGCGGTCACATCGCTGTTCGCGGACATCCAGGTGCCTCCGGGCGGCAGTGATTTGGCGGGGGAATCGGCCTTGAAAGTTCACGTCGATCCCGGCCATGCCACCGTCAGCCAACTTGAGGGCGGGGGATGGAAAATCGCCGTGACCCGGCCGGACGAGGGACGCGCTTTTCTCGCCCAAGTTTCGCTCGACTGTCCGGCGGCGGCGCTGGTTCCGGGAGAAAGCGTGCTCGCCCTGATCAAAGGGCGCGCCCCGGCGGGGAGTGCTACCATCGAAGCGAAGCTCCAGCTCTCGGGGCCGCCCTACACCATGGCCGCGCCAAGCACCGCGCTGGAGCTGGGACCCGAACTCAAGGAGGTGCCGGTGGTGTTCCGTGTCACCACGGCCATCGAGAAGGGCCAGGCAGCGCTGACGCTGTCGTGCGCGGGAAAATTGCAGGCCGTCGAGATCGCTTCGATCCGCGTTTTTCATTATCCGGCAGGCACCGACACCTCCGGCTTCCCACGGGTCCCCCGGACTTATGCCGGGCGCGAGCCGGACGCACCGTGGCGGAAAGCCGCGCTCGACCGCATCGAGCAGCACCGCAAGGCCGACTTCTCCGTCCGCGTCCGCGGGGCCGATGGCGAGCCGCTTGCCGGCGCCAAGGTGACCCTCACGTTGCGCCGGCATGAATTCGGCTTCGGCTCCGCGGTCACCGCCGGGCTTCTCACCGCCGAGACGGAGGACGCACGGCATTATCGCGAGATCATCGACCGGTTGTTCAGCCGCGTGGTCTTTGAAAACGAGCTGAAGGACCTCGGTTGGGAAACGGACGCGGCTGGAAAGGACGAGCGCAAGCAAAAGCTCGACCAAGCCTTCGGCTGGCTGGGGCGGCGGAGGATCAGTGTGCGCGGCCACTATCTGATGCAAGTCGCCGTGCCGCCGAATCTCGCGGAGGTGACGGATGCCGAGGCGATCCGCCGCCATTTTCTCGACACCGCCCAAGAGCGCATCGACTTCGCCCGCGACCGCGTTTGCGAGTGGGATGTCATCAATCATCCGGTCGCGTGGAGCGGGGCGGACCTGCTGTCGAAGCGGCCGGGCTTGGAAAAGCTCGACCGCGAGATCTACGGGCTGGCCCAGCGCGCGACCTCACTGCCGTTCTTTGTGAACGAGGACCAGCTCTTCCGCCCCGGCTACCAGGCGGACGGAACCTTTGCTTATCTCGAAGCGCTCAAGCGCGACGGTTTCCGGGTCGATGGGCTCGGCAACCAGGCGCATTTGGACGAGAGCTTCCTGCCTTCGCCCGAGCAACTTCTTGCCGTGACAGATCGCTTCGCGGCACTGGTGCCGCGGCAGGAGGTCACCGAGTTCGACATCGTCACCCAAGAGGACGAAGATCTCGCCGCCGACTACACGCGCGACGCGCTGATCGCCTGCTTCAGCCATCCTGCCTACACGGGATTCCTGCTGTGGGGATTCTGGGAAGGGAGCCATTGGAAGCCGGAGGCCGCCTCGTGGAACCGCGACTGGTCCGTCCGCAAACGCGGCGAAGTGCTGGAAGAATGGCTCGGCCGCCGCTGGACGACCCGTGTCACCCTGACCACCGGGAAGGGCGGAATCGCCCGCTGGCGGGGATTTCCGGGGCATTACCAACTCGAAACGGGAGAGAAGCAGCAGGAGTTCACCGTCTCCAAGGCGATTCCCGCCGCGTTGGTCGAGTTGCCTTGAGGGTAAATCTCGGCTCTTGCACCGAGAGGCGGCATCGCGGACGGATGGCGCGTGACCGAGGAATCTCCGCCGACCCGCCAACACAGAATCGCCCTACTCCTGTGGCTGGTGCCACTCGGGCTGGTGTTCACCAGCGGCCTTGGGCTGTGGCTGCACTTCAGGGGCAAGGAGGTCGCAGAGCAGGTCGAGCAGGCGCGCTTCACCACCGCCATCAACGCGGACATCCTGCGCGATGACATGGGCAAGATGCTCGACTTTGTCGGCGAGCGCCACGTTTCCAGTCCCGCCGGCATTCAAGGGCTCACCCGCGCCGCCGCGATGATCGAGGGCTCGCTCGGTCCGGCGAACGCAGGCTACAAGGTTGAGGCCATCTCCGGTCCGGAGGTCGGCGGGAATCGCTGGCCCATCCTCATCGCCACCTTGCGTGGCAGCGACGAAAAGGCCGGGCCGCTATGGATTGTCGCCCCCTACGACTCTCGCCCGGGTTCACCCGGTTCGGAGGCGAATGCCAGCGGCATTGTCAGTGTGATGGCCGCGGCCCACGCCCTCGCAAACTCCTCGCCGAAGCGGGCAGTCCATTTCGCCCTTGTCCCCCATGCCTACGATGCGGAGGCACCGGTCATGGAGATGCAAGAGCAGCTCACCCAACGGATCGGCAAGGCGAGCTCCGTGCTCGTCGTGGAAGCCACCGGTGCGGCGGAAAGGCTGATGGTCAGCTCCCGCGACGCCGGGAACGCGGCACTCCGGCAAACTTCCGGTCTCGGCGAGGTCGTGGGCGCGGAGGCGATCTGCCTGGAGGACGATTTCGATTTGTCCGCCACCCTGTTCGAGCTCGGGCTACCGGCCGCCCGAGTTTCCACCCGCCCGGTGGTGAAGGTGGACGAGGCCGATGACCGCAGGCCGGATCCCGCGGTTCATGCCGCCGCGACCCGCGGCTTGGTGGCTTTGATCGAAAGATTGTCAGGTTCTTGAAAAAACCTCTTGCACGGGTCGGGGGGAACCCCTACCAAGCGCGCCACCTCGCCGCCGGCGGGGTCACAGGACACGAGGGGCATTAGCTCAGTTGGTAGAGCACTTGCATGGCATGCAAGGGGTCAGCGGTTCGAATCCGCTATGCTCCACTCCTCCGGTCCTTCTCGCCTTCCCTTTCTCGAAGGTGCCACCGCTTCACTCGACGCCATCGTCGTGGCGGCGTCAGCCCATCCGGGCGAAGCACATGCATTCCGGGATTTGGACTTGGAAATGCCAGCCCTGCGGGCTGAATCGCGGCATGTTCAGCGCCAGCAAGCTTTCCGAGGAACAGAAGTCCGCCCTGCACCGCTGGGCCGCCGATGGCGCCAGCATCGCCGACCTCCAGAAGCGCCTGAAGGATGAGTTCGATCTCGGCATCACCTACATGGATGCCCGCTTTCTGGTGCTCGATCTCGGCATCGAACTCAAGGAAGCGCCGAAGGAGGAAAAGAAGCCGGAAGAAGAGGCCGCCAAGCCCGTGCCGACCGGCACCGTGGAGGTGACCATGGACAGTATCGCGCTGCCAGGGGCCTTGATCTCCGGCAAGGTCACGTTCTCCGACGGCGAGACCGCCATCTGGATGCTCGATCAGTATGGCCGCCCCGGCCTCGACCCCGACACGCCGGGCTATCGCCCGACCCAGGAAGACGTGATCGACTTCCAGAAGCAGCTCTCCGAGATGGTCCGCAAGAAGGGCTACTGATTCGATTGATTGAGGCGGATGGGAGTGATCCCGGCCGCCGCGATGGGATTATCTCCGATCTGTTTTCTTCTTGAAAGAAAGACAGTGGCGAGATTGGGATAAGGTCGTGTCCAGACTTAAACTTGTCGCAGTTGTCGCCCTCGTGGCGGGGCCGGTCGTGGCCTTCATGGGATTCAAGGAGAAACAACGGATCGAAAAGATCGAGAAGGACGGGGTCGAAGTCGCCGGCGTGCCGATGAGCGGCGAAATGCGCAAGGGTCGCAAGGGAGCGAAGACCTACAAGATCCAAGTCATGTATCCCCACGGCAAAGGTGCCTCGACGACCAAGGAGTTCAAGGTCACGCGCGGGTACTATGAATCCATCACAAGCGGCGACACTTTCACGGTAGAGACGGTGCCAGTGAAGCTGCTCGCCGACCAACCGGAGGAAGCGATCATCGTCGGCGGTTCCGATGATGACCGGGCCCTGTTCCCCGTCGGCATCGGGGCCTTCGTCCTCGGTGGAGTGGGCACCGCGCTTATGTTCCGCAAGGGCAAGCAAGCTTGATCGCCATCGCATTTCGAAACGGCCCGGCGGAGAAACTCCGCCGGGCATTCTTTTTGGAAGCAGCATCATGCCAGGGAGGATGCTGGTCCCGGGAGCGCCGGTCTTCAGTTCTCCAATAACTCCACCCGGAAGAACAGGCGTGGGTCGGCGGTGGGGAAGGCGATCTCTACCAGACCGCCGGCCACCGGCAGGCCCTGGTTCTGCGGCACGTCCCACGGAGTCCATTGACCGAGGTCGCTGGAAGTGTCGATACGGAACGAACGGTTGACCGGCAGGGTGAAGCTCAGTTTCGGCGGAACCAGTGAAATGGCGGGGCGGAAGGTGCTGGTACCACTGTGGGGATCGGTGCCGGCGAGGAACTCTTCCTCATTGGTGTCTCCATCGACGTCAGGATCCGCGGCGGGCTCGCCGAGTGGATCGCTGTCAGGCTCGAAGTTCGCGTTCCGCCAAGCGGTGTAGGTCTGGCGGGCGGCAAGATCGCCATTGATCCAGTTTGTCAGAAGCGTGACGTTTGGAGAGTCGATGACATTGCTGCCGATCGGCGGCATGCGGGTGAAGCCGCCGGTCGTCGCCATGCGATGAAGGACGATCGAGTGCGTCGTATCGCCGGGAACGACCAGCTTGTTCAACGGATCGCTACCGCTGTTGACGGCGTTGCCATTCACCAGCAGCGTCTGGCCCAACGTCAATTGCGGACGGCCATCCCAAGACCCCGGAGCGGTTCCTCCGGCCTTGTGGCAGTAGGAGCAATTCACCGCGAGGTAGGAGCGCACGCGGGCTTCAAGCGAATAGGCGGTTTCATTCGGCCGCAGGTGCCGCGGCAGCAGGTTCGGCGAGCCGGGATTGCTGGTGAAGTAACCCTGCTGCTGGAGCGTGGTGAGCTGGTTGCCGGTGAATCCGAGCATGTCGCCGCTCAGATTGAGCTGGCGGGTATTGAAGGACAGGGCGTGTCCCCCTTGTGACGTGTGGCAGATCATGCACTCGGCGCGGCTGGGGATACGCCATGTTTGCGGAACAGGATTGCCACCATCGGTGACGTTGAGCGTGAAGTCCACGCCACCATCCTCGACGAGCGTGGCTTCGGTGCCGTCTTCGTTCCAGCGGTAGCTCACGCCGTAGGCCCCGCCGGCGTTCTTCACGATGATGCGCGTCTCGATGCGCTTCTTGCTCGCGGGCTCCCCGCGCTCCATTTCCATGTCGAAGTGCTTCACCCAGACCGTGCCCGTCGGTAGCGTCCACAGTCCGTCCTTCGACCAGGTGAATTGCGAGCTTCCGTCCGGAACAACCATCCAGCGTCGCTTGATCGCATGGTCGCTCCAGAAGGGCAGGTTCACGTCGTAGGGAACCAGCCCGGGCGAGGGAGACAGATCGGTGAGATCCGCGAACAAGCCAGTGGCGGAAAGAGTTGCCGGATAAGTGTTCGACACGGTCGAGGTCGTCAGTCGCCGGACCACGCCGTCGCCGAGGTCGGCGAGCAGGATGTCTTGATTGGACGGATCGTAGCCAAAGGCCGCAATGCCGCCTTCGCCTGCGATACGCTGGACGCCGGTGCCGTTCAGATTCATCGCCCAGATGTTTCCGGTTTCATGGTCGCCGAAGATGTATTTCCCGGTTAGTGCGCCGATGCGGGTGCCACGATAAACCCGCCCGCCGGTGACGGAACGCCCGCCGAAGTCCCCCGTCCGTCCGTAGTCATAGACCGGGGCAGTGTGATAGGCAGTCAGAAAGTCGGCGGGCATGTTCGGGTTGGTCGTCCGCGGCCCGGCGATCGTCCCTTCGCGATAGACCCAACCGTAGTTCCCGCCACGGGTGATGATGTCGATTTCCTCCCGCTGCACTTGCCCGACATCACCGCACCAGAGGAGGCCGGTGGCGGGATCGAAACCCATGCGCCAGGGATTCCGCAGGCCGGTCGCCCAGAACTCCCGGCGCACGGTTCCAGTCACCGTGCTGCCATTGTAGGTCCCGTTCCAATCGCCGCCGAGCGCCACCGGCACGAAAGGATTGGTCTTCGGGATGGCGAAGCGGGCGACATTCGAGTCGGTGGGAATCGCAGCATGAGCGGTGGGCTCGACGCTGTTTGCCATGTCGCGGTCCACGTCGATGCGCAGGATCCCGGAGAAGAGATCCTTGTTGATGAGCTGGCTGTTGAAGGTCGGGTCATCGTTGGCATTCCCCTCGTCGCCGACGGAGATGTAGAGATAGCCGTCCTGCGGCCCGAAGTGCAGGTCACCGCCGTTGTGGTTGTTGTATTGGTCGAGCTGCTCAATGAGGATCAACTCGCTGGATGTGTCGGCGGCATTGGCATTTCCCGGCTGGGTGGTGAACCGCGAAACGCGCTGGTATCGCAGGCCGCCCTTGGTGACCGAATAGAAGATGTAGAAATAGCGGTTGGTCGCGTAGTTCGGGTGAAAGGCGAGGCCTAACAGGCCGCATTCCGAACCCGTGTCGATGGCCTCGCTCTTGCCCGTGAGGTAACTGGGCAGGTTCAAGAACGTGCTGGCGGTCGGCGCTGCCGCGGTGACATCGGTGACGACTTTCAACAATCCGCCCTTTTCGCAAACGAAGAGCCGCTGCGTCTCTCCTGGCGGGGTGACCAGACACAGCGGCTGCGTGAAGGTGAGCGTGCCAAGGGCGTTCGGCAGGGAGTATGCGGTTGTCGGCGGCGAGGCCGGGACATTCAGCGTCGGGTTCGCGATCTTGATCGAGTTCGAGAAGGTAATCGTGGCTGTGCCGGTCGATGACTGGCCGGTGCTATTGAAAATCCGATAAACGAAGCTGTCGTTGGCGGGAGTGCCTGTCGTGTGGGTGTAGAGAATCGTTCCATCCGCCGAAACCGTGGCACTGCCCGATGTGGGCGGCACGTCGATGGTCAGGGTCGAGCGGACGATCTCCCCGGAGTCATTCGCAAGCACGTTCAGCCGGGCCTTCTTGCCGTGGAGTATCGTCACGGTGTCGGCGGTCGCGGTGGGCGCGGGAAAATTCGCGTCCGGGCCTGCGGTCGTGTTGGCCGAGATTTCGGCAGCGCTGAGCGCGTGGTCGTAGAGGCGGACTTCGTTGTAGGTGATGTTTGAGTTGGAGTCGTTCGAATACTGCGACCGGCCAAGCCAGTTATTGACGTCGTTCAAGTCATGGAGGCGGAAGTCGGTGTCGAGCGTGGCGACTTGGGTGCCGTTGCGATACCACGTCAGTCGCCCGCCGGTGGTCGGATTCGCGCCCACTCCCGCCTGAAAGGTGAGGACGTAATGATACTGGGTGCCGACGGCAGTGGTGAGGGTGCTATTGACTCCCAGCTCCGTCGCGCCGTCATTCCTCGCGGCGAGGCGCTTGTCGTTCAGGGTTGTGCCGCGGCACTCGGCGATCATCAGGTTGTCGCGGGAGCTTGTTCCGGCTCCTGGCGCATCGGCATTGTTGCCGATTTCGCCGGTGCCTGCGGTGTTCATGCTGCCGAAATCTAACAACCGCTGCCAGTTCTTCGCCGAGACCGGAGTAGCCCAGATTTCCACGGTCAGATTGGTTTTCGACGAAATGATGCCGTTCGGGAGATCCAAGTAGGCGGAGATGGATGCCGCGGCTACATTGCCCGTGCTCGTGCCTGGCAGGGTCACAATGCTGCCGTTTCGCACCGCTCCAGCCCCGACGATGGTCGCGGGCGCGGAGGAAATCACATCCGGGATGACGGTGCCGTGGGTCGCGGTGCCGGAACTATTGAAAGTCCACCGGTGGGTCACGGTCTGCGCATGGGAGCACCCCAAAAGCGCGATCAGGAAAATGTGTTTTCGCGACATCGGCCGGGACGATAGGCCGATTCTTCGGAAAGGCAAAAGACTTCCAGTGACAGCTCGCTCAGTTTTCGAGCAGTTCCACCCGGAAGAACTTCTGCGGATCGGCGGTGGGGAACGCGATCTCGATCAGCCCACCGGCAACGGGCAGCCCTTGGTTCTGCGGAATGTCCCACGTGGTCCAAGTGCCCAAGTTGCCCGAGGTTTCGATTCGGAAGGACCGGTTCGCGGGCAGCGTGAAGCTCAGGGAAGGCGGTGACACGGAAATCTGCGGCTGGAAGGAGCTCGAGCCGTTGTGAGGATCTGTGCCGGCGAGGAACTCGTCGTGATTCGAGAATCCATCGCCGTCGGCGTCCGCCCCCGCTTCGCCCGACGGATCGTTGTCCGGTTCGAAATGGACGGTGCGCCACTCGTCGTAGCTCAACCGGTCGTTCAATTCGCCATCGATCCACGTGGTTAGCAACG
>CBKZPU010000084.1:0-20477 GCA_966696705.1 uncultured Verrucomicrobiaceae bacterium | reverse complement strand
AAGTTGTATGACTACTTTTCTCCGCATGGACGGGGACGAGGAATTCTCCCACTACTCGGAGGACGACGTGCGTCGCCTCTACCCGATCCTGCGTGCCATGGCGGGAGAGCGGATGGCCTTCGAGCGGCCGGGAAACACCTTGCAACCGACCGCACTTGCCCATGAAGCGTGGCTGCGGATGCGCTCCGGCAGCGACCAGAACTGGAAGAATACCGCCCACTTTTTCACCGCGGCCGCGGAAACCATGCGGCGCATCCTCATCGACCGGGCGCGCCGCCGGAAGCGCGTGAAGCACGCCGGCGACCTCGAGCGGGTTCCGATGACCGACGCCGAGAACGAGCCGGAGGACGAGGACGAGCCGACCCTTCAAGTCAACGCGGCGCTCGAGAAACTGAAGAAGGTCAATCCGCCGCGGGCACAGGTGGTGCTGCTGAAATTCTTCGGCGGACTGACGAATCAGGAAGTCGCCGAGGAGATGGGCGTCACCGAGCGGACGGTGGAGCGTTACTGGGCCTATTCGAAGACCTGGCTGTTCCGGGAAATTCGCGGGCAGCGCTGATTTTTGTCGGTTCCGGACTGCGAATGTCGCCATCCTAAGAAACGCTTGAAGTTATTACGACAAGGCATGGCGACGATCGATCCAACTGAAGACGAAACGGACTCGCTCGCCGTCGAGAACGCGATCTTCGAGACGGCCATGCAGATCCCGGATCCGGCGCAGCGTCGCGAGTTCCTGGAGCGGACCTTTCACGGCGATCCGCAAGGACGGGAGAACATGGAGGAACTCTTGGATCTGGCCGGCACCTCATCCGCTTTCTTCCTCGAAGGCCGCATGAGGACCGCGGAACTGGCGCAAGAGATCATCGACGAGCTTCCCGGTGACGCATTGCCCGTCGCTTCAGAGCCAGCCTCGAGCGGTGAAACGGAGGGGGCCACGATCGACCGCTACACCCTGCTGCGGAAGATCGGTGAAGGCGGCGTCGGCGAGATCTTCGAAGCGCAGCAGGACGGCATGGTGCGCACCGTCGCGATCAAGATCATCCGCAGCGGCATGGACACGGAGTCCGTGGTGTCGCGCTTCGAGGCCGAGCGGCAGACGCTCGAAATCATGGAGCACCCGAATATCGCGCGGGTGCTGGATGCCGGCAGGACCTTCCGCGGCCGGCCATACTTCGTGATGGAACTCGTCCGCGGCGCGCGGATCACGACCTTGTGCGAGACCGAGCAGCTCGACATCCGCGGCCGGCTCGAGCTTTTCATCACCGTCTGCCAAGCGATCCAGCACGCCCACCAGAAAGGCGTCGTACACCGCGACATCAAGCCGTCGAACATCCTCGTGGAAAACATCGACGGCACCTTCGTGCCAAAGGTCATCGACTTCGGGATCGCGAAGGCGATGCAGGGACCATCGCGTGTCCGCGCGGGGATCACGCAGATCGGCCAATTCATCGGCACGCCCGCCTACATGAGCCCCGAGCAGATCGACATGGGCGGGATGGACATCGACACCCGCGCGGACATCTACAGTCTCGGCGCCTTGCTCTACGAGCTGCTCGCGGGGCGGCCACCTTTCGACACCGAGGAGCTGTTGAAACATGGCATGACGGAAATGCGCCGCGTCCTGATCGAGGACAATCCGCCGCTTCCGTCCGAAGCGGCACGAACTCCCGCGGAGGAAGGCAAGGGCAACGCCTTGCCGGGGCCGCGGGAGAAGTGGGCGAACGCGTTGCGCGGCGACCTCGACTGGATCGTCTTCAAGGCCATGGAGAAGGAGCGGAACCGCCGCTACCAGACCGTGAACAGCTTGGCGATGGACCTGCGGCGTTACTTGCAGCACGAGCCGGTGATCGCGCGCAAACCGAGCCGCGGGTATTTCATGCGGAAGTTCTTCCAGCGGAACCGCGCGGCCTGCGTGCTCGGCGCGTTGATGCTGCTCTCGCTGGTCGCGGGCTTCGGCACCACCACGATCCTCTATTTCCGCGAAAAGGAAGCGCTCGCCGAACAAGCCCGCCTGAAGCGCCAAGCCCAGGCGCGGGCGAACGTGTCGCGGGCAGCCATCCTGCTCAGCGAAGGCAACACCGCCGGCGCGGATCGCCTGTTGCGGCAGGATCCCTTGGAATCCATTGAGGCCTCGCCCGAGGCGGCCGAAGTGTTCCGTTCGCTGGGCCGCTGGAATGCGGTCTTCGGTCGCTGGGAGCAGGCGGCGGCCTGTTTCCGCATGATGAACGAGGCCAACCGGCTGGGCGACCGGACCAGGATTGCGGAGGGCATCGATCTTCTGATGACCGCTCCGACCTACTTGGAAGCCGGCGACAAAAAGGCCTACGAGGATTTCCGCGCCGAGATGCTCGAACGCTACCTTCCCGCGCAGAGTGGCTTGCAAGCGGAGCACCTCTTGAAGGTGTGCTTGCTGACGCCCGCGGACGCGCGGACTTTGGAGCGGCTCGAAAGTTCCGCGCAAGTCTGTCGGGAAAATCCGCGCACCAAGTCTGGCCATGCCGGCTTTCCCGAGTGGAACGCGCTTTCGCTGGCGCTCTTCCACCATCGAAAGGGCGAGTTTCAAGAGGCGATCCGGGAAGCCGACAAATGCCTTTCTTTCAAAGACAACGCGGGTAGCCGGGCCGCCGCCGCCCGGTGCGTGCTGGCGATGACCCACTTCAAACAGGGTGAGGCAAAGGAGGCCCGCAGCAACTTGGAGAAGGCCAAAGCCGAATTGAAACGGGTGGAGTCGCAGATCGACGAGTCCGGTTTTCCCCCGATCGGCCACTGGTTCGCGTGGTCGGTGGTGCGGATCCTGGTCCGCGAGGCCGAGGCGCTACTTGGCCCGTAGGGCGGGCAGTATGACAAATTTTTCCCGTCGGCGGAAAAATTCTTGTCGGGTTTGGACGGGGCGGAAGCGCCTCCCGGATGGAGGGGCTTCCCCGGAAGGATCGGATGATCTCCGGGCTGCTTCCCCCCAACGAAATCCAACCCGAGAAACCTGTGACCCAATCGACTTCTTCCCACCCGGGACTCCTCCATCGTCTCGGCCTCTGCGGCATGGTCCTGCCCATGACCCTGCCGCTGGCCGCCCAGTCCACATGGAACGGCACGACCAACGCCAACTGGTCCACCGCCACCAACTGGAGCCCTGGTATCCCCGCCGAAGGGAGCAACATCACCATCGCCGATTCCACGGCCAACGGCCTCACCCTCAATGACGGGTCCCACGCGGTCGGCTCCATCAGCGTGGGCACCACCGGCACCCGCACCAGCGGGTTCACCCTGAACACCACCACCGCCAACACGCTGACCATCGCGAGCGGGGTCGTTGCGAACGGGAATTTCACCGCCGGCATCGGCGCGCGGGTCCGGGGCCACACGCTGATTTCCGCCGCCCAGACCTGGCAGGTCGGCGGCCAGGCCGGCGACGCCACGGCCGACCGCGGCATCGCCTTCAATGAAGTGGCAAGCAGCGGGGTCCCGGGTTCGGTCACGCTCAATGCGAATCTCAGCAAATCCGGCACCGGCCAGCTCACGATGGGGGCCGTCAATGTCACCGGCAATGGCGACGTGAACGTCAATGAAGGTGCCCTCAAGCTGAACGCCGGCGGATCCCTGCCGCTCACGATCGGCACCACGGGAACCGGAAAAATCGTCGTCAACAACTCGGCGACGCTGATCTTCTCGCAGAATTCGGGAACCTTCGCGATCACCCGGCCCCTCCAGTTCAACAACACCTCCGGCGTGGTTACCGGCAGCGGCACCAACAACAAGTCCGGGACCTTCGAGATCGCGTCGAACATGGAGTGGAACAGCCTCCACACGATCACCAACAACCGCGACGCCAACAACGCCAACAACGTGAACTTCCGGTTCTCCGGCGTGATGTCCGGCTCCGGGAGCATCACCAAGACCGGAGCCAGCCAGCTGATCCTCTCCGGCACCTCCGCCAACACCATCGGCGGCCTGGTTACCGTCGCAGGCGGCGAGCTATCCCTCGAAAAAACCGGGGTCCTCGCCGTCCCCGGGAACATTCTCGTCACCGGCGGCACGCTGCGCCTCGTCAACAACGACCAGCTTTCGCCCACCTCGAGCATCACTGTCACCGGCGGCGGGATCGCCTTCAACGCGGGTCGCTCCCAGACGCTCTCCTCGCTGAGCGTCAACTCCGGCACCATCTCCAGCCTCTCGGGCTTCAATGTCACCGGCACCACCACGCTCTCCGGCGGCACCCACCAGCTGAATTCCGGCCAGACCTTCACCACCCAGGCGCTGTCCATTTCGAACAACGCCGCGCTGCAATTCGTCGCCGCCAACACCACCGGCTCCTCCACCGCCAACATCGGCGCCGGCGGCCTCACACTCGATACCGGCCGGGTACTCTTCGGCAATCCGGGCGCGGAAAGCACGATCCAGTTCAACCTCGGCGGTGACCTCGTTTCCACGGGCACCAGCCTGTTCTCCGCCCCGAACCAGAGTGGCCCGCGGCTCCTCGATCTTCAGGCCGGGTCGCGCTCCTTCGCGGTCAACGACGGCACGCTGGACCTCGGCGTCGCCGCGCAAAACGGCACGGTGGTGAAATCCGGTGCCGGTACCCTGATCCTGTCCCAGCCCGGCTCCACCGCGGACTTCTCCTTCACGGGTGGCCCCGTCCGGATCGGCACCCAAGTGAACGCCGGAAACGCCAACCTCTCCGGCGGCTCGCTGCTGATGGACGTCGGCGGCGACACGCCGGTCAAGCTCACCACCGGCAACTTCACCGCGACCGGGGGCACCCTCGACATTTCGGCCACCAGTGCCCCGATCGTCCCCGGAACTCTGGAGCTGATCCGCTACACCGGCACGCTCACGGGCACCCCGGCCGTCAACATCCCGCCGGAACTCGCCGGCAGCCGCATGGCTCCGGTGGTCGATTACGGCACCGGCACCGACAGCGCCATCACCCTCAGCTCCACCGCCGTGCCGCTTTCACTCACGTGGCACGGTGCAGCTGGCGGCGGCGTGTGGGACAACAACACCACCGCCAACTTCAACAGCGGCAGCGAGAAATTCTTCCCGCTCGACTCCGTGACCTTCGACGACACCGGCGCCAACCCCGCCATCCTGCTCGACTCGATCGTCTCTCCGTCCGACGTGGCCTTCAACCACGGCGGCACCGTGGCCACGTACACGTTGTCCGGCACCGGCAGCATCAGCGGCCCGACCAAGCTCACCAAGAGCGGCATCGGCACCACCATCCTCGCCACCGACAACAGCTACACCGGCGCGACCGACATCGTCGGCGGCACCTTGCAGATCGGCAACGGCGGCTCCACCGGCAGCCTCGGATCCGGCGCGGTGCTGGTCGATTTCGGCACCACCCTCAAGTTCGCTCGCGACGGCGTGGCCCTCGTTCCAAATGCGATCTCGGGCACCGGCTCCATTGTCGCCAGCGGCCCCGGCACCGTCGCCCTGACCGCGAACAACACCGGCTTCACCGGCGATGTCAGCATCACCGGCGGCACCCTCCAACTCGGCGACGGCGGAGCGGACGGCTCGCTCGGCTTCGCCCCGGTGAGCATCGGTGCTGGCGCGACCTTCGCCATCAAGCGCACCGGCACCCCGTTTATTGACAACAGCCTCAGCGGGGCGGGCCAGCTCGCTGTCATCGGCGGCAGCCCGATCCTCACCGGCTTCAACACCCACACCGGCGGCGTGTCGATTTCCGACGGCGGCGTGGTGCGCGCTGGGTCGGACTCCGCGTTCGGCGATTTGCCCGTGTCGCTCGACCCCGATGCCATCCTCTTGGACTTCGGCGGTCTGAAAAACCAGGACTCCTTCACGGCGACCGACTTCAACCGTGGCGTCACGATCAACGGCGAAGCCTACTTCACGGCCGGCTGGAACAAGTCCCTGACCATCGGCGGCCCGATCACCGGCACCGGCAACGTCTTCATCAACTACGACTCCGGCACCGTCGTCTTCTCCGACGCGACCAGCAATTGGAACGGCATCCTCACGCTCGGCGCGGACAAGCCAGGCTTCACCGGCACCACCGGCGGCATCTTGGAAATCAACACCGTGAGCAACGGCGGCCAACCCGGCCCGCTCGGCATCGCCTCCGCGGATCCGGCCAACCTCGTCTTCAACGGCGGCCGCCTCAACTACACCGGCACCAGCGCCGCCACCGACCGCGGCTTCACCCTGCAAGGCGCGGGTTCCTTCAACGTCAGCTTCGACACGCTCACCATGAGCGGCCAAGCCACCGGCCCCGGGGCGCTGACCAAGGTCGGCGACGGCACCCTCGTCCTCGCTGGCAACAACGACTTCGCCGGCAACGTGGTCGTCGATGACGGCGTGCTTTCCGCGACCAACACCAACTCGCTCGGCGGGACCGCCAAGACCTTGGTGATCGCCGGCGACGCAGGTGCCAGCCGCATCCCGGAGGTCCAGCTCAGCGGCGGGATCTCGCCGACCGTCGCCGACCTCGACATCTCGGGGGCTGGCGTGGGCAACCTCACGGGCGCGCTGCATAATGTCTCCGGCGACAACATGCTGACCGTTACCAACGACGTGACCATGCGCACCGGCAACGGCAACACCACGCTCTACTCCGCGGCCGG
The DNA here is from genome assembly GCA_966696705.1 of uncultured Verrucomicrobiaceae bacterium. Taxonomy (GTDB): domain Bacteria; phylum Verrucomicrobiota; class Verrucomicrobiia; order Verrucomicrobiales; family Akkermansiaceae; genus Haloferula. The sequence continues at coordinate 13,893 of CBKZPU010000084.1, read as the reverse complement.
CACGCTCACGCTGAACACCCCGCTCGTCACCGCCAATGCCACCAACCGCGCCCTCTTACTGGCTGGTCCCGGCAACGGCGTGATCAACGGCGTGATCGCCAACGGCTCCACCGCCAACCTGCCCGTCACCAAAAACGGCGCCGGCACGTGGACGCTCAATGGCGCCCATACGTACACCGGAGCCACCACGGTGAATGAAGGGGTGCTATCCCTCGGACAGGCGGCCCTCGGTGACAATTCCGCGGTCGTCATCGCCACCGGTGCCACGCTGAACCTCAACTTCACCGGCATCGACCAGGTGGGTTCGCTCACCATCGGCATCGATCCGCCGCTGGCCAACGGGGTTTACAGCGCCACCACCCATCCCGGCTTCATCACCGGCACCGGCAGCATCCGAGTCGGTCCGGAGCCATCGGGCTACGCGACCTGGGCCTCCGGCTTCCCCTTCACGGTGGGAGTGAACGACGGCGAGAACGACGATCCGGACGGCGACGGCATCAGCAATCTGCTTGAGTACGTCCTGGGAGGCGTCCCTGTCGGAGCTGGTGCCGGCGACACCTCCATCCTGCCGACCCAGAGCCTGACCGCCACCGACCTGGTGTTCACGTTCCGCCGCAGCGACTCCTCGGAAACCGACGTCACCCTGAAGGTCCAATGGTCCGACACCCTGGGCACTTGGAACGACTTCGCGACCATCGGTGCGGGCGACGCCTTGCCCGCGGTGGATGTTACGGAGGACTCCCCGACGGCGGAACTCGACACCGTGGTGGTCACCATTCCGCGGAGCACCGCTCCCGGCGGCAAGCTCTTCGTCCGCCTGCATGCCGTCAAATAGCCTGCATCCCGTGGGTTGCCGGACCCCATGGTCCGGCAACCTTCCTTTTCCCGGCCGACGGGAGAGGGCCTACGAGGCAAGGGCGCGCCAATCGCTCGCGCCCCGCAACACCGCGACCGTCGTGGATATCAGACATCGGCCGGCAGCCCCTTGGCGGTAATCCGCGCCACCAGGTACTGCGGGTCGTCCTCGGCCACGGTGACTTGCACCAGATCGCCGGCGCGTGCGAGCATCCGGCCGCAGTCGGGCGAGAGATGGCGCACTTCGAGGACCTTGCCGATCTTGCGGTAGCGGGCGGCGAGCGACTTTAGCGCCTCCAAGCCGGACAGGTCGCAGACGCGCGCGTCGTGGAAATCCAGCACCACCCGCGCCGGGTCGGCCGCGGGTTGGAATTTCTCCGCAAAATCCCGCACCGAACCGAAATAGAGCAACCCCTCCAGTCGATAGATCCGCGTTTCCCCATCGTCCGCGACGACGGCAAGCCGGACGTGCTTGGCGCTCTTCCACGCGAATACCAGGGCGGACAGGATCACCCCGCTGATGACCGCCACGGCGAGGTCGTGCCACACGGTGATGGCGGTGACGGCCACGATCACCAGCACGTCGCTGTGCGGCACCTTGCCGATCGTCTTGAAACTGGTCCACTCGAAGGTCGCGATCACCACCACGAACATCACGCCGGTCAGCGCGGCGATCGGGATGCGGTCGATCAAGGGCGCGCCGACCAGGATGAAGGCCAGCAGCGCGAGGGCCGCGATCACGCCGGACATCCTGCCACGGCCGCCGGATCCGATGTTGATCAGGCTTTCGCCCACCAGCGCGCAGCCACCCATGCCCTTGAAAGTGCCGGCCACGACATTCGCCGCACCGAGCGCCAGGCATTCGCGGTTGCCCTTGCCGCGGGTCTCGGTGAGTTCGTCGATGAGTTGCAAGGTCATCAGCGTCTCGATCAGGCCGACCAGCGCGAGGATGACGGCGTAGGGCAGCACAAACCGGAAGGTTTCCCAAGTCCACGGCACCACCGGCAGGTGCGGCACCGGCAGGGATCCTTGCACGCTCGATAGATCGCCAACCGTCTGCGTTGTCAGGCCGAAGGCCGCGACCAGGCTGACGACGACGATGGCCACCAGCGACGACGGGACTTTTTTCGTGAGGCGCGGCATCAGATAGACGATGGCCATGGTCAGCGCGACCAAGCCGCCCATCGTCGCAAGATCGGCCCCTTTCAGCCAATCGCCGACCACCGCGCCGTCGCGCTCGCGGAACATCTTCAACTGCGAAAGGAAGACGACGATGGCGAGGCCGTTGACGAAGCCCATCATCACCGGATGCGGCACCAGGCGGATCAGCCGGCCGAGCTTCAGCAGGCCGATGAGGATCTGGATCCCGCCCATCAATAGGACGGCGAGCAGGAGGTATTCGAAGCCCGCGCCGGGGCCGCCGCGCTGGTTGCCGGCATTCACTAGCGCCACCATCACCACCGCCAGCGATCCCGCGGCGGAGGAAATCATGCCGGGCCGCCCGCCGCAGGCTGCGGTGATCAGGCAAACGATGAAGCCGGCGTAGAGGCCGGAAATCGGCGGCACGCCAGCGACGAAGGCGAAGGCGATGGTCCCGGGGACCAAGGCGAGCGCGGTGGTCAGGCCGGCGAGTGCGTCATCCTTCCACGTGCCGCGCTTTTTCTGGAAGAGCTGGGAAAACATCGGGGCGTGGCTTGTGTGCCGCGCCGGTGGGATGAGCAATGCTTATTCGGCCGCCGCAGGCTCGCCGCCAAGGCATTGGTCCAGGTGGGCGAGCGCCTCGGAGTCGGAAACCAGCAGCCGCAGCTCGCGGAGTTGGTTTCCGGAACAGCGGTAGTCTTGGACCGTTTCGACCACCAGCTCCGTCACCTCCCGCCACGGGACGACGAGGGATGGTCGCTCGCCAAGCACGATCGCGACGGTGGCGCAGCCGTTTTGCTCGGCGAGTTGGAGACCTTCGCGAATCGCCTGACGGACAAGGTCCGCGGGATTTCGATCCGATCGCAATACCGGAGCGACGCACCAGACCGGGAGAGGGCGGAGACTGCCGTAAGCCGCCACCGCGGTTCCGGGTTCGCCGAGCTGGCCACCCGTGCCCGGCAGCGTTCGACCAGCGGCCGCGATCGCCAGGATCGCGTCGAGATCGTGCTGCCGGTCAGGGTTGCCAAACACCGATGCAATGGAAAGAGACGGGGATTCGCGAGAAATTCGCATGCGGGACGAAACGTGGTTTGAGGCAGCCAGCGGCATCCGCGTGCCAGTGGCTCGGTTCTTGAAGGCGGAAAGTCGGCCGCAGGGCGCACTTCTGTCGGACATGCGCGCGGCCCGGGAGCTTCGGAAGGAAGCCCAGCGGCGGCGCTCACGGAGGGCCGACGTGAATCACGCTGGCACGGAACGGACTTCGGAACAGAACGATCATGGATGGCGGGGAATCATGGTGAGTGGTTCGGCCAATCCCTTCCGGGGAAGGGACCACGACAGCTTCTTGAATCAGGAAGCCACGACAACGGAGATGACGGCCAAAGGCTGGAGACGTGACATTTTCTGGACAAGGGGAAAAGTTCCACGGGAGGCCGGCAAGAGCCTTTCGCGAGCATTGATGGATGTCGCAAGCGACTGAGGAGCGGTCGATTACGGGATCGCCCGGCGTTACAATCCGCGCGCCATCGGTGCCGTGGAAACGGCGGGCGCGAGCGGGCATGGCGACGGCATCCGCGCCGGACCGGAGCCACCGGGCTACCCCATTCGGGCTTTCGGTTTTCCCCTTCACGCTCGCGAACCCTGCTTTGCCCTGCCACGATGGGATTTCCCGCAATGGCCGCTCCCGCCCATGGCAAAGAGCTGACCTTTGTTCGGGTCCGCCTTTTGAAGATGCACGACCCATGAAGAATACCCTGACGTTCTCGTTGCTGCTTGCCTTGGCCGCCCGCGGCGAAATCGCACGCTGGGCGGATGCCTCGATCCCCGTCACGAACGGGCTCGAGCTGTGGCTGGATGCCAGCCGCGAAAACGAAGCTCGCGAGGCCCACTACATGAACCGCCTCGCCGACGGCCAGGCAATGGAGCTGTGGCATGATTCGTCCGGCAAGTCGCGGCATCTCGCCCAATGGTCGCATGTATTCCGGCCGCTGTGGAAAGGCGGCAGCGTGGAATTCCTCGGCGACGATTACCTCGCGGCCTTGCTCACCCCCGGATTGGAAAGCCGGGAATGTACGATCTTCATCGTAGCCGCGCCGGACGGTGCCGGGGGCGACTTCCCGGCCCTGTTCAGCGCGGCGCGGAGAGACGAGCACGACTACACCAGCGGCCTGACCATCGACTTCGGCCGCGCGCCCGGCCCGGACGGACTGGCCGATTTCCTGAATGTCGAAGGTGCCGGTCAATCCGGTGAACGGAACTTGTTCATCAAGCCCGTGGCCACGCGGCGCGGTCACGTCTTCACCATCGCCAGCAGCGCCAAAGCAAGCACGGCGCGGGTCGATGGCGAAGCGCACGGCAAGCGCGACCGCGGCGATGTCGCGTTTGGGATGCACCGCGTGGCCGTCGGCGCGCGCTTCGTGGAACCGGAGATGCGCCACTTCTTCCACGGCCGGATTGCCGAGGTCGTGTTCTTCAACCGGAGCCTTACGCCGGACGAAATCGCGAAGGTGGAAGAATGGCTGAAGGCCAAACACGCCGGCTTCCTGCGCGCCCCGGCACCGCTGGCCCCGCGTGGTGCGGAGCAGGACCGGCCCATCGTGCAAATGCTCGTCCCCGGCTTCACGGTGGAAGAGCTGCCCGTGAAGGTCACCAACCTGAACAACATCGAGTACGCCGCCGATGGCCGGCTCTTCGCCGCCGGCTACGACGGCCGCTTTCACCTGCTGCGCGATACGAACGACGATGGTCTCGAAGACAAGCTGGATACTTTTTCCGGAGAGACTTCCGACAACTACCCGCTCGGCATGGTGGTGAAGGACGGCATGCCGCATGCGTTGCTGGCCGACGAGATCGTGCGCTTCCGCGACCGCGATGGCGACGGCGTCCCCGACCAACGCGAATCCGTGGTGAAAGGCTGGGACGATCCGAAACTGCGCGACGATCCCACCCTGATGCATCGCCGGGTGGACAGCGCGCTGGCGCTTGCCGCCGGTCCCGATGGCTCGTGGTATGTCACGATGGGTAGCGCGAATCCCGGCAACGGCTACTGGCAAAAAGCCGAGGGCGACATCTGGGCGCCCGATGCCGTGAAGACCGGAAAGCCCGCCTACTCGCCGGACAAGCGCCGCGGCTGCCTGCTGCGGATTTCACCGGACGGCAAAGTCGAGCAACTCAACAGCGGCCTGCGCTACATCATGTCGTTGCAATGGGACCGCCACGGCGAACTCTTCGGCACCGACCAGGAAGGCGCGACGTGGCTGCCGAACGGCAATCCCTTCGACGAACTGCTCCATTTGCAAACCGGCCGCCATTACGGCTTTCCGCCGCGGCATCCGAAGCTGTTGCCCGGCGTGGTCGATGAGCCAAGCGTGTGGGACTACGCGCCGCAGCACCAGAGCACCTGCGGGTTCCGCTTCAATGGCCCGGCCAAGGATCGGCCGCGCTTCGGCCCGGAATTCTGGACACATGACGCCATCGTCACCGGCGAATCGCGCGGCAAGCTCTGGCGCACCACGCTGGAAAAAACCGCCGCCGGCTACGTGGCGGGTAACCAGCTCTTCGCCTCGGTCGGCATGCTGATCACCGACTGCACGATCTCGCCCAGGGGCGAGCTGGTCATCTGCTGCCACTCCGGCCCGCCGGATTGGGGCACTGGTCCCGCGAAAGAAGGACGGCTTTTCAAGATCCGCTACACCGATCCCGCCGCGCCGCAACCGGTACTCGCGTGGGCGGCGGACCCGACGACGAGCGTGATCGCGTTCGATCGTCCGCTTGCCGCGAGCGATTGGCAGAATCTCGCTCAACGCGTGCATGTCGAAGGCGGGCGCTTCGTCGAAGCCGGTGACCGCTTCGAAGCGATCCGGCCGGGCTATGCCGTCGTCCGCGCGCAGCAGACTGAACCGCGCCTCCAACTGCCGGTGACCTCCGCGGCGCTCGGCGGCGATGGCCGCAGCATTGTCATCAAAACCGAGCCACGCACGAAGGCCGTCGGCTATGCCATCGCCCTTGATGTCCCTCGAAGGGAAGAGGGAATCAAGCAAGCCGATGCCATCGACCTCGCCCACACGCTCGGCGGCCTCGACGCCACTTGGAAAGGCCAGGATGGCTCAGACTGGGCTGGCTGGCTGCCACATCCCGACTTGGCGGTCGCGAAAACCCTCACTCGCGGCAGCGCGTCGCACGATGCCGCGTGGGACCATCTTTCCCGGCCGGGCAAGCTGGTGCTCCAGTCCCAGCTCGATCTTTCCCATCTGCTCCAGCCCGCCGTGCAACCGGGCTCGAAGCTCGACTACACGCCGGAACCGGAAACCGTCACGATCACGCTGAAAAGCGACGCGACGGTTTCCGTCGAGGCCCCCGGCTGCCTCGTGAAATCCGGCGGCCGCACGGTGTCATTCACGAAAAAAGTCACCGGGGACGATTTGCAGGAACTCACGATCGAACTCGCCACGCCCGCGACCACGCTCGAAGCGACCTTCACCACCGCCATCGACGAGCGACCGCGACCGCTCGGCATCCGGCGTTTCCTGATGCCTTTCGCCACCAAACCCGCGCCGATGGCGACAAAGGCCGCCATCCCGCAAATCGCCGGGGGCAACTGGGAGAACGGCAAGCAACTCTACCACGGAAAGGCAACGTGCTTCACCTGCCACCAGATCCGCGGCGAGGGCCACGCCGTCGGTCCCGACCTGAGCAATACCGCCCACCGCGACTACGCCAGCGTGCTGCGCGACATCAACGACCCGAGCGCCACCATCAATCCCGACGCCGTCGCGTATCAGGTGACGTTGAAAGGCGGCGGTTCGGTGGTGGGCACGCGCGTGGGCGAAACCGCCACCGAACTCAAGCTCGCGGCCCCCGGCGGGCATGTGAGCGTGGTGAGGAAATCCGAGATCGTGAAGAACACCGCCTTGCCGGTGTCCCTGATGCCTCCGGGGCTGCTTTCCCTGCTCAGCGAAGAGGAAAGAAAAGACCTCATGACCTTCCTCCTGACCACGCCGCAGCGGGACGAGTAGCACGCCGGCCCACTTCCCGGCGATTTCCTTGCGCATGACCTCCACGCGCGCGGGATCAATCGTCTCCACCTGACGGAACAGGCCGTCGCTCGAAAATCACGCTTCGGAATCCCGCGTGCCATCGCGGCCATGGTGCGAAAAAATCTGCGTCCTTCCCTTCCGCACGGCATCGGTTACGGTCCCGGGTGATGCCTCCGTTCGATTCGACCGTCGTTTCCAAGCTGATCATCTGGATGGTGATCATCGCGTGGCCGGTCGGCTTGGTGCTGGCATGGATCTGGCGGCGGCGCTGGCTGGAACGCTACGACCGGCTCGGCGAATCGACCTCGGAGGAAATGCTCGCCGAACTGGAAAAAGCCTGGGCCACGCGACGCACCCTGTTGATCCGCACCTCCACGGAATACCTGCCGTTCGTCTTCGAACGCATCCGCGAAATCGTGGACAGCGGCTTCGAGGACAAGCAGATGCTCTCGCTGCTTGAACGAATCGACTACCATCGGCCCAACGAGGAAAAGCAGGCGGTCTTTCCCGTGGAAGTGAAAGGCCGCACCGTGGACCTGCATTTGAGGTGGTCGCGCGATGAAGGCGACCGGATCCGCCTCCGCGTGACCGCCGCGCCAGCCATCATCCGCGCGCTGCGGGAGCAGAAGAAGAAGATCCCGAAAGCGGCGATTGCCGATTGATCAACGGCTCATCCAAGGAGTTCGATGAAACGCTCGACAGTCCAGGATGATAACGAATCTCACGCTCCCCTCCCTACACCACGGGAACGGCTCCGTCAGCAGCATTTGTGGGCGGTGCCGGGGTCGAGATTGGATTGCCGGAAACGCATCGCCCGTCCTAGCATCGGCTCATGAAGGGACTTTTATCAGGCCTCGTGATCCTGGCACTGGCGGGCTGCGCCACAACAAAGACCGCTCCGATCCCCGACGCGGCTATGGCCACTCGCAGCAAGGTGAACGTCGCGACCCTCCAGCGAGGCCATGCGGTTTACCTGGCCCACTGCGGCCGCTGCCACGAGCACATCCTGCCGAAGGACGTGAGCAAGGAGGACTGGCACGTGGTGGCACCCGGAATGGCGTGGAATGCCGGGATTTCCGCGGCGGATGAGAAGGCCCTGACCGCCTACCTGCTGGCCGCCACCAAGTGAACCCCGCGCTTGAGCTCGCGGCCTTCGCCGGCTTGATGGCGCTCGGCCAGTTCAGCCCCGGGCCGGACATGATCCTGCTCACCCGCACCGCGCTGGCGGAGGGTGCCAAGGCCGGCGCCATCATGGCGACCGGCATTGCCACGGGCCTGACGGTGCACGCCTCGATCGCGGTCGCTGGCTTGGCGCTCGCATTCGAGCAAAGTCCCGGACTGCGCCGGACGATCTCTTGGATGGCGGCGGCCTATTTGCTGTGGCTCGCGTGGTGCCTGCTGCGCGCCGCTTGGTTGCCAGCCGTCCCGCATGGCGAAAACACCAGTGCTCCATCGTCACGCGGGCCGTTCCTCCGCGGCCTGATTTGCAATCTGCTCAACCCGAAGGCCGTGATTTTTCTCGCCGCCACCTGCGCGCCGTTTCTCACCGGTGCCCATCCCTCATGGTGGCCCTTCGCGATTGCCGGGCTGGTCATCGTGCAAGGCGGCGCGCTGTGGGCGCTGTGGGCCAGGTTGCTCCAGTGGCGGCCACTGCGGTCACGCTACGAAAAGTCCGCGCGCTGGATCGACGGCACCTTCGGCGTCGCGCTCGCCGCACTGGCGGTGAAGCTGCTGGTCACGCCCTGAAAAAATCCCGTTTGCATCTCCCCTTGGATTGCCTTTCATGCGGCAAGTCCCAATTGAAAAGCAGTTCCATCGCTTTCCGTTTTTTCCTTATGAAACTCTTCGGCTTTCGTTCCCTGCCCGCCCTTCTTTTCGCCGGTGCCGCCCTCGCCCTGAGTTCGTGTTCCAACACGTCAACCAGCAACGCGCACACCTCGTTCAAGTTCGACCCGCCGGTGAAACAACCGGCCAGCCAAGCCGGCATCCGGGTCAAGATGAGCACGGGCGCGCAGCGCTTGTACGTGGTGCAGGGCGACGAGGTGCTGCTCGCCACGCCAATCTGCGTTGGAACGCCTTCCGCGCCGACACCGCATGGCACCTTCCCGATCCGCGCCAAGAGGCAGGAACGCCGCCGCGCCAGCAGCCCGGGCGCCGGCTACCCGATGACCTACTGGATGGAGTTCTACAGCCCCGCCTACGGCATGCACTGGGGCTTCGTGAAGCCCTATCCCGCGACCCACGGCTGCGTGCGGCTCCCGCTGAACTCGGCGCGCAAGATCTTCAACATGGTGAAAGTCGGCACCCCGGTCGATATCGCCCGCAGCCAACCGTGGGACGCCACGGTGGGCAAATCGCTGCCGATGCTCGACGACAGCGCCCTGCCGAACCCGCCGATGTCCTACCTGCTCAGCCCGCAGGTCTTCCGCGATGCCCAGCAGGGCAAGATGTGGAACTTCTGACCGGCTTGTTTCGCAAAAAACACCGGGCGAACCCTTTCGTGCCGTGGCCCGCCCGCAGGGTGGCCACGGCATTTTCATTCAATCAGTTTCGCGAGCGTTCCCAAGAAGTCACACGGCCGCTCTTGAAGAGCACCGAGGCGCGGCGATACGGCACGTAGGTCACTTCCGGACCGAAGCCGTAGCCGTGGTAGGGATAGCCGTAGCGGCCATAGGGACCGTACCCGTAGCCCCAGCCGCCATAGAAGGAATTCGTATAGACGGGTGTGGATCCGGCGTAATCCCAGCGCAGGGTGGGCGCGCCGTTTTCGAGGCCATCGTACTCGCGGCTGGGGCGGCCCCAAGCGAGGTAAACGGCATCCGTGGTCATGCCCTTGTCGATCTGGCCCTGGCGCACCAGGCTCTGGTGCCTCGCCGGCAAGCGCTCGAACATCGCCGGCTGGGCGGCAATCCGCGCGTCCGGCGTGGACGGGGCGCAGGACACGAAAACCAGCGCCGAAAGTGAGGCGGCAAGCACGAGTTTCATGCCAAACCGGATACACCGCGCAATCCTTGCGTGCAAACCTCGGCACCACGGAAAAATTCCGCCGCAAACTCGCTTGCCAATCGCGAAATCGCGGACTCAATCTCGCCGCGCAAACGTCCCTGATTTTCCCATGTCCGACCTGCTCGAAGACGAAGACCTCTCCTCCGCCCTGAAGAAGTGCCCCGAATGGGAGAGCGAAAAGAAGGCGATCACCCGAACTTTCGAGTTCGAGGAGTTCATGGACGGGATCGACTTCGTCAATAGCGTGGCCGATATCGCCGAGGAGGCCCAGCACCACCCGGACATCCGCATCAACTACACCAAGATCACGCTCAAGCTCACCACCCACGACGCCGGCGGCGTGACCGAAGCCGACGTCGAGCTCGCCCAGCGGATCGATAACCTGGTGGACTGAACCACACCGGACGTTTCCAGATTTCAATGAAGGCCCGCCACGCGCGGGCCTTTTTCATGGTGGACCGCACTCACCGAGTGCGGCCGAAGCCGTTCTCCGGGTGATTGGAAACCCTCGGGTGCTTCCGGGAACCGCACTCGGAGAGGGCGGTCCACTTTGCCATCACCGCGGCAGCATCAGCTCCTTGTCATCCATTCCGGTCAACTCCCGCAGGCCACGCAACAGGCGAATCAGGATCACGAACAGGATTCCCATCACCGGCACGCCGATCACCGCGAAGCTCCAGCCGGTGAGCTTGCCGACGATTTCGTTGTAGGCCTGCAAGGCATCTGTCGCCAGGGCGTTGAAGTCGCGGAAAAACCACAGCGCGAGCCCGAGATTCATCAGCGCGCTCAGCACGAAGGACCCCGCGAAGAACCGCGTCGCCTGCAAAAGCAGCCGTTCGTAGCCGCCTTCCATTCCCCGTTGCGCGATCCGCTGTTCGATCTTCGGAATGTCGAAGATCGAGTCGTTGTAGAGAAAGACCCGGATCAGCGGGCTCGCCGACTTGTGCGAAGTCAGGATGGCCACGGCCAGCACCAGCGGGATGGATGCCTCCTTGACCCCGAAAAGCAGCCCGGCATTCGGCTTCACCGTGCCGTCGGCGTTCCACAAATAGAGCGTCAGCCCGCCGGTCAGCAGCACCGAGATGAAACCGAGCGCGGAGAAGACATTCCCCTTCCGCGTCTTCACGAAGTGCCAGATGCCGTAGCCGAGCGGCGGCAGCAGCGCCAAGATCATGGCCTTGAGCGGGCCGATGTGCCACGGTTGCACTTCCTTCCCGAGCTTCTGCTGGAGTTCCGGATCCTTGCTCAGGTAGCTGAGGGCCAGCACCGGAATCAGCACGTTGATCAGGATGTTCGCGAGCGGATGCTCCTGCGGCGTCTTGGCCTTGGGGTCGGGCATGGGATGAAATTCGCCGGGAGCCAAGCCGCTGCCCCGCCGCTTGCAAACGAAAAAGGGGCGCTCTTTCGCCGAGTGGGCAGCGGTGCAGTGACTGGAATGAGAACAATGAAACCAGCGAAATCGTCGAAAATGGAGAAGATGACCCCGCGGCCGGGCGCGGAGCATCACGCAGATTTCGCGAGATTTCGTCCTTTTCGTTGTTCCCTCCTGCATTTCTCGGCCCGCGCTTGAGGGTTGCCCGCCGTCCTGCGGGGTGCTTCCCTCCGCCCGCCGTGTCCGTGTCCCATCCGTCATCCATCCGCCGCACGCTCGCCATCATTTCCCACCCGGACGCGGGCAAGACGACGCTCACGGAAAAATTCCTGCTCTACGGCGGCGCCATCGACCTCGCCGGCTCGGTGACCTCCCGCCGCGACCGCCGCCAGACGACCTCCGACTGGATGGAGCTGGAAAAGCAGCGCGGCATCTCGATTTCCTCCACCGTCCTCCAGTTCCAATACGGCGGCTTCCACGTCAACCTTCTCGATACCCCGGGCCACGAGGACTTTTCGGAAGACACCTACCGCGTGCTCACCGCCGTGGATGCCGTGATCATGGTGGTCGATGCCGGCAAGGGCGTCGAAGCGCGCACGCGCAAGCTCTTCGAAATCTGCCGCCTGCGCGGGATCCCAATCTTCACCTTCATCAACAAGCTCGACCGCCCGACCCGCTCGCCGATCGACCTGGTGGATGAAATCGAAAACGTCCTCGGCATCGCCTCCCACCCGATGAATTGGCCGCTCGGCGATGGCCCGCGCTTCCGCGGCCTGATCCAGCGGCGCGACAGCCAGCTCAATCTCTTCGAGAAAACCAAGGCCGGCGCCTACCGCGCGCCCGTCTCGGTGCTTGGCTTGACCGACCCCGCCGTGCGCGAGCACGTCGATGCCGACCTCGTGGACAAAGCCATCGAGGAAATGGAGCTGCTCGATATCGCCGGCGCGCCCTTCGATCTGGAGCGCGTGCTGAAGGGCGAGCTCACCCCGGTCTTCTTCGGCTCCGCGGCGAACAACTTCGGCATCCAGCTGCTGCTCGATGGCTTCCTCTCGATGGCTCCCGAGCCCGCCGGCCGCAAGTCCGGCGACACGATGATCGAGCCGGAGGACAAACGCTTCAGCGGCTTCGTCTTCAAGATCCAGGCGAACATGAACCCGAAGCACCGGGACCGCATGGCCTTCATCCGCATCGTCTCCGGCAAGTTCGAGCGCGACATGCAAGTCTGGCACGGCTCCGCGGCGAAGCAGATCCGCCTTTCGAACTCGCAGAAGCTCTTCGCCCAGGAACGCGAGATCGTGGATGAAGCCTTCGCCGGCGACGTGGTCGGCCTGGTGGGCAACCAGCCCTTCGAAATCGGCGACACGCTGACCAGCGACAACTCGATCAAGTTCGACGAGATCCCGATCTTCCCGCCCGAGTGCTTTGCCACCATCCGCGGAAGAAGCACCGCCACGGCGAAGCGCTTCCGTGCCGGCATGGACCAACTCGTCCGGGAGGGCGTGATCCAGCTCTTCGAAACCGCGGGCGGCTCTGCCTCGCTGCTCGGCGCGGTCGGTCCGCTGCAGTTCGAGGTGCTCAAGTACCGCCTCGAATCCGAATACGGCGCGGAAGTCATCGTCGAACATTGCCCGTGGCAAGTCATCCGCTGGCTGATGAAGGGCGACGAACCCGTCACCGGCACCTATGCTCCCACCGACGATCTGCCCGGCGGCTGCGCGCTCGCCAAGGACGCCGCCGGCCACTGGGTCGTCCTCGCGGAGGCCGAGTGGGCACTCCGCAGCTTCAAGCGCTACCACGAGCAGTGGGAGCTGGCGGAGCGGCTGGTGAAGTAATCCATAGTGGTCCGCACACTCCGTGTGCGGGAACGAAGCACCCCGTGGATTCCCCATCACCGCCAGCCCTCACTCAAAACGTTGCTCCGGAATCCATGAGACCTTCCCAAATCGGCGAAAGCTACGACTCCATCGCTGGCCGCTGGTTGGAGCCTCATTTGGAATCAAACGGAATTCGCCAGCATGAGCACTCGCTCAAATTCCGCCCCGACGGTGGCGTGGCACTCGATGTCGGCTCGGGATGCAGTGGCCGTTTCATCCGTCTGCTACAGGGTCGCGGCTACCAAGTGGAGGGACTCGATGTGTCGGCGCAGATGATTGCCCTCGCGAAGGAGCGCAACCCCGATGTCACGTTCCACCATGCCGACGTCTGCGAGTGGTCTCCGCCCCGGCAGTATGACTTCATCACCGCGTGGGACAGCATCTGGCACGTGCCGCTCGAGAATCACGAAGCAGTATTGCGCAAGCTCTGCGGGGCCTTGGCTCCGGGCGGTGTCTTCATCTGGACGACAGGCGGACTCGACGAGCCGGCGGAAAAGCGCGACTCCGCCATGGGGCCGCCGGTCTACTATAGCGTCCTCGGCATCCCCAAGACCCTGCAGACGCTCTCAGACGCCGGCTGCATTTGCAGGCATCTGGAATACGATCAACT
>CBKZPU010000083.1:0-20634 GCA_966696705.1 uncultured Verrucomicrobiaceae bacterium | reverse complement strand
TCATGGTTTCTTGAGAAGTGGCGGTCTGTCTAACGGTCGTGGCTGGGCATGGCAAGCATGCGGAATGGCAGCGGGCAACGGATTTGAAGGACGTTTCCTTTCTCCGATGTCGCAATCGTCCATGATGGTGACCGGAAATCGGCAGACGGATCGAGGTGCCGCCAAGGCGAATGGCGACTCCCGCCCAGCCTCCCAAAGCTCTCGAACACGCAGGATCCGCGGCAGGAGCCCAAGCTCGTGCCGGCCGGCCAAAGAAAAAGCCGGGAGGTTTCCCTCCCGGCTTCTGGAATCTTCTGACCTGTGGATCAGTCTTCGGACGGGCTCCACTCCTCGGCCTTGAAGGCGGCGAGGTTGAAGGCCTGCTCGAGGCCCACCATCTCGGAGGACGGGCGCAGGCTTTCGAAGCTGGCGCTTTCCTTCTTGAGGTCGGCTTCGCTGTAGTTGACCGCCTTGATCGAGAGACCGATGCGGCGCTCGACCTTGTCCACCTTGATCACGCGGGCTTCGACTTCGTCGCCCACCTTGATCACGTCCTTCACCTTCTCCACGTGGTCTTCGCTGAGCTGCGAGATGTGGATCAGGCCGTCGATGTCGCCATCGAGGCTGATGAAGGCGCCGAAGGAAGCGATCTTCGCCACGGTGCCCTTGACGAGGTCGCCCACCTTGAAGCGCTCGTCGATGTGGCTCCATGGATCGTCCTCAAGCTGCTTGAGGCCGAGCGAGACGCGCTGGTTGGCCTTGTCGATGGAGAGCACGATCGCTTCCACTTCGTCGTTCTTCTTGAGAACTTCGGAGGGGTGATTGATCTTGCGGGTCCAGGACATGTCGGAGACGTGGACCATGCCGTCGATGCCTTCTTCCAGTTCCACGAACGCACCGTAGGCGGTGAGGTTGCGAACCGGGCCCTTGATGGTGGCGCCGATCGGGTAGCGGACTTCGATTTCGTCCCAAGGATTCGGCTCGAGCTGGCGGACACCGAGGGAGATCTTCTGCTCCTCGATGCTGATGCCGAGCACGACCGCCTGGATTTCCTGGCCGAGTTCGAGCACGTCGCTCGGGCGGGTGATGCGCTTGACCCAGGAAAGCTCGGACACGTGCACCAGGCCTTCGACACCGCGCTCGAGTTCGATGAACGCGCCGTACGGCAGGAGCTTGGTGACCTTGCCCTTGACGTGCGAGCCGATCGGGAACTTGCGCTCGATGTCTTCCCAAGGATTGTCGGACATCTGCTTGAGGCCGAGGGAGACGCGCTCCTTCTCGCGATCCACGTCGAGGATGACGACATCGACCGGCTGGCCGATGACGAGCATTTCCGACGGGTGGTTGATGCGGCCCCACGACATGTCGGTGATGTGGAGCAGGCCATCCATGCCCTGCAGGTCCACGAAGGCACCGAAGTCGGTGATGTTCTTGACCGCGCCGGTGACCTTGTCGCCGACCTTGACGGTGCGCAGGAACTGCTGGCGCAGCTCGGCACGCTCGGCCTCGATGACCTCGCGGCGGGAGAGAACGATGTTCTTCCGCTCGTCGTTGACCTTGACGATCTTGAATTCGTAGATGTTGCCGACGTATTCGTTGAGATCCTTCGGCGGGATGATGTCCACCTGGGAACCGGGCAGGAAGGCTTCGACGCCGACGTTGACGGTGAGACCGCCCTTGACGACCGACTTGACCTTGCCGCGAACGAGGCCGCCGTCTTGGAACACCTTGACGATCTTTTCCCAGTTCTGCTTGTGAGCAGCCTTTTCCTTCGAGAGGACGACCATGCCCTCGTCGTTCTCAAGCTTTTCGAGAAGCACTTCGACTTCGTCGCCGGCTTCGATTTCTTCATCCTCGAACTCGTTCGACGGGATGGCGCCCTCGGACTTGTAGCCGATATCGACGAGGACGACTTGCGGGCGGATCTCGATGATCGTGCCCTTGACGATGGTTCCTTCGCGGAACTCGCGGAACTTCGAATCGATGAGGTCGATGAGTTCCTGGTTGACGGGGTTATCAAGCACGCTGGTGCTCATGGTGGTTTGGTTTGAGGTTAGGTTGTTGGTTTCGCTTTCCTTCCGACAATTGCCCCGATGGAAGAACCGGCGAGCCACGGGGCTCCAACTGCCCGCCGGTGATTTGAAAGGTGAAACGGGGCGGCGAACCTATGGCCGCGGACCCCGATGGCAAGCTGAAAATCCCCGGATTTCAGGGACTTCCGCCGCCGGCTTTCCGCGATTCAGCGGTTTCGGAAAGCCACGATGCTGCTCGAGTTTTCGTCCGCCACCAGGATGTGGCCGCCCGTGGAGTCATAGATCACGCCGCAGGCCCCGGGATTGGCCGGCGGGCCGCAGGCGAAACTCTTGCCCGCCGTGAGCTTGCCGGTTTCCGGGTCGCGATTGAAGCGAGTGAGGCAATCCGAGAGCGTGCAGGCGACCGCGACTTGGAAGCCATCGGGCGAAACGGCGATCTCGTTCCCGCCACCGTAATCCGGAGGCAAGTCCTTGCCGGTCAGGCACTGGAGAAAGTTCAGCCGTCCAGTTTTCGGCTCGATGGAAAAGGCGCAGACGGCATTTTCCCCGCCCATCCTGCCGCCGGCCGTATAGGCGAAAGCCCCGTCCGGGCTGACGGTCACGTGCATGACCCCCTGGAGCCCGGCGTCAGCCCCCTTGCCGTTCGAGACCGCCTGTAGAAAGGTCAGCTTGCCGGTTTCGAGATTGCGAGTGTGGACCATCACCGTGCCGGAGCCGTTCCAAGAGGTGAGCAGGGTTTTCCCATCCGGGGTGATTGCAATCCCGCGCGCGCCGCTCATGCGCCGCAGCTTGGGATTGCCTTCGCCGCTGGCCTCCACCGGCTCGGTGAAGGTTTCGACGTGGACGAGTTTGCCGTCGGCGATCTTGAAGCAGACGATGGAGTTCGAACCCACGGCGTAAACGAACTTCCCGTCCGGCGAAAAGACGTTGTCGATGCAAAAGCCGAGGCCGGCCATCGGCTTGTCAGCCCCGCCGACGTGGTCGATCTCGGTGATCGCCCCGGTTTCGGGGTCGCGACTGAAAAGAATGAGAGCTTGGGAACGGAAGGCCGACGCCGCACCGAACTTGCCGTCCGTGGATAGGCGGAAGGCCACGGCGCCCTTATAGTGATCGCCGGTGATGGACTTCACATGAGTCAGCCGCCCGGACAGCGGATTGCGGATCATCATGGTGATCAGCCCCTTGTGAAAAGACGCGGCGTAGGCGTGCTTGCCGCCGGGCGGGAGCGTGATGCTGGTGACGCCGCTGAAATCCTTGTGGGTCAGCGTCTGAATCAACCCAGGCTTGGCCGGAGGCTCCACCGGAACTCCCGGTCCAGGGGCCACATCCTCACCGGGGCCTCCATTTCCTGAGCCGGAGGCGGCCATCGCGGGCAGCGCCGCCAGACACGACGCGAACAAGACCGAGGGGAAGAGAGGTTTCATGAGGGTGCGGAAGTTAACAAGTCGGGCGCGCGCGACAAGAACTCCCCTTGTAACGATGGGCCCGGCCGCGGAATTCAAATTTCCCTTCACCCAAAGATTGCCAATCTTCTGCACGGAGCGATGGACTTTGGCAGCCCTCTTCCGGAAGACCTCACCTGACAGGCGTCAGGCTTCTAAAAACTTCCCTTGCCTCCCGGCGTCGCGCCCGCTATCCCCGCCGCCCGCCGCGATGCCGGAGACCACCGAAAAGACGCTGAAACTGGCCATTCCCAAGGGTTCCTTGGAAGGGCCGACCCTCGACCTTCTGGCGAAGGCCGGATACGAGGTGTATGTCTCTTCGCGCGGCCTGCGCCCGTCGTCCAACGACCCCGAGCTGGATCTGTATCTGATTCGCGCCCAGGAAGTTGCCCGCTATATCGACCAAGGATTCATCGACTGCGGCATCACCGGCCTCGACTGGGCCAGCGAGTTCGATGGCAGCCTCGTCGATCTTGCCGAACTCCCGTACTCCCGCGCCACCCCGCGGCCCACGCACTGGGTGCTGGTGGTTCCGGAGGACTCGCCGATCCGCAAGCCGGAGGATCTCCAAGGCAAGCGCATCGCCACCGAGGGCGTCGCCATCACCGAGCGCTATCTGAAAGCCAAGGGCATCGAAGCCGAGGTCGAGTTCTCCTGGGGCGCGACCGAGGTGAAGGTGCCCGATCTGGTCGATGCGATCGTCGATGTCACCGAAACCGGTTCCTCGATCAGGGCCAACAAGCTGCGGATCGTCGATACCCTGCTGAGTTCTTTCCCGCACTTCTACGCCAGCCAAGCCGCCGCGGCGGACCCGTGGAAGCGCCAGAAGATGGAGCGCCTGACCCTTCTCCTGAAGGCCGCGCTCGAAGCCCGCGACAAGGTGGGCTTGAAAATGAATCTTCCCGCGGACAAGTTGTCCGCCCTGCTGGACAAGCTGCCCGCGATGCGCCGGCCGACCGTTTCCCAACTCTCTGAAGAAGGCTGGGTCGCCGTCGAAACCGTCATCGACGAGAAGGTCGTCCGCGACATCATCCCGACGCTCAAGGAACTCGGTGCCGAAGGCATCATCGAGTATCCGCTCAACAAGATCGTCCCATAACTTTTCCTTTCCTATCCAACCGTAACCCCAAGCACCACCATGGGCTCGCTGAAGAAACGCCGTAAGACGAAGATCAACAAGCACAAGCGCAAGAAGCGCATGAAGCAGAACCGCCACAAGAAGCGGCTCCGCTACAAGTCTTAAGGCTTGCGTGCCACGGGCGCGACCCGTGCTTGAATATCATTTGTTCTTCCCGACAGGGATCCGGTCCAGCCGGATCCCTGCTTTCGCGTACGTGGCAGCCCCCTGCCCGCGAGTCCGGCCCACCCGGCAGGATGCCGCCGCCACATTCAGACGTCCACGCGGAAGGCGAGCTGGTCGAGACCCTCGCGCTCCAGCTTGGCGAAGGCCGCCGCCTCCCCTTCCAAGCCGCCGAGCCGGATGGCGCGCAGCACGCTGATCCACACCGTGGTCCGCGGCGACGGATCGGATACGCTCTCCAGATGGCGGATCGCTTGGTTCAGATGGCCGGCCCGCGCCTTGGCAAGCGCTTGGGAAAGCAGGTCATCGCCGGGATTCAGGACGTGCTCGATCACGCCCCGCAGTTCGGCCGGGCGCACCGGCTTGAGCAGGAAATCCACCACATTGCCAGTGATCGCCCGCAAGGCGGAGCTGGGCGTCAGCGCCGCGCTGCATAGCACCACGGGCAAAGGATTGTCCTGGCGACGGAGCATTTCGATGACCTGCAAGCCGTCGACGTCCGGCATCCGCAGATCGAGAATCACCACGTCGAACGGCTGTTCGCCAATCTTGACCAGCGCCTCGCGCCCGCCCGCAGCAGTTTCAGTGTCGTGGTCGGCCAAGGCATACGAGAAGCCCAGCCGCAAGGTCGGCTCGTCGTCCACGACGAGCACCTTGAAACGTCGGACGGCGATATCAAGCGAGGGGCACATCAATGTAGAACTCCGTTTTACCGTCGGCCCGATCCAGCAGGCCGATCCGTCCCTCGTGGGCCCTCATGATCTCGCGGGAAATGAACAGGCCGAGTCCCACGCCGTCGGCATCCTGGCCGGGAGCCCGGAAAAAGCGCTCGAAGATCCGGCCTTGGACGGCAGCGGGCACGCCGGGGCCCTCGTCGATGATCGACGCGCGCAGGTGATCGCTGTCCGGCCGGGCGATCTTGAGCGTGACCGTCCCGCCGTTCGGGCTGTGCTTGACCGCGTTGGAGACCAGATTGTTCACGACCTCATCGAGGCGCAACGGATCGGCTAGAACTTCCGGCAAGCCAGCCGGGATTTCGCGGCGGAAGACAATTCCCTTCTCCGCGGCCCTCGGGAAAAACAACCGCTCGGCTCGTTCCAAGGTCGCCGGCAATGACGTCGGTACTCGCTCGAGGTGAGTTGCCCCGCTCTCGGCACGCGAGAGATCGAGCAGGGTGTTGAGGGTCGCCAGCAGCCGCTCGCAGTCCTCATTGGCGGAAGTGACCATGGTGCGCTGGCGGTCGGTGAGATTGCCCGCGCGGTCTTCCAGCATCAGGTGCAGGACCATGCGGATGCCGGTGAGCGGCGTCTTGATCTCGTGGCTGACCGTGGACAGCAGGTTGGTCTTCATGTCGTCCAGCCAGCGGATGCGGGTCACATTGTGCAACAAGACCGCACGGCCGGAGTGGATCCCGTCCTCGGAGGTGAAGCGGAAAATACGAGGAAGGTAGTAGAACTCGCGTTCATCGACGCGGAAGAGCAATGCCTCACGTGGATCCTCCGGCAGATGGTTGGTTCCCGTCGCCTCGTTTTCATCGAGGATGCGCTGGATTTTCGCCGGCAGGCGGCCGGCCACGCCCAGGCCCTCCGTCAGACGCTCGGCGGCGGGATTGAGTTGGAGAATGTGATCGTCGTCGCTGAGCACGAAGACCGGCGAGGGGATGGCCTCGAGAATGGCGCGATTGACCAAGTGCGTGCGAATCAGCCGGTCATCGGTCTCGCCGCGGCGCTGGCGCAACTCGGCGGCCATGTCGTTGAAGGCGGTGGCCACGCCGCGGAACTCGCTGTCGGCGGAGGGCTCCGGCAAGGTCAGCTCGAAGTTCCCGCGCCGGATCTCCTCGATGGAGCGCTGCAGGCCGACCACCGGATCGACCAGGTGGCGCACGAGTTGGAAATAGATCAGCACCGCGATGGCGGTGCCCAGCGTGACGAGCGTGACCACGAACAAGGTGTTCTTGTACTTCTCGTCATCCAGTTGCTCGATCCCCAGGTTGAGCTTCGCCTCGGAAATCGAAAGCACCGTCTCGGAGAGATCGGTGATCCGCTGACTCTGGGCGCTGATGTATTCCAACAGCTCGGCGCGTTGTTCACGATCGCGCGGGGGCTCCTTGAAGAGTCTTTCGTAACCTTCGGTGTAGGTCCCGAAGGCGTCTTCCAGGTTGGTGATGGCCTCGTTCCACCTCGCGTCGCGTTGACCATCGCCGCGCAGGGAGTGAATCCGCCTGGCGAGGTCGGCCTGGCGAAGATCGAAGAAACCCCGGCCGACGGGTTCGTTTGGCGCCTCCGATGCGAGCGCCGGCAGGTAGTGGGTATTGAGCGTCGAGGTGACCGTGCGAATACCCCGCGCCGTCTGGATGGCCGGGAAATTCTCCTCCATGAGCGCGGCGAAGCGCTTGTTGGCGTCCTGCACCAGCAACAGCGCGGCGGCACCCACGCTCCACAGGAGCAGGATGAGGGTGAGCAAGCCGTAGAGCAGGCGGGTGCGGAGCATGAGGCGGAAACGTCAGTCCATGCCGAAGCGCTTCCGCTTGCGGTAGAGGGTGGCCTTGTCGATCCCGAGGATGGCGGCCGCGTCCTGGAGGGTGGGCGCCCAACGCAGCACCTCGCGCATGTGCGCCTGCTCGAGATCGTCAAGGCTGTGCTCGCCGCCGATGACGGGAAGCGCCGGGCTGCCGTTCGCTCCTTCCACGACGCCGACGGGGGTCGGCAAGTCGGCGGCCTCCACCTGTGGGCCGTGGGAAAGGATGGTGGCACGCTCGATCGCATTCCGCAGTTCGCGCAGGTTCCCGGGCCACGCGTGACGCAGCAAGGTCTGGCGTCCGCTTTCCGAGAAGCCCTCGAGCCTCCGGCCCATCTGCGCGGCGAAGAAGGAAAGGTAATCGTCGGCGAATCGCAGCAAGTCGCCGCGCCGCTCGCGCAGCGGAGGCACGGTGACGCTGATGACGTTGAGTCGGTAGTAGAGGTCCTCGCGGAAGGTTCCCGCCGCCACGCAGGAGCCGAGGTCGCAATTGGTGGCGGCAATCACCCGCACGTTGCACTCGCGCACCTTGTTTTCGCCGAGCCGCTCGTATTCCCGCTCCTGGAGCAGGCGCAGCAGCTTCGGCTGGATCTCCATCGGCAGCTCACCGATTTCATCGAGGAACAGCGTGCCGCCCTCGGCCGCGTGAACCTTGCCCCAAGTGTCCTTGATCGCGCCGGTGAAGGAACCCTTCATGTGCCCGAAGAGCACGCTTTCCAGCAACTCCTTGGACAGGCTGGGGCAGCTCACCGTGACGAACGGCTTGTCGCGCAAGTGGCTGCGGTCGTGGACCTCGCGGGCGATGACGCTCTTGCCGGTACCGCTTTCTCCCAGAATCAGCACGGACGCCGTCGAAGCCGCGGCACGGAAGAGCGTTTCGAGTTCCGCATTCGTCTTCGGATCCTCCGAGGTGAACCGCAGCGGCGGCGTGCCGTGGCGAACCTCGCTCTTCAGTTCCTGAACGGTTTCCTCCAGTCTCACGACCTCTTGCCGTGTCTGGAGCGCCTTGTGTGCCTTGGCCAGAATCGCGCGGAGTTGGTCGGGCGTGAACGGCTTCTCCAGATAATCGAAGGCCCCCAGTTGCGTCGCCCTGACCGCCGTGGCCACCGACGCGTGGGCGGTGAAAATCGTGATCAACTGCCGCGGCCGCACCTTGAGCATTTGCTGGAGGATATCGAGCCCGTCCTCGTCCCCGAGCCGGAGGTCGAGAAACACCAGATCAAAATTCTCCTCCTTGATCCGCTTGAGCGCCGTCTCGCCGTCTTCGGCGGTCTCGACGTAATGACCTTCCCCTTCCAGCGCGAGGGAAGTGGTCAGGCGGATCGACTTTTCGTCGTCAACGATGAGAATGTCCATGGGTTGAGGAAGACTCTTCCTAACAATCTGCATGCCTTCCCGGTGCATCCAGAGACCGTTGTTGAGAGTCATGGACTTGGAACCATGCAACGCGACCCGCCGGGCGCGGGGATCGTGCAAGATGCCCTCCACCGGGATCACGAGTTGCAAAGTGCAATATGCACGACGAGACAATCAAGCCCGTAGTGTCCTGAAAAATTGACCGGCTTGCGGCGGCGACCCAGCCTCGCCGCGTGACGGGCGAGCTGATTCTGGGAATCGATCTGGGAACCACCAATTCCGCGGTCGGCGCGGTGGAATCCGGCTTTCCGATTCTGCTCGCAGATGCGGAAGGCCGGCGCATTACGCCCAGTGCCGTGTGGTTCGGCAGCGACGGATCGATCGAGGTCGGGCGAAGGGCCCTCCGCCGCCGCGCTAACGAACCGGGCCGGGTGGTGACCAGCGTGAAGCGACTGATGGGCCGGCGCTTTGGCGAGGAGAGCGAATTCTGTGTGCCGATGCAGCGGGCCGCCGATGGCGGGATCCGCGTACTCGGCCGCACGCCGGAGGAAGTCAGCGCGGAGATCCTGCGCGAGCTGAAGGGCATCGCCGAATACCGGCTCGGGCGGACAGCGGAAAAAGCGGTCATCACCGTGCCGGCCTATTTCAACGACGCCCAGCGCGCCGCGACCAAACGCGCCGGGGAACTCGCGGGGCTGGAAGTCATCCGCATCGTCAGCGAGCCCACCGCGGCGGCGCTGGCCTACGGGCTCGACAAGCTCGAGGAGCATGCGCGGGTCGCCGTCTATGACCTCGGTGGCGGAACCTTCGATCTCTCGGTGTTGGAAATGCAGGATGGCGTCTTCCAAGTGCTCGCCACCCGCGGCGACACGCGACTGGGCGGCGATGACCTCGATCTGGCGCTGGCCCGCCACTGCGTCGGGGACTTCGACGCGCTCGACGCCGCTGCCAAGGTCCGGCTGATCGGCGAAGCGGAACGGGTCAAATGCGCGCTGTCCGACCGCGAGTCGGAGACTTTCCGAGCGCCCTTCTACGATGGCTCCCGTAGCTTGGAGAAGGAAGTCACCCGCGACGACTTGGAGAAGCTCGCAAAGCCCTTGATCGCCCGCACGCTGACCTGCTGCCGACAAGCCCTCGCCGACGCCAACACCTCGCCCGCAGACCTCCATGCGGTGGTGCTGGTCGGGGGGAGCACCCGCATTCCCGCCGTCCGCAAGGCCGTCGCGGAATTGTTCGGCCGCGAGCCCGATCTTTCCCAGCATCCCGATGAAGCGGTCGCCCTCGGCGCGACGATCCAAGCCGGCGTGCTCGGCGGCACCTTGCGGAAAATGGTGCTGCTCGATGTGACGCCGCTCAGCCTCGGCATCGAGACCTTCGGCGGACTGATGAATGTCCTCATCCCGCGCAACACGACGATCCCCTGCAAGGCGGGCGAGATGTTCACCAACGCCGCCGCCGGCCAGGCTTCCATGCGCGTCCGCGTGTTGCAGGGCGAGCGCGAGATGGCGCGCGACAACTGGGAGCTCGGTTGCTTCGAGGTGCCCTTCGAGCCCGCGCCGAAGGGGCAGGCGCGGGTTGGCGTGCAGTTCCGCATCGACGAAAACGGCATTCTCGAAGTGCTCGCGCGCGACGTGAACACCGGCCGTGACACGGTCGTCGAGATCCGCGGCGCGGCGGTGAATGTCGATGACGAGGCCGTCGAAAAGATGGTCGGCGAGTCGGTCGAGCACGCCTTCGAAGACATGGCGGAGCGGATTTTCACCGAGGCGAAGCTCAAGGCGGAGGAGCTCTTGCCAGCCGTCGAGCAGGCCTTGGCGGAAGCTGGCGAGCTCGTTTCCGGCGAAGAACGCGACGAGATCGAAGCCGCTGCCGCCGCGGTGAGAGAAGCGCTCGCCGCCGGATTGCCGAATCCGCTCAAGGCGACCGTGCAACGCCTCGACAAGGCCACCGAGGCCTTCGCCGCCGCACTGGTTGAGAAGGCGATGGCCGAGGCCTTGGAGCGCCGCCTCTAATCCGCCGCGGCCTTTGCTTGGCACTTGGAACTTGGAACTTCTCAATTGGAACTTCCACCAGCACGTACGCGAGGACGGGATCGAACCGCCGACCGACCGGGTGTAAACCGGTTGCTCTACCGCTGAGCTACTCGCGCGTTTCCGTGCGGACGGGCGCAGTCTTCCCGGATGCCACGGACGGCGCAAGCGCGGAGTGGCTGCGAGCTTGCGGGCCGCTGGAAGCGGTGATTCTCTCCCGCCCCCGACATGCACCTGCGCTTCACGAACGAAGAACTCGGCACCCTGGTTGAAATGGTCAGCCTGGCCGCCGAAGTCGCGTCCTGGAACGAACGTCCCGGCGCGGAGGAAGGCATCTCCGCGTACGAGTCGCTGGAAGACAAGGTGCTGGAGAAAGCCAAGCACGCCGGCCTCGGCGAGCACATCGACTTCGACGAGGAGAAGCAACGCCACCACCTCTCGCCGGAGTACCAGGACGGTTCGTTTTTCCAGCAGTGCTACGATGAGTTCCGCAACGAGTCGTTTTGGGAAGAACTGGTCATCCGCCTGGCCGACCGCGACCTCGCGAGAGTGGTCGGCATGGCCGCATGGCAAAAAATGACCGAAGAGGACCGCCGGGCCCAGACCCGGGATATCGAGAAGCGCTACTGGGACGAGTTCGCCAAGCACGGGATCGACCGTGTGGCGGTGATTTTCCCGCCCGCCGAAGGTTGAATCCCGCATGCGGGGTGCTGCTCGCGAAAAAGGCGTGGTGAATCGCCAGGACAGGCGGTAGGGTGAAATGTGAACTTTTGCCCTGACCGATGAACACCGAGAACCTTTCGCCACTTGCCGCCAAGATCGCCGAGGTGGATGCCAAGCTGGACGCGCTCGGGCGCGAGATCGCCGAGATCGGCATGCCCGCCGCGTATGATTTGAAACGCCGCTACGACGCGCTGCGGGTGGAGGACAACGCCTTGAAGCGCAATATCGAGGAATCGGTCGCCCGTGGCGAACCGGATGCAGTGCGACTGGAGAAAATCGAAGCCTTGCTCCGCCACATCGAGCATGAGGAAGCCTCGGTGGAGCACGAGGCCCATTTCCTGCACCAGTCGAATCCCTCGTCCGTGATCCTCGCGGCGCAGGCGGCAACCCGCATGGTGGACCTGTGGCGGAGGGCCATCAAGAAGGTGCTCGGCGACGTGCACCCGCTGGGCCAGTCGGTCTTCGTCAACCACACCCATGACAATCTCGCCGACGAGTTCGGGCTCGACCGGGACAAGCCGCGTGAGCCGAAGCCGTGAGCCGGCTCACGGCACGCGAAAATACTTCTTTTCGGCAGCGGGATAGTGGGGATCGGCCACCAGCCGCCCACTCGGGATTCCTTCGACGTCGATCAGCTTGTTGTTGAACGGGCTGAAAACGAAACCCGGACGGCCCGGCACCGGCCGTGCCACCGGGACGCTTTCCTTCGGTGGCGGCGGCGGTTGGGGCTGAGGTTGAGGTTGGGGCTCGGGATCCGGTTTCGGCTCGGGATCGGGCTCGGGCTTGGGCAAGTTGCCGGGACCGGGAGGCCCGGGCTGCCGAGGCTTCGGCCCCGGCGTCGGTGTCGGCTCCGGTTCGGGCAACACGGGTTCCGAACTTGATTTCCACGCCGCAAGCCACGCGCAACTGGAAAGCTGCGAGGCCATCAAAACGAGGCCCGTCACCCGGACCACCAGCATGCCTTTCATGCGAGTAAAACAACACACCGCGCCCCGAACCGCAAGCCAAATGCTATTTTAGTAGCATTTCAGCCCGGAGTGTCATGGTCCCGCTGGGAGCGCGCCCTATCGCTCCACCTCGACTGGCGGCTTTTCGAGCCAGCGCACCAGATCGCCGACGGTACGCAGTTTCTCCGCGACCTCGTCGGGAATGGCCACATCGAATTCCTCCTCCGTCGCCATAACCAATTCCACCGTGTCGAGGCTGTCGGCCCCGAGGTCTTCGACGAACCGTGACTCGGGCTTCACCGTCTTGGGATCGAGTCCCAACTGCTCGGTCACGATCCACATCACGCGGTCGTGAATGCTGGCATTGGCGAGCGGTCGCGGTGGCTTCGGAACCGGAGGCCCGTCCGTGGAGGTGAAGCTGTCGATGACCTCGCGGAAAACCGGCTGCGCAACAGTTTCCCGTGATGGCGTGGTCCACGTGAGCACCTGATAGAAGCCCGCGTCCGTTTCGACGGATGCGATCTGATAGACGATGCGGATGTTGTTGACGGTTCCCGTGAGGCGGCGATGGACGGCGGGATAACTCCCCACGGGCCGCAACTCGGGCTCCGAGACCTCGCAGCCCGGCACGTTCTCCTTCATCTGGCCAATCACCAACTCGTCGAACTCGGCGAGCGTCCCGGCGTAGTCGGACTTCAGGTTTTCGATGACGATCGCGTACTGCTCAAGGACCCCGCTGCCGGCCTTGATCTGCGCCTCTTCGTGGAGTTCCGGCAGTTCCTTCCAAGTCGCGGGCACTTCAAGCCGGAACCGGCCGTCCTTGGAAGCCACCGTCTTTTTCTTCTCCCCCGCGGTCTTCGCCAGCTTGGCGATGGAGTTGGCCGCGACGCCGATCAGCCCCACGACGCCGAAAAACGCCAGCACGCCGGAGATCACGGCAGCCGTGATCCAGCCCCGGGTCTTCCTGGTGATGGCCTTGATGAGGGCGATGATGAAAAAGATCCCGCCGCCGAGCGCGGCGAGGCCGACCACCACGTAAACGGCGATTTTGCCCACGGCTTGGCCTGCTTCATATGCGGATGACGGCTCCATGAGGTGAAGCGAAACCGGGTGCCCACACTCCGGGCAAGTCAATTCACGGGCCGGACTTGCCGGAAAGCGCCGCACCGGACAGCTTCCGCGGCGTGGATCTTTCGACGTATCTCCGCATGGACCCCCATCTCTTGTTAGGCCTGCTCAATACCGAGCTGCGGAACCACTGCGGCTCGCTCGACGATCTGGTGAAGACCCACGGGCTGGATGCCCGGAAGCTGACGGAAAAAATGGCCAAGGCCGGCTACGAGTATCAGCCGGAGCAGAACCAATTCCGTTGAGCGGTCAGTCGCGGCGCATCCGCTCGACGGCCATGCGGAAGCGCACGCGCAGCTCATCGATTTCCCGCCGCAAGCGGATCCGCGTGGCAGCATCGGCACTATCGGCGAGCTCGCCTTCCAGCTTCTCCGCCTGTTTCAGGAGTTCGATCTCGGGCGGCGCAAACCCTTGCCCCTTCAGCATCGCGAAGCCCGAACGCCAGCCCGCCGGCGCTTGAAAGTAGGCTTCCAGATCGAGCGCCGTGCCCGGCGCGGGCGGGGTCAGTTCGCCCGAGGCGATGGCCTCGTCGATGCGCGCTTCGCCGAGCTTGGAAAGGGCGGACATGCGGCGAAAACTTAGCGGAGCCCGGGGCAATTCCAAGCCGCCGTTGCTTTCGCCGGCGCGGTGGTGTTTCAAGGCCGGGTGCGCCTGCTGAAGTTCAAGCTGACCCTCGCCTACGATGGCACGGCCTGGCAGGGCTGGCAGTCTCAGCGATCGGGCCGGGGCGTGCAGGACCGGGTGGAGGTGGCACTGGCCCGGCTTTTCGCGGCCGCCCCGCGGGTGGAAAGCTCCAGCCGCACCGATGCCGGCGTCCATGCCCGCGGTATGGTGGCGCACTTCGAGGTCCCGGCGGACCAGTTCCGCATGCCGCCGCGGCACCTCGTGCTGGCGATCAATGCCTGCCTGCCCGAGGACATCCGGGTCATGTCGGCGGTGCGGGTTCCGGCCTCGTTCCACGCCCGCTTCGATGCCGTCGGAAAGCAGTACCGTTACCGCGTCTGGAACGATCCGGTGATGAACCCGCTGCTGCGGACGCAGGCTTGGCATGTCGCCCGCCCGCTCGATCTGGCGGCGATGCGGGAAGCCGCCGCCCATTTTCCCGGTCGCCAGGATTTCCGCGCCTTCACCGCGAACCGCGGCGACGTGCTCGAGGACGCGGTGCGCACGCTAAACCGCTGCGACATCATCCGCCACGGCCGCGAACTGACCTTCGTCATCGAGGGCGGTGGATTCCTCTACAAGATGTGCCGCGGCATCGTCGGCACCCTGGTGCAAGTCGGCTATGGGCGCTTTCCCGCGGAGGAAGTGAGGATGATGCTCGGTGGCAAGGACCGCCGTTTTGCCGGCATGACCGCCCCGGCGCACGGGCTTGTCCTGTGGAAGGTTTTTTATTCTGCCAAGTAAGAATCGGTAACTTCCCGAAGGGGGAAAATCGGACATTTCCGCCAGCACGCCGAAGTCATGCCATTGGCCATGATCGGGTTGGCCACTCCCCGCCGGAATCCTGCCACACAGCCCGCCGCAGCAGCGAAATCGGGTCCGATGCTTCATGATGAATTCAAATTTCATGAAAATGCATTCATGCATGATAGACCTACGAAAGAACCTATCTTTTTGGATTGTTACATGATGTCGGTTAGATTAATCGGTTCGCGGTTTTGTTTCCCCCATGTCTCAAGACAGCTTCCAAGCCCTTGTGAACCGGCTGGAGACCGCGTGGTGCGGTCGGCCGGAGGGCTTGTTGAAGCATACGGTGGGCTGGGTGGCCCTCGGCTATGCGGCGCTGGCGGCCCCCGTTCTCGCCGGACTCATGTTTTTGGCGGCCGGCGTGGTGCTGGCCATCTTCCATCAGGGCTTGGTGGCGACGCTGCTGGCGGGATTGATCGCGCTGTTCGGTCTCGCCTTGGCCGTCTTCGTGTTGGGTTGCCTGCGGGTGCGCTTCGAGCCGCCGGAAGGGCTGGCGCTGGAGGAAGAGGATCACCCGGAACTCCACCGGCTGCTGCGCGAACTGGGCGACCTTGCCGGCGGCGTGCGATTCCACCAGGTCACGCTGGATCCGGAGATGAATGCCTCCGTGGTGCAAAACCCGCGGCTCGGGGTCTTCGGTTGGTATCGTGCCCATCTGGTGATCGGCCTGCCCCTGATGGAGGCGCTTCCACTCGACGAATTGAAGGCGGTGCTGGCCCACGAGATCGGCCATCTCACCCGAGCCGACGGGAAGACCTGCGCTTGGCTGCACCGGACCCGCGAGACTTGGGAGCGGGTGGTGGAGCGGTTCTCCAGAAATGGCTTCTTCCCGCTTTTCGGGGATTTTTTCCACTGGTTCTGGCCGCGCTTCAGTTCGCGGGTCCTCGTGCTGTCGCGGTTCAGCGAGTTGGCGGCCGACCAGTTCGCCGCCCAAGCGGTGTCGCCGCAAGCGCTGGCCTCGGGATTGCGGCGCCTGGCGGTCCTCGGAAAACGGGCCGAGAGCGAATTCTGGGAGCCGCTCGATCGGGCCGTGGACGAGGGCTCCGATCTGCCGGGAGACGTGATGGACCGGCTGTCCGAGGTGGTTCGGCGGCCGGTGGAACCGGAACAAGCGGGCGCATGGCTCGCCGAAGCCATGGCCGTTCGCACGGGATCGACTGACAGCCACCCCCGGCTGGCGGCGCGGCTTGCAGCCCTTGGCATGCCTGAAGTGCCGGAGGATGCGCTCCCGCTGTCCCTTTCCGGAGACACCTCATCCGCCGATCGTCTTCTCACACCCGCCTTTCTCGATCACGCGCGCCGGCACTTCAGCCGGATATGGCTGGAGGAGGTCAGGGAAGGCCGGGCGCGACGGGTCCGCCAACAGGACTTGGAGCAGGCGGCCGGCACCCGCAAGGCGTGGGAACGGATCGCCGCCTTGGTTCGCTTGGACGGGCTGGAAAAGGTCCAGCCGGAGGTGATGGCCCTGCTCGAGCGCCACCCGGCCCATTCGGGTGCCCTTTACCTGCGCGGCAGTCATCTCGCGGAGAAATGCGACCCGCAGGCCTGCGAATTCCTCGAACGGGCGACCTTCGATCCCACCATCGCGAGCCGGGCCTTCGAAGCGCTGGAGCGGTTCCACATCAGTCATGGCCGCGAAAAAGAAGCGGCCCTGGTGAAGGAGCGGGCGCTTCAGCACGACCTTGAACTGCGCGCCGCCTTGGTCGAGCGCAGCCGGCTCAGCGCCGGCGACTCCTTTTTCTCCCATGACCTGTGCGAGAGCGACCATCAGGCGCTCCGCGAACTCCTCGCGGGCGAGCCGGCGATCGCCCGCGCCTGGCTGGCGACCAAGGAGGTCCGTCATTTCCCGCGCTGGCCCCTGATGGTCATCGGACTGGAACTGAGCCGCAACCTCTCCAGCAGCGCCCGCCGCGCCCTGGACACCCGGCTCATGCACCTCTGGGGGGGCGAGGCCTACGTGATGATCTTCCTGGTGGACGACAGCATGAAACCGGTGCTCCGCGCCCTGCGCCGGGCCGTTCCGGACAGCGAGGTCTATCGCCGGAAATGAGGACCGGGAAAAAAAGTTTCAGATTTTTTGAACGTCCACCGACCCCAAGGGTCTCAATCCATGAAGACCGCGCGCCGCGTGAGTTTTCATGTAAGGGTGAACAGCATATTGTCAGCCGAATGGCCCCCGGGCCTGCAGGGTGACGATTTTAGCCGCCGGGGGTGGGACCCCGGCGGCAATTTTTTTGGAGAGGAGTGGGCGCTGGCCCTTTGGGAATAGGACTTATGAGACCCATGGATCCCATGGAGGTCACCTGCGACGGGAGAGCGACCCCATGGCCGCCGCGACCGCCCCTGGCAGGTTGACGCCCCCGTTTCCACCGAGCCGGTGGTCGATGTCTTCCAGCCGCTGGATCAGGTCGCGAACTTCCTTGCGCGACGCCGGCCCACCGGCAGCGTCGCAGAAATGGGTGCGGCAGCCAAAAGGCCGGCCATCGTAGATCTGGCAGCGGTTGTTCCTCAAGAATGGGCAGGCTCCGTCCGGCGTCTCGGGCACTTCGGTGCGCCCGGCGGCACGCCACGCCATGGCCGCGACCAGCGCCTCGCCCTTCGTGAGAAAGGGCGTGCGGCCGGTGAGACGGAAGCGGCAGCAATCGCCGCGACCGGTGCAGGCACGGTCGAGCGGCCGCTGCTCCCATTCGCGATAAATGGCCCGGACCTCGGTGGCGATGGCGCGCGGGTCGGGGGTCACGGCAGGCCCAGCTTGCGGATCCGGATGCCGCGGAATTCGACCCGGCCCTCGTTGAATTGCAGGCCGATATGCCCGCCCTGCAGTGGCTTACGGTCCTTGTAGTCGATGATCTGCTTGTCGTTCAGCCAGACTTCCACGCGGCCGCTTTCCACCTTCACGCGGAATTTCCGCCACTCCGGAGCCTCGCCAGCGTCGTGGCGGGCGCGGCCCACCAGGCTGCCGGTCGGATATGGATTCGAGGCCGGAGCGATGTTCAGCTCATAGCATTCGTCCGCCGGATCGGTGACGGTCTTCGGCGTGGAGAGAAAGACGCCGCTGTTGGTGCCGTCCGGCGCGCGGAATTCCACTTCGAGCTCGTAGTCGCGGTAGGTGCCGCGGGTGGTGAGCAGGCCCCGCTCGCCCTTGGTGGCGACGATGGCGCCGTCCTTCACCTGCCAATCGACCTTGGTCTGCGGATCCCAGCCGTCGAGATCACGGCCGTTGAAAAGCTCCTGCCATTCCGCCCCGCAGGCCGCCCCGATGAGGAGCAGGCCGCTAGCGAGCGCTTGCACGATGGTTTTCATGTTTCCAGTTTGCGTCATGGTGGCGCTCGCCGACAAGCGCCCGCTTGCCAAACAAAACCAAGCAGACATTTCCCGAGGAAAAGGCAGATTTCCGCCGCCCACCGGCTATTGCAGTTCCGCCATCGCACCCGTCATGAAAGCCAGAGTTCTCACCCTCGCCCTCGCCGCCGCCCTCGTCTCATCGCTGACCGCGGCCCCGATCTTCAAGGAACCACGCAAGGAGGAGCGCATCGTCCTGCTCGGCAACGGCCTGGGCGAGCGCATGCAGTACTACGGCGGCTTCGAGACCCAGTTGCACCTGCGCTATCCGGATCATCACCTGATCGTCCGCAACCTGTGCTATCCCGGCGACACGCCGGCCTACCGCCCGCGCGCCGGCCGCCGCACCCCGTGGGCCTTTCCCGGCGGCGAGAAACTGCGGCCCGAACTGAACAAGCACAAGGGCGAGGGCCACTACCCCTCCGAGGACGAGTGGCTGACGATCTGCAAGGCGGACACCATCCTCGCGTTCTTCGGCTTCAATGAATCCTTCGACGGCCCGGACGGCGTGGAAAAATACCGCCGTGAGCTGACCGCCTTCGTCACCCACACGCTCGCGCAGAAATACAACGGCACCGCCGCACCGAAGCTGGTGCTCGTTTCGCCGATCGCCTTCGAGAACCTGACCCGCTTCTTCGACCTTCCGGATGGCACCCGGGAGAACGCCAACCTCGAGCGCTACGCCAAGGTGATGGAGGAGGTCGCCAAAGAGCGGCAGGTCGGCTTCATCGATCTCTTCACGCCGACCAAGCAGGCCTTCGCGGAGGCGAAGCAGCCGCTCACCATCAATGGATTCTCCCTCAACGAATCCGGCGACATCCAAGTGGGCAACATGATCGCGAACGCCCTTTACGAACCGAAGGAGATCGTGATCGAGGGCAGCCCCGGCGAGGTCATCCGGCTGGTGAAGGAGAAGTCGTGGTTCTGGCAGAACGACCACCGCATGCTCAACGGCGTCCATGCCTATGGACGCCGCTTCAATCCTTACGGTGCATTCAACTACCCGCAGGAAGTCGAAAAGATCCGCCAGATGACCGCGAACCGCGACCGCGCGGTCTGGGCGGCGGTCAAAGGGCAAACCATCGACCTCAAGGCGGAAGACGCCAAGACCCGCCCGCTGGATGAGGTGAAGACCAACTTCAACCAACCGATCCAGTACCTCCGCGAAAAGAAGGCGCTGGAGCACTTCAAGATGATGGATGGTTTCGAGATCGGGATCTTCGCCTCGGAAGAGGACTTCCCGGATCTCGCGAATCCGATGCAGATGACCTTCGACAACAAGGGCCGGCTGTGGATCTGCACCATGCCCAGCTACCCGCACTACCGGCCGGGGGATGAAATGCCGAATGACAAAATCCTCATCCTCGAAGACACCGATGGCGACAATCGCGCGGACAAGCAGACCGTCTTCGCCGATGGACTGCACTTGCCCATCGGCATCGAGCTCGCGCCGGAGGGCGTCTATGTCTCGCAGGAGCCGAACTTGATGCTGCTGCGCGACATCAATGGCGACGACAAGGCCGACAAACGCGAGTACCTGCTGCATGGTTTCGATCCCCACGATACCCATCACGCGATCCACGCCTTCTGCTCGGACTCCGCGGGTGCGATTTACATGGGCGAAGGCGTGTTCCTTCACTCGCAGGTCGAGACGCCCTATGGCCCGCAGCGTTGCACCGGCGGCGGGATCTGGCGCTTCGATCCGAAGAGCTGGCGACTCGACCGCTACGTGCAGACCTATTTCAACAACCCGTGGGGCATCGCCTTCGATGATTGGCAACAGTGCTTCATCGCCGATGCCTCGGGCGGCAACAATTACTGGGCGTTGCCGATTTCGATCAAAGCCCCCTTCAGCCACGAGACCGGCAAGATCGGCGAGTTCGCACCGAAGCGCGCCCGCCCCACCGCGGGTGCGGAGTTCATTTCGTCCCGGCACTTCCCGGATGAGCTGCAGGGCGGCTTCATGACCAACAACTCGATCGGCTTCCTCGGCACCAGCATCCACCAGGTGTGGGAAGACCGCGGGGGATTCTCCGGCAAGCACATCGGCGACCTGGTGACCTCATCCGATCCGAACTTCCGTCCGGCGGACCTTGAATTCGCGCCGGATGGCTCGCTGTATCTGGTCGATTGGCACAATGCGCTGATCGGCCACATGCAGCACTCGGCCCGCGATCCGAACCGCGACCACGAACACGGCCGCATTTACCGCATCACCCACAAGTCACGTCCGCTGGTGAAGCCAGCCGCGATCACCGGGGCCTCGGTCGCGAGCCTTTTCAACCTTCTCAAGGAGCCGGAATACCGCACGCGGTATCGTGCCCGCCGCGAACTGCGCGGCCATCCTGCCGACACCGTCGTCGCCGC
>CBKZPU010000082.1:0-21322 GCA_966696705.1 uncultured Verrucomicrobiaceae bacterium | reverse complement strand
AGAGTGTTGCATTGGTGGCCGATCGGCGTGAGGAAGTCGCACCCGGCACCGATGGCAACCGCCATCAGGAAAGGATCGGCCTTCATCCCCAGATCCTTGGCAAAGGTTGCGGCAATGGGTGCCATCACCAGCACGGTGGCCGCGTTGTTGAGGAAGGGCGTGGCGGCCATGGCGGCCACCATGATCAGGGCGACGGCAGCCCAAGGGGGGAGACCGGCCGCAGAGGCGGAGAGCCATCTGGCAAGGAGGTCGGTCCCGCCCGTGGTCTGCAAGGCCTCGCTGACCGGAATCAGGGCAGCGAGCATGACCAGAATCGGCCACTCGATGTGGTCGTAAGCGACCCGCACAGGCAGCGCTCCGAGAAGGATCACGATCACCGCCGCCCCGAAGAAGGCGACGGCGGCCGGCACCAACGACAAGGCGGTGAGCACCATGGCGACCAACAGGACGACGAGCGGCACCAGGCCCTTGCGCACATTGCCGAGCGAAATGGGACGTTCGGCCAAGGGGAGGCAGCCGAGCTCGCGGATCTGTTCCGCCAGCACCTCGAGAGGTCCTTGCAGGACGATCACGTCGCCGGGCTGGAGCACGGTATCTCGGAGTCCCTGGGTCAAGCGCTCGCCCGCGCGCGAAATGGCGAGAAGGTTCAGCCCGTGCCGCTCGTGAAGGTGCATGCGGCCGGCTGCCTGACCCACCAGCCGTGAATTCTGGGTGACGACCGCCTCCGCGACGATGACTTCACCGGGCGGCACCTCGGTGACGGCCGTCCGATGCTGTCCTTCCAGCAGCAGGCCCGCCCGGGCGATGACGCGCTCGAGCTCCTCAGGCGCACCTTTCAAGAGGAGGATGTCGCCCACCTCGAGCGGGGCATTGGCCATGCCAGGAACCGGCTCGCGCCGGTCACCCCGCAGGACCGCGGTGACTTTGACCTCGCGTTCATGGTTCAGTACGAATTCGGCGGCGCTGGTCCCCACGACCGCCGAGCCCTCGGCCACCGTCGCCTCGGTCGTGTAGTCCTGAATGTCCACCCCCTCGCCGAGAGTTGCCGCGGCGCGCCGGTCGGTGGGAAGGAGGCGGTATCCAAAGTGCAAGAAAACCAGACCGGCCACCGAGAGGCCGATTCCCACCGGCGCATAGTCGAACATCTTGAACCCCTCGCCGGTGATCTGCTCGCGGACCCGGGAGACGATGATATTCGGAGAGGTGCCGATCAAGGTGATCAATCCTCCCAGCAACGAGCCAAACGCCATGGGCATCAGAAACACCGAAGGCGAAGTGTGCGACTTCTTGGCGATTCGCAGGGCGGCTGGCATCAGCATGGCGAGGGCACCGATGTTCTTCACGATGGCTGACAAGAAGGTGACCGAGCCGACCAGGACGGTAAGCTGCCATTGGACGCCTTCGACCTTCCCCGCCAGCCATCGCAGGCCGATCTCAATGACGCCCGAGCGAGCGACGGCCGCGCTCACCACCAGGGCGCTAGCGACGATGATCACGATATCGTCGCTGAAACCTGAAAAGGCCCGGCTGGGAGAAACCGTTCCGGCAGCCACCGACACCAACAGACCTACCAGCGCGACCAAGTCGTAGCGGAGCTTGCCCCAAACAAACAGGAGCATGATTCCGCCGAGGATACTGAAGGCGAGGGCTTGCGAATAGGACATGACCGGGGGCGGGAAAAAGATGCCGCGCGCGTCAGCGGGTCGGATAGAATTACCCCGGACGGCGGGTGGCGCAACCCACTCCACGAAGAGCCTCCGGTCTCACGAGATGGCGCGAAACCGGAGGCTATGATAAATGCAAGTCACGTCAAACAATCAGATGCCGTCCTTATCCGCGTCGCCGGGGAGACGCCTTTCGATGCGGTGCCAGCCAGACCGCGCCGCCAGCTTCGCACGTTCCCAATCCAGCCTGGATTCGCCCTTCCTTTCCTCCCAGTCGGACCGAAGGGCTTCATCCGCCGAATCGAAGTCGGTGTGGTGCCTGACACGTCCCTCGTATCCCACGCGATAGGCAGGGGCATAATCTTCGTAGGTGTATTCGGGGTCGGCATATTCTTGCTCTGCATGGTGCTCACGCCAGTAGGCATCCTCGACCGTGGGATTGACCGCTTCGGCTCCCGCCTTGCCGGCAAGACCACCGGCGATCCCGCCGATCACCGCACCCGCGGCCGCACCGACAGGTCCGCCCACCGCGCCGATCGCGCCTCCTGCTGCCGCTCCCGCGGCGGTACCGACGCCGACGCCGACCGGATGGCTGCCGGGTTCGTGAGTGATGGGATCTTCGTTCCGGGCATCGCGTGCTGCTTCGTCGTCAGGTTTCATGGGGTTATGTCGTTGAATTTGTTGTGCAGCTCCTTATCGCAATCACGATGCCAGATTCCGTGGGGCCGGCCGGCAACGCCGGGACAGTGCCAGCGAGAGAGCCCGCACGGAATCGGTGGGTCCCAGCCGATTCGAATTGCAAAGCGGCAGTGCAAACTTCCCTCCCTGATCCGCGAGCGATGACCCGTCAGCCATCACTTCCGGGTTCACGAGCGAACTGCTCGAGTCAATGTCCACCTCCGTGGACTTCGGACGGTGACCCCTGTGCGTCGGTGGCTGGAAGATAGCATTCCAGCGCTTCCTCGTTCGCCGCACGGGAGTCACGGATGAACTGGATTACCGCTGCTTCCAAGTCTTCGGACCTCGCAAAATTCTCACTCCGAAGAAAGGTCCTCTTCACGGAGCCGACGCCGCCGGCTTGGTTTGCAACTTCGATGGTAACCGTCATGACTCGGAGCATCCTCCTAGGATCGTCCGGAAGCAAACGAGGTTAGATGGTGTAGCTCCCGGACGACAATCGATGCGGCAGAAGCCGCCTGCCCGGGGCAAACGAGTTGTCTCCGGCAATCAACTTTCGGTAGCGGTCGCAACGATGCTGGCGGATTCTGGGAGCCGTGAGAATCAGCCGCGACAAACTGGCGACCATTGGCGTGACTGCCGGAGTCTCCGCCCTCCTCACGGTGTTCATCAGAAATTTTGTTTCGGGGGAGAAGAAGATCAAGCACCGGATCGCGCAGCACTATGGAATCGCCGACCCGCAATTTGAACGGGCGATGAGCCAGCTGCTCGGGCCCCCGATCGTCGGCGGCAACCAGGTGACTCCTCTCCAAAACGGGAAGCAAATCTTCCCGGCGATGCTGGATGCGATCGACCACGCGGAGCGCACGATTACCTTTGAGACCTTCATCTACTGGTCGGGCGAGATTGCCAACCGCTTCGCCGCGCAGCTGGCCGCCAAGGCGAAGGCCGGGGTCAAGGTGCATGTCTTGATCGATGCAGCAGGCTGCAACTGTGTAAACGGGGAGGCGCTCCGAAGGATGGTCGACGCCGGGGTGGAACTGGAACTCTATCACATGACCAGCCTGGCCCGGGTAAACCACCGGACTCATCGCAAGCTGCTGGTGGTGGACGGCAAGGTAGGATTCACCGGTGGGGTGGGCATCGCGGACGAGTGGGATGGCGACGCCGATGGCCCGAACCATTTCCGCGATACCCAGTATCGGGTGGAAGGTCCGGTCGTGGCCCAGATGCAGGCGGCGTTCCTCGACAACTGGATGAAGACCCGAGCGGTCGTGCTTCACGGCGAAGATTACTTTCCCGCGCTTTCAGAAGCGGGGAACGTGCATTGCCAGATGTTCAAGAGCTCTCCGATGGAGGGCAGCGAAAGCGCGAGGCTGATGTATCTTCTGTCGATCGCCGCGGCGGAGCGGAACCTCCGCATCGGCAATGCTTATTTTCTTCCCGACGACCTCACGACGCAGACGCTGTTGGAAAGTGTGGAGCGGGGGGTGAAGGTCGAGGTCCTGCTACCCGGCCGGAAGACCGACTCGCGGGCGGTACGCTTCGCCTCCCGACATCGCCTGCGCCGCCTGCTGGAGGGCGGCGTGCGGGTGTACGAATACAAGCCCACCATGTATCACTGCAAATGCATGATGATCGACGAGCACTGGACCTCGGTTGGCTCCGCCAACTTCGACAACCGCTCTTTTCGCATCAACGACGAGGCCAATCTGAATGTGATTGATCCGAAGTTCACCCGCCAAGAGGTCGATGTGTTCAATCGAGATCTTCAACGCGCAGAGGAGTTCACCATCCGCGATTGGCACAAGCGCGCAACCACCGAGAAAATCGTTGGCGGGGCTGCCGCGTTGCTCCGGTCGCAGCTGTAGCGTGGTCCGGGTCGCGATCCGGATATCCGGCGATGCAAAGGCTGCTGATGAAATCGTGAGTGCCGGCCACCGGAAAAAAATCCGCCGCACCTCTTCGGCTTCGGTTGACGAACGGCCGTCCGGGTGTCTGTTAGAGGATGGCAATGCGCTTGAAAAAGCGTTGGCGCGAGTTCAAACGCGGGCGTCCTGGCCACCGCTTTCAAGACCGCTACGAGCGAAAGCGGTCCGAGGGATCCGGGCGGTCTTCCTTCCGCCGTTTCTTGAAGCCGCTTGCCGCGGGCCTTCTGCTCGTTGCCGGCATCGCGTTGTGTGTGATGCCCGGACCCGGGTTGCCACTGCTCGGCCTTGGTGCCTGCCTCCTCGCCGATATTTCGCGGCCAGTGGCCGTGGCGTTGGACCGCTTCGAGCTACTGATCCGGTCGCTGCTCTCCCGCGTCCGCCGCATTTGGCGCAGTTGGAGGGGCAAGTGAAGAGATGCCGCAAGCCCCGCCGAAGCACGGCATTTCGCGCCGATTACGGAGATGGATTGTCGGACGAGGACTTTCCCTCGGTCGCGGCCCGGACTTCGTCCTCGACCGCTTCGATGGCTTCTTCTTTCACCCGGCTGATCACCTCGGAAGCCTTGTGGCCGAGGCTTGCCACCTCGCTCTGCATGGGGTCACCGGTAAGTCCCTGACCCGCGGCCTCATCCTTGGCCGCTTCCACCAAGCGCTCGCCAATCGCCTTGCCGCTCTCGAGCAGTTGCTCACCTTTTTCCTTCGCCGCATCCACCAGTTCGTCGGATCGCTCGCCCATGAGCTCATCTTCCTTTCGGGTGTGTGGCAGGGCCAATCCCACCAGCACTCCCAAGGCGGCAAAGGCAGCCCCGATCGCCAGTGGATATTCATCCGTCGCATGGCTGAACTTCTCGGTGCCGGCTCGATATCCCTGGGCCAGTTGGTGGCCCACGTTCCGCGCCGTGTCCCGGCCGCGGGCCACAGCTTCGTGAGCGAGATGGTCGGCCTTGTCGTGAATCTTCTCCGCGACGTCGGTTACCTTGTCCTTGGCATCGCCCAACGCGCTGGCCGCGGCATCCTTGGCCTGGCCAAGAGCCGATGGCTTGTGCAATCCACCGTCGTCGTCGCCAGAAGCTTCCGATAAGAGCCACGCGATGCCGCTGCCAATCAGCAGCGAGGGCACCGGGTGATGTTTGATCTGGCGGCCGACCGCCATGCATGCCCGCTTGGTGCCAGCCGCACCCGGGCTCGCCCCGGATTGGTCCCACCATTTGAAGGCGGACTCGACAAGTGAGCGCAGGGTCAGGCGCTCGCCGAGTTCATCCAAGGTGGAATCCATTTGTTCGCGGCGGTCGCGGATATCTTGCTCGATCTCGCGACTCGACCGCTCGTCGGTAACAGTGGCAGGTGTCATGACAGTTTGTCTTTGGCCCATTGCTTGTCCTCTTGGAGGCTCCGGGCGGTTCGGGTGGGCGCGAGCGAATCGTTCGCGAGGGATTTGAGGGCTTTGTTGATCAACACGGCCGCGCCGCCGGCAACCACCAAGGCGACCACGAGGAAGCCCAGGAAGGTGGCGCTTGCCGCGCTCAAGCCTTGGTCGATGAACACGCCGGCGAGCAAGTAGCCGAAGGCGATCATCAGGATCACCAGAGCGGCGGAGGCAATGAAAGCGCCGATTGCGAGGTAAGCGACGTTGCGGCCGGCTCGCGAGGCCTTCTCGCTGATCTCGGTCTTGGCAAGGCGCACTTCCTCGCGGACGAGTTCGGCGGTGTCATCGCGAAGCTGCCGCAGCAGATCGAGAATGGATGGGTCCGTATTCATGGGAGTTCACAGGGGGGAGGCCGGCGCACTGGCTAGACCGGTTGCCGGAGTTGGAGGGGTCGCGGGAAGCATGGCGGCTGGCGCGGGCACGGGTCGCGGGACGACCGGGTGCCGCGGAACAGGTCCTTCGGGAGCGCTGGCCTTGAGAAAGCGGGCCGCGGCCAAGCCCGCGACAAAGAGACCGCCGAACACCCACTCGGGATGCGAGCGAGCCAAGCTGCTCAAGTCGCGGATGAGGTCAGCGCGCGATTTGTCCCGAAGATAGGCCGACGCTTTGTCGAGTTGCCGCGCCGCCCGCCGTGCGGGCTGGACCAAGGGATTCTCGCCGTCTTCGGCAAGGCGATCGCCCGCCGCTTGCAGGGCTGACCCATAGTTCGCCAGCGTGTCGGCGATCTTCCCCCTTTGTTCTTCGAGCAAGGAGCAGGCGGCCTCCTTGGCAGTGTCGACGGCTTCGATCGCGCCTTCCTTGAGCTCGGCGCCGGTCTCTTGGAGCTGCTGGCGAACGGCGGTTTGCACCGACGAGCCGGCGGCCGAGGTTGAGGCTGGCGATGACGTTGAAGCGGGCGATGGCGTTGGCGGGGCCGAAGGGGGCGAGGCGGTGGTAGCCGCAGAGGATTCGTTGACGTTCATCATAGGAGGAGTGTGAAGGTGGCGAGGGCGTCGACGTGGTGCACGTTCGATGCTCCGCGGCTCCAGTTCGCAACACGCATACCAAATCGGCAGTGTTAGCATGCCTCAGCCGGAATCGCTATATCGCGCTTGCGATGCCGAGCATCTCCAGCGCTGACATCGAGGTACCCGACGTGCGCCAGCATTTGCAGTTCGCGTCGCGACTGTGCATTCGGCGCACACACGCGGCGAAGTAGCAAAAGGCTCTGGATACGCCGCGGATCGAATCCATAACTCCCCCGGATCGTTCTTCGGCGCCGGATGATTGTTCGATCCGGGTGTGAGTCGCCGCTCGCCACAATGGCCACGGTTCCACCATGGCTGGCCCTCTTGGCAACGGCCCCTCCCTCACGAGGGGCAGCGCGCCAAATTGGCCCGCACAAGGGCGAATAGCTCATCGGCCTTGAGGGGCTTGATGAGATGAAGATCGAAGCCCGCGGCTTTCGACCGGCGGCGGTCTTCTTCCGAACTCCGTCCGGTGACGGCCACCAGGAAGGCCCCAGGCAGGAGTTTCCGGATTTGGCCGGCCGCCTCATGGCCATCCATGGTGGGCATGCCGATGTCCAGACACACCACGTCGGGCTTCCACAAGCCGGCCAGCTTCACCGCCTGCTCGCCATCATTGGCCACCGCGGATGCAAATCCTTCCGTCTCGAATAGCAATGCCAAGGTGTCGGCAGAGCTGACCGAATCGTCGGCGATCAGGGCGCGGTATCTTGGCGTCGGATCGGCGGCTTCAAGGTCATGCTCGTGAGGGCGGTCCTGCCCTGCGGCGACCACGGGCAGGTGAACGACGAATTCACTGCCGCGGCCTTCCCCCTCGCTTCGCGCCACCACTTGCCCGCCGTGGAGTTCGACGATCGTCCTGACCAGCGCCAATCCGATGCCGAGCCCGTCCGGCGACCCGGCCTCTCCCTGGTCGAACAAATTGAAGATCGACTCCAACCGGTCCGGGGCGATTCCCACGCCGTCATCACGCACGGCCAGTTCGAGCAAGTTGCCATTGGCGAAGCGTGCGGTGAGTTCGATGTGACCGTTCGCAGGTGTGTACTTCGCGGCATTGGCCAAGAGATTGGTGAGAGCCTGTGACAACCGGTGCTTGTCGACATGGATCGTCATCGGATGCTGGGGAATCCGGACATTCAAGCGGTGGCTTTTGGCCACGATCAGGGGATCGCACGCCTCAAGGGCTGATTCGATGACTTCGGTGAGCAGCACGTTCTCGCTGCGCAGGGCGATCTTGCCGGTGGTGATGCGCGAGAGGTCCACGAGATCTTCAATAAGGTGGGCCATCTGGTCGACTTGCCGGCGAATCATCGAGGCGACTTGGACCACCCTGCCGGTTTCGTGGGGAGCTTTGAGGATCACTTCGATCCCCGGCCCCATCGGGGCGAGGGGATTCCTCAGTTCGTGCGCGAGGGTAGCCAGGAAGGTGTCCTTGCGCTCGCTGGCCCGCGCCAGTTGCTGGCTCATCTTTCGCTCGGTCAGGTCGCGCGTGATCTTCACGAAGCCCCGGTGATCTCCGTGCTCATCCCACACCGCCGTGATCAGCACGCTGGCCCAGAACGCCTGGCCGGACTTCCGGATCCGCCACCCCTCATCCTCCGCGCTGCCCCGCTCCAGCGCCTGCTTCAACAGCTTCAGCGGCAGCCCCGCGACGTTTGCTTCGGTGGTGTAAAAGCGGGAGAAATGCTGGCCGATGATCTCATCCGCCTCGTAGCCCTTGATGCGGCAGGCGCCCGTGTTCCAACTCACGATGGTGCCGTCCGGGTCGAGCATGAAGATGGCGTACTCGGAAACGCTTTCAATCAGCAGCCGGAAGCGCTCCTCGCTTTGGCGGAGCGCCTCGTGGCTCTCCCGGCGCTCCGTGAGATCCCGGGTGATCTCGAGAAAGCCGGCAACCTCGCCCCCGGCGGTTTTGATCGCGCTAATGGTGATGCCTGCCCAGAAACGCGAGCCACCCTTGCGCAGCCGCCAACCCTCCGTCGCGAACCTGCCGCGGGCGGCAGCCACCTTGAGTTCTTCCTCCGGCACCTTTGCCCGCCGCTCTTTTTCGGAATAGAAGGTGGCGAAACTCTTCCCGACAATTTCCTCGGAGCGGTACCCCTTCAGCAATTCCGCCCCGGAATTCCAGTCGAGGATGATGCCCTCCTTGGTCATCATGAAGATCGCATAGTCCTCGACGCTGCCGACGAGCTCATCGAAGTGCTTGCGCCGTTCGATGAGCCATTCGCGGTGGGAGTTCTCGGTGGATTCGCTGCTGTCGGGTGTCATGATTGGCTGCGCTGGTCGGCCTGCGCGGTTGGGGCTTTCCCC
This sequence comes from uncultured Verrucomicrobiaceae bacterium, assembly GCA_966696705.1. Taxonomy (GTDB): domain Bacteria; phylum Verrucomicrobiota; class Verrucomicrobiia; order Verrucomicrobiales; family Akkermansiaceae; genus Haloferula. The sequence continues at coordinate 12,307 of CBKZPU010000082.1, read as the reverse complement.
GATGTAATTCACGCGGGCACTTCCCCAAGCCGTTCCCGACGGGTCCCCCGATGGTTCCACCTGTAGCTCGAAAAGCGGACCCACGATAGGAACAATTCCATGTCGAGGGGGCCGAATGACACGAACGCTCCACGGGACGTCGGAGAACGGATCAATCGGCAGACGCGCTTTCCAAGGCTTCGGGAACGAGTTCCTCCGCGATCTCGGTCAGGACCTTGTCCGTATTGCCTTCCTCGTCCAGTGTCGCTTGGAGGAGCTCGACCACTTCGTCGAGGCCCAAGGCTTCAGCGAGCGCCCGGGCGGTGCCGTAGCCGGCAATCTCGTAATGTTCGACCTTCTGGGCAGCGCCAATCAGCGCGAGGTCCTTGACCGGCGCTTCGCCGTCCTCCTCGATGACTTCCGAGCCCTCCTCGATCAGCCCCAGCATCGCCTTGCAGCTTTTTCCCTTCGGGGTAATCCCCAGCAGTTTGGCGACTTGCTCAAGACGCTCGACCTGCTCCTTGGTTTCTTCAAGGTGGGTGGTGAAGGCCTCCTGGAGCTCCGGATTCGTGGCAGCTTTCGCCATCTTCGGGAGGGCTTTCACCAGCTGATTCTCGGCGCTGTAGAGATCCTTGATCTCGTGGCCAAGCAGTACTTCGAGTGTATCAAGTGCAGGCATGATTGTTCTTAGTTGAGGTTCGGCACTGGTTTGCAGTTCATGTGCCGCCGGGTTGGAAGCTGGCGTTGTAAGCACCGCAAAGGCGATTGAGCCAAGGGGACGCGTGATCCCGTGCGGAATGCTGGATGCCCCTGCAAACTGCACGTCCTCGGGTTCCTTCAGTCGTCCATCCGACAACGACATGGGGCGATGCAGCATCATCCTTGCGCCACGAAATAGGGATGGCATCGGCTCTGCAAAGGTAGTGCCGCCCTGAACCGGCCCCCTAACTCCAATCGGGACCGGACATCCGGCAGGTTCCCCCTGAGGTGACACGACAACGCACTCCAATCTCCCGAACAATGACCATCGCAAGCTCGACCGACGTATTCTTCGACCAACTGGAAGACCTGAGAAGTGCCACCCGGCAAACCAAGCAGACCCTGCCGGACCTGATCGAATGGGCGCAAGGCACGGAGCTGGAGCCGGTCTTCACTGCCTACGCGATCGCCGTCAATCGACACCTTCAGGAGATCCTGGCGATATTCGATGCTCATTCCGAGGAGCCAGGGGACGACATCTGCAAGGCCATCGCCGGATTGATCGAAGGCGGCAACCAACACATCGAGATGGCTGCCGATGGCACCGTGCGGGGTCTCCTGCTGATCGCCCACACCAACCGGATCGTGCACTACCTTCAAGCAGCGGCGGAATTCACCTTGGCGATTGCCATCAAATGTGGGCTCACGGCCGAAGCGGACGCGGTGGCCGGCATCTTGACGGAGCATCGGGACTTCAGGAGGTCACTGGCGAAGGTCGGCACGGAAACGTTCGACATCGGGATGGGAGGCGTGAAATGAAACGGTGGCTCCGGGACAACGGACTTTCGCTGGTCCTTCTGCTCCTGTTCTTCGCGTTTTGGGCCGGGCAGTCGGTGGCCGGCTTTCATGTTTACAACGCCGATCAGGCGTTGCATGGCAATCCGCTGCTTACTTACCCCAGCTACCTGGCCAGCGGGCACTTTTGGCAAGCGACCGGCGAGAATTGGGAGAGCGAGTTTTTGCAGATGGGCTGCTACGTGATCCTCACCGCAATCCTTTTCCAGCGAGGCTCCGCGGAGTCAAACGATCCCGATGAGGCCGATAAACTTGCCGAGCTGCGGCGGAGAAAGCGCTCGACATGGCTCTACCGGAATTCGCTCTCCCTGGCGTTCCTTGCCCTGTTCGCCCTTACCTTCGCGGTGCACGCGATCGGCGGACTTGCGGAAGTGAATGAGGAACAGGCCGAACACGCTCAGCCCCTGCAGACGATGGCGGAGTTCCTGAGTGGGTCGGAGTTCTGGTTCCAGTCCTTCCAGAACTGGCAGAGCGAATTCCTCGCCGTCTTGTCGATTGTCGTTCTCAGCATCTTCCTGCGCCAAGACGGCTCGCCGGAAAGCAAGGAGCTGGAGGATCCAAACTCGAAGACCGGCGCATGAGCCCCCTACCTTCCATTTTCGACGCCATCGTGGTGGGAGGAGGTCCTGCCGGGCTCAGTGCGGCGCTCCTTCTGGGGCGTTGCCGGCGTGCGGTCGCGGTGATCGACGAAGGACATCCGCGCAATGAAAAGTCGCCGCGCGTCAATTGCTTCCTCGGCCTGCCGGCCAGTTCCGCCCTCGAACTTCTCGAGACCGGTCGCTCGCAGCTGGCTGACCATCCCAATGTGAACTTTCTAACAGGACGGGTGGAAGACGTGGCCTGCCAAGCACCCGAATTCCGCGTGTTTTTGAAAGGGAACGCGGAGCTCCGATCCAGGTCCCTCATCATCGCGACCGGCTTGATCGATCGGCTGCCCGAGATCGAAGGCATCCGGGAATGCTACGGCAAGAGCGTCTTCACATGCCCCTACTGCGACGGGTGGGAGAACTCCGACCGCTGCCTCGGTGTGATGGGCTCCGGCGACGACGCCGTTGGGATGGCCATCGAACTTCGCCTGTGGAGCGAAAGGGTATCGCTCTTCGTGACGGGCCAGATGCCAGGCGAGAGCGCACGTCATCGACTGGAAGCTCGAGGAATCGAGGTGCACGAGGTCCCGGTGGCGGGGCTCAGCCATGACGACGGCGAACTTGCCGGCGTGCAACTCGAGGACGGCAGCTTCATCGAGTGCTCGGCCCTGTTTCTGGTGACCCCGCAATTTCAAGACAATGACTTCATGCAGCGGAGCGGCTGTCGATTGACCGATGATAGCCAGACCGAATCCGATGAATCGGGAGCGACTCGCGTGCCCGGTCTGTATGTCGCTGGCAACGCCAAGCGTGGTCTGCAACTGGCAATGGTGGCCGCGGCCGACGGCCTGAAGTGTGCCGCCGCGGCGAACGAATGGCTGCTCAATCAAGAGCAACCCCACCCGCAGGCCGGCTGACGACAGGAACCATGGAAGGGCGGCAGATTACGTCCCTCGAAAAAAATGATGCCCGCCCGATCTAACAGCTTGTGCGGGCCAACGGAGTGGCGGCCCGGGGAACTTGCCTTGGCATGAGGGATGCAAAAACGACGGCATGAACGGCAATCCCCCATTCACGCGACATCCGGTGAGCAGCACCTTCCTCACCCGGCGATCCGCGGGTCACGCGTTGGAACTCCGTCACGCCGATCTCCTCCTCGAGGAGGGGCCGTTCAGGTTCTTCGAGAGTGCCCAGGCGGTCTGGGTCCTGGTGGACTGCGGTGGCGGGGTGACCGCCGCGGTCCGATTGCAGGAGAAGGACGCCCACGTTTCCACCGTGCGGATCACCGGCAAGTTTCCGCTGCTCACCTTGCGAACGTCCTGCTTGGTAGGGAACTACGAAATCGCGCTCGCACTTCATGCGGAAACCACCCCGATGCTCCGGGCTACGGTGCGACTCACCACGGTCAATCCGGTGAAGATGCATCTGGTCTCGCGCGAGGTGATCCTCACCGACGCGAAGCATCGTCCGCTGCCCGAAGGTCTGCTGTTCACGACCCAAACCGGCCCGACCGCCGGTCAGGCATTCGTTGCTGCCAAAAGCTCGACGATCTTCTATTTCCAGAACCTCACGGCGCTCGCCTCCTACTCGGCTCTCACGGGCGCGAACTTGGAATCGACCGTGAGTGTCGAATGGCCGGAAATCGGCTTCCAGCTTCCGGCTGGCCCCGAACCGCTGCCCAAAGGTGCCAGCCTCATCATCTCTGACGTGTTTCTCCGCGTGACCTGCGGGGTCGAAGAAGAAGCGAAGCGGGCCATCGAGTTCATGGATGGCATGGCATGGGCCTATCGCAGTTGTGCCCCTCCGGCTGGTCCTTGGTTCGATTGGGCAGCGACTGCCGCGCGCACGGTGAAGGCGCTGAGGAAGTCCAAGCACTGCGTCCGCAAGGTCAAGGGGGGCTGCTACCTGAATGCCTATGTGGGCTCCGACTACAAGCCGCCGGAAAGCATGGTCCAAGCCGCGGTCCGGGTGCCGCTGGTGGAGTATGAGGGCTGGCAGCTCAAGGCCGAGCCGCTGGCCCGTGCTCTCGCCGGCAACCTCGATCGCTTCTTCCTGAAGGATCTCGGCGCGATGGCCCGGTGGTTGCCCGGCGAGAAGTTCCTCCGCGACAGTCAAAGCGAGGAGGAACAGGAGGAGCGGATGGACTCGTGGTACCTGCTCCACACCATGATGAACCTCGGGCGCCTGGCGGAACTGGGAAAGAATCCCGAGCGCAAGCTGTTCTTCGATTGCCTGGACTACGTGATGCGAGCCGCCCGCCACTTCCACCACGACTGGCCGGTATTCTACCACCGCAAGACCTTCGAGGTACTCAAGCGGGAAAAGGAGGAAGGGATGGGTGGCGAACAGGATGTCGCTGGACTCTATGCGCACGTGATGCTCCAAGCGTGGAAGCTTACCGCCGACCGGAAGTTCCTGGAAGAGGCCGAGGCCGCCGCCGCCAAGCTTTCCGGACTCGGCTTCGGCGTCCTCTATCAAACCAACAACACCGTCTTCACCGCGGTGGCGATGGCGCGCCTTTGGAAGGAGACTGGCAATGCACTCTATCGCGATCTTAGCTTCGTCTGCATCGGCAGCGTGATGAGCCACCTTTGGATGTGGGAGCCCGCGAGACCCGGCCATACGTGGCGCACCTTCATGGGCCTGCCGCCCCTTCACGACGCGCCCTACATCGCGCCCTATGAAGAGGGAGAGGTGTTCGCAAGTTTCCGGGCGTACCTTGCCGAGATGGCGGACGCCGCTCCGCCCAGCCTGGTGGAACTGATCGTGGAGTATGGGAAACACCTTCTCGGCAGGGCTCGCTACTACCTGCCGGAGGAACTCCCGGCTCACTTGATTTGCGAGAGTCCGAAGGAAGGTTTCGTCGATCGTACGCTTCCCATGCCGGTCGAAGATCTTTACCCCTCCACGTCGGCCGCCGCGCAAGTGGGCCAAGAGGTTTACGGGGCGGCGCTCGCGCTCGTCCTCGCGACCCACGCCTTCCACCGTTGGCGCAAGGTGCCCTTCATGGTCTGGTGCGACGCTCCTCTGGGAAGTGCTGCCTTCACCATCGGGACCGGCCGGGGGAAGGGATCGCTGAACTTCAAGGTCAGTGGCCCTTCGATGCACCGCTATGGCATCCGGCTGATACCGATTCCTCACGGCAAAGGCCGGGTCAGCTTCGAAGTGCGCCGTGGGGACGAGGGAAAGCGGAAGTCCAGGCTCCGGCCAAAGCTGACGGCGGAGAAGCACCTCGCGTTCGATGCTCCGGGCGGAGCGTGGGTGGAGGTCCGCTGGGCGTTGAAATAGGTGCGTGATTCACCGACGCCTATCAAAGACCCGCCTTCAGCATCTGGAACCGCGCCTCCAGTGCGGCGGTTTATGTGCTAGGCCAGCTCTTTCCGGGCAAGATGTCTGGGTAGTTCGACGGTGAAGACCGTGCCTCGTTCGAGGGACGATTCCACATTGATTTCGCCCCCGTGAGCGATGGCGATCTGTCGACAGATGTAAAGTCCAAGCCCAACGCTCCCGTGGGGACGAGCGTCTCGCTCCGATCCCATCCGCACCAAGGGGTCGAACAAGATTCCAAGTGCTTGGTGCGGTATCGGCGGGCCCATGTTATGAACCGCAAGAATCACATGCTCGCCGGAGCCGTGGAGCATCGTGCGAATGGGCTGGTCGATTCGACCGTGTTGAAGAGCGTTCGTGAGCAAATTGGAAATCAGTTGTCGCAACCGGCAGGCATCCCATTCACCGCCCAAGTCCCCGGTCCTTTCCAAGCTGAACTCCACACCCGGCGACGAGACGCGCATCTCTTCGACTACCTCACTGCAGATCACGCCCAAGTCACAAATGGACGGATACACGGGGATGGTTTCGCCCATCTGAGTGGATGTAAAATCCAGCAGATCCTTGAGCATCGTCCCCATGCCATCACAGCACCTCGCTATCCTGGACGCTATGGGCACGATCGAGGAGGGATCACCCGTCTTTTCGAGGACATCGGCGAACATCTTGACCGAGTAGAGCGGCTGTCGGAGATCGTGTCCCAGGATCCCCAAAAAAAGGCGCCGGCTCCTGTCGATTCGATCGTGGAATGCGCTCACTGATGCGACCACAAGACGGTCCAGCGCTTCATCGAAGTGCCGAAAGTCGTCAACCGCCTCACTCTGATCCGACTGCGAGTTGGACCACCAAAGCCCGCTTACCGCTGCCCTGAGAGCGGAGAAGCCCCCCATCATACGCCTCAAATCAAACCCATTGTTGGCCCAAGCGATGGCGTGATCGGTCGCAGCCCGATACAGTCCGGGGTGATCGCCCGCACCGTTGACATCGGACCTGCGATTCTCCCCGCAGGGAACATGAGAAGCCTTCATGTCCTCCACCAGCATCCGCAGAATGGTCTCGGCATTCCTGCGTAGTGAAGACGAGCCTAGCAATGCCACTTCGCCCGTGGAGGAAGCCACATCTTCCCATTCGTCGAGGACGCGATCGAGATTCTCTAGAATAAAATCCCCTAGCCGCCCTGGCGGTGATTTTCCCAAGGAAATCATAGTGAAGATTGGATTGGATTTATCCCGGGGGGGTACTTGAAACATCCACCACCCTGCGGCCCCGTAGCGACCGGCGGCCCGATTGTTTGTGAAGGACGTGGTCGACGGTTGTGACGATGCCACGCGGGACTGCGAATTGGTCATGGCAGATTGACGGCGACATCTGCGTGATTTGATAAACCTTACAGCGCCAGACGAGTTCAGGACTATCCCCCCGCATGCAAAACCTGTGCACGTGTTGCGCGCATCCGATCGCATCCGCAGACCCTACGGCAGCAACTCCCCTTCTAGCCCAGGATCCCCCCGGACGGGAGAAAACAAAGTGTTCCGCTCTTGCCGAATGCTCCGCGAATTCTGCCAACCCGTGGACAGGGGCGGAGATGAGATTTTTCGTGTCTCAAGACCGCGGATCACTATTCTGCCAGATGCAGGATGCCACGCCGCCCCCCTCTCGACATGCATGCCTCCCCCACCCCCCGGGATCCGCACCAGTCATTTCAGCATTCATGTCACTGTCACCAACACTGGAACACCTATGAGACACACCGAAAAACATCGCACCCAGCGCGTGGGCTGGCTGCGCGCCGCGGTGCTGGGGGCCAATGATGGCATCGTTTCCACCGCCAGTTTGATCGTCGGAGTAGCCGCCGCCGAAGCCGACCGCAGCAGCGTGCTGGTGGCCGGCACGGCGGGACTGGTGGCGGGGGCGATGTCGATGGCTGCCGGGGAATATGTTTCGGTCAGTTCCCAAGCCGACACCGAAGGCGCCGATTTGGAACGGGAGCGCAAGGAGCTGGCCACGGACGGCGACCACGAGCACGCCGAGCTCGCGGCCATCTACGTCACCCGCGGGCTCGATCCCGACCTCGCCAATCAGGTGGCCACCCAACTCATGGCCAAGGACGCGCTCGGTGCCCACTCCCGGGACGAATTGGGCATCTCCGACACGTTGAGCGCCCGGCCGGTGCAGGCCGCTTTCGCGTCGGCGGGCAGCTTCACCGTCGGCGCCGTGCTGCCGCTGCTGCTGGTTTTCTTCGTCCCACGGGCGGCGTTGACATGGTCGGTCTCCGGCAGCTCGCTGGTATTCCTTGCCCTGCTGGGTGCGGTGGCCGCCCACGCGGGAGGCTCATCCATCGGCAGATCCGTCGCCCGCGTGACCTTTTGGGGGGCGCTGGCCATGGCCCTTACCGCCGCCGTGGGAGCCTTGTTCGGCACGACCCTTTGATCCACTCATCCGAGGAACAACAGCGCGGCTTCCCGCTCCACAACGCCTTTGGCGTAGGCGATTCCTCTCGCGCGGGAACCCGGGGTAGCTTCGCAACCCCGGGCTTCGTTACTCAGTCCCATTCGGGACAAAGACTGCCATCGACTTGTGTATAAAGATCAGCCTAACGGGCGGGGTTTGCCTCGCACACCATCGGGAGGGCTGAAGGCTCGATCGATTGGGAGAGGATGGAAGCGACATGACAATCGCATCCCCTGTCTCTGGCTCCCCCAGAGCGATGCCCGATCAATGGCCGCGCGGACCTTCCCGTGTCGCTGCCATTCAGGCGCCATCGTCTTCGTGCCGAAGACCCCGTCCGTTGGGCGGGGCTGAGGGATCGCGCCCCGTTGGGGCTGAAGAATGATGCCGGGGCTTGGAGAGGAGATTCGCCTGAAGATGCGGGTGCGCTTCAAGCCACCGACGCCTTGACCAGTGCCGACTTGGCAGCGGGGATGGGCAGGTCTTCCGGTTGGAGGTCGAGGCCGCGGGCCGGGGCGGCCTTCTCGATCTCGTCCATGATATCGAGCTCCGGACGGAAATCCGCGGCGTGATACGAGCTGCGCACCAGCGGGCCGCTGGCGACGTGGCGGAAGCCTTTCGCCAGCGCGATCTGCTTCAGCTCATCGAAGGCCGCGGGCTCGACGTATTCGACCACCGGCAAATGCCGCGGGGTCGGGCGCAGGTACTGGCCCATGGTCAAGACCGTCACGTCCGACTCTAACAGATCATCCATCGCCCGCAGGATCTCGTCGCGGGTTTCGCCGAGGCCGAGCATGATGCCGCTCTTGGTGGCGACCTTGCCAGCGACCATGGCCTTGGCCTTCTTCAGAACCGCGAGGCTGCGGTGGTACTTGGCGCGGGAGCGGACCAGCGGGGTCAGCCGCTCGACCGTTTCGAGGTTGTGGTTGAAGATATGCGGGCGGGCATCCATCACCATTTGGAGGGCCCAGTCGCGGTCGTTGAAATCGGGGACCAGCACCTCGATGACGATGCCGGGATTCATCGCGCGGACGGCCTCGATGGTCTGCTGGAAATGCTCGGCGCCACCGTCGCGAAGATCGTCGCGGGCCACGGCGGTGATCACCACGTGGCGGAGCTTCATGCGGCGCGTCGCCTCGGCCACGCGGATCGGCTCGTCAGCCTCCAGCGCGTCGGGCTTGGCGGTTTTCACCGCGCAGAAGCCGCAGGCGCGGGTGCACTTCTCGCCGGCGATCATGAAGGTCGCGGTGCCTTGGCCCCAGCATTCCCAGCGGTTCGGGCACTGGGCTTCCTCGCAGACGGTGACCAGCTTGAGGTCGGTGATCAGCGACTTGGTGGACCAGAAGACCGGATTGTTGGGCAGGCGCACCTTGATCCAGGACGGTTTCTTGTCCTGGTGGAGGGCGGGGTCCATTTTCATCTGGGGTCCGTGGCAGCCGCTCATGTCGGGCGGGACGCTAGGACGCCGTTTCCGCCGGGGAAAGGGGAATTTCTCGCCCCGTCCGGGCGGGTGGCGCGCCGAGCGGCGACCTGCGGAAGGTCTCCGCCCCGGCAGCGAAGAAGCCACGGGACTTTCCGCCGTGGAGCAGGCCGGGGTGATCGTGCTCGGTTTCGAGCAAAATCAGCCGTTTTCCCGAGATCCGGGCGTCATCGATCCGGCGGCGGGACAGTTCCGCGGAGACCACCCGGTGGCACTCCCCCATCACCCCGCCGGGCGTCCGCCACGGCAGCCCTTTCATGCAGGAAGCATGGCGGATGCGGTGGACGACGATGGTGTGGATGGACGGGTCGTCGAGCCAGTGCTCGAAGGGCGTCTCGTTCGCCACGCCGCCGTCGAGAAACTCCTCGCCCTCGATCCGCTGGGGCTGGAACAGGACCGGCATCGCGCAACTGGCGATGAGGAAGTCATTCAGCGGGCCGCGGCTGCGGGTCTCGCTGCGGGCCGTCGTGAGATTGGCGACGGCGATTTCCAGCCGCGGACTCCGCAAGTCCTCGATCCGCCGGTCGCCGAGCACCCGGCCGAGGTAACGGCGCATCCGCACGCCGGAGAGGAGCCCCGCTCCGGCGAGCCCCGAGAGGATGCCGGGCCAGCGGTAAAAGGCCCCGAGGTCGAAGAACGCGCGGCGGAAATGAAAGTCATAGATCACCTCGTCCAGCGCCGCGCCGCGCAGGCCGGCCGCCCACAGTCCGCCCGCCATCGCCCCGGCGGAGGCACCGGCGATGCGGCCGGGCCGCAAGCCGGCCTCCTCCATCGCGCTGAGCACGCCCAAGTGCGCGTAGTAGCCGAAGAACGACGAGGACAGGCAGACCGCCAGCCCCGGATCGTGGCCGGGTTTCGGGGGCATGCCGCTCATGCTTCCGCTTCCTGGGTGATTTCCTCGATTTCCTTCATCGATGTCCGGTCGGACGGCCGCAAGAATAGCAGACCGCCGGCAAAGGCCCAGAACAGCGTGCCGGTCGCGAAACCGACCAGCGAACCCAGGACCGAAATGCCCGGCTCGAGGCCGACCAGGTCGCTCATCAGTGTCTTGAGCGCGATCTCGCGGACGCCGATGCCCGAAATCGACACCGGCATGGCGCTGGCGGCGTCCACCACCGGCATCGCCGCGAAAACCGGCAGGAAGCCGGTGTCGCTGCCGACAAAACGGACGCCGCACCAGAAGGTGGCGTAGTAGAGCGGGAGCATCACCAGATTGGCCGCCAGCGCGGGCAGCACGAGCTTCCACTTCCTACGAAAGACATCGTAGATCTCCGGGATCTTGCGCATCTTGACGATCCGCGGATTGCGGACGCGCTTGTGGATGCGGTCATTCACCCACGGGCTCGCCATCACGAACATCAACGCCACCGCGACCAGGCCGCCGGTGAAATAGACCCAGCCGAACTTGATCGCCGTCTTTCCCAGTTCGCTCTGGGACTCCACCGCTTGGAAACGGCCGGCGGTGACGGCGAAGAACGTCAGCGCCATGGCCACCAGGCCGACGAGGTGATCGACCAGCACCGACATGGTCACCGCCAGCTTGTGCTCCCGGTGATCGCGGATCAGCAGGAAGATCTTCGCCGCGTCGCCGGTGACGCTGCTGACTCCCAGCAGATTGAAAAGCCCGCCGATCAGGGTGAGCTGGTTCGCCCGGGCGAGGCTGACCGGGATGCCCTGCGCGAGCAACAGCATCCACCAGCGGAAGGCCGACAGGAATACCGTGACGCCGCCGAGCGCGATCGCGGCGAGCGCCCACCCCCACTCCGGATTCTCCGGCCAGAAGGAGGCCGATTCTTCGAGGCGCTGCCCCGACAAGGCCCACCACAGGCAGGCCACGGTGAAGGCGAGCTTCGCCAGAAAGAGCAGCCACTTCTTCATCGCGGGCCCTTTCCCCCGGAGACTGACAGGATCCGGTTCAACCCTTCGTCTCGATCGCCTTCGCGATGGTCTCCACGCTTTGCAGCACGCCTTTCGCCTTCTCCGCGTCGGCGATCTTCAGGCCGAAATGTTTCTCGATGGCGACGACGAGCTGGAGCGCATCGACCGAATCCAATCCAAGGCCACCGGCGCCGAAGATCGCGGTTTCCTCAGCGATCTCCGCCGCGTCGAAGTCGAGCATCAGTTCCTCGACCATCACTTCCTTGATTTTTTGCCGGAGTTCCGCGCCTTGAGCCATGATTCTTAACTTGTTAGAAAATGCCGCCGTCGATTTTCAGGGCGGACCCTGTGACGTAGCCCGCATCGTGGCAAGCGAGAAACAGCACCGCTGCCGCCACCTCGGCCGGGGTGCCGAAGCGGCGCATCGGGATGCCGGCTTTCGCGCGCTTTGCCGCTTCGTCGTCCATGTGGGCCAAGGCCTCGGTGGCGATGTAGCCGGGCAAGATGGCATTCACGGTGATGCCGGCGCGCGCGACTTCCTTGGCCAAGGTCTGCGTGAGCGCGACCACGCCGGCCTTCGCCGCGGCGTAGTTCGTCTGGCCGAGCGGCGGCAGGATCGCGCTGAGGGAGGAGATATTGACAATGCGGCCGAAGCGCTGCGCCATCATCGGACGGATCACCGCGCGGCAGCCGAGGAAGACGGCGTCGAGATTCGCGGAGATGACCGAGGTCCACGCGTCATCGGGCATCGCGGCGAGCAAGTGGTCGCGGTGCAGGCCGGCGTTGTTGACCAGCACGTCGAGCCGGCCGTCGGTTTCGAGGATGGTGGCGACAGCGGTCTCCCAGCTTTCCTTGGAGGTCACCTCGAGGTCGATGAGCGCGCAGCGCCCGGCAAACTCCGCGGCGAGGGCCTCGGCGTAGGAGCGGTTGCTGCGGACGCCGAGCCAGACCTTGGCGCCGGGATCTTTTTCGAGGAAGTAGCGGCCGATGCCGGAGCCGAGCCCGCCATTGCCGCCGGTGATGAGAATGCTGCGCACGGGCGGAGCTTCGCGGG
>CBKZPU010000081.1:0-21554 GCA_966696705.1 uncultured Verrucomicrobiaceae bacterium | reverse complement strand
CTCAATGGGATCGCAGACGATGGCACCGTAGCGGACTTCGGCTTTGCCGAGGGCGGTGTCCCAGTCCACGTTGACGATGACTTGGTTCTTGATGTCGTTCTCCCGCTTCTTGGCCTCGGTGGCGACCGGAAGCGCGATCGATTTGTCGATCTTCAGGACCTGATCCGTGGTGATGCTCATGAAGAAAATGAGCAGCACCAGGAGCACGTCAATCATCGGGGCGACCTGGAACTCAGGATCGCCTCCATCTCCGCCTACGCTTCCTGCCATGGGGTTTTAGAGGTTGGGGACCGTGGGACAACTTACTGCGCGACGGCACCTTCGCCAAGCCAGTTTGGCAGGGCGGCGTAGGTGACTTCCTCGCCGATTTCGAGGCCATGGAAGTGCTCGTACGGCATGTTGCGGAACAGGCTCAGCACCTTGTCCTCCAGATCGTGCATCTTCGCCAGCAGGCGGTTGCGCAGGATGTAGAAGAACATGAAGGCCGGGATGGCGATGAACAGGCCGGACGCGGTGGCGACAAGCACCTCACCGATGTGGTGGGACAGGGCGCCGGTATCACCCGCGCCGGACGTGCCGAGGGCGGAGAACGCACCCATCATGCCGACGACGGTGCCGAGCAGTCCGATCATCGGTGTGCAGACACCGATAACCGAGAGGTAGTTGATCTTGTTCTGGAGGCGGGAGTTTTCGCGGCCAAGTTCCACCAGCAGGGCTTCCTCGGTCTGCTCCTTGCCCTTGCCGACGTAGGAAAGGCCGTACTTCACGATGTTGTTGTAGGCGCACGGGGTGGCCTTCATCACCTGGTAGGCGTTGACGTAGTCGCCAGCCATGAAGAGCTGCTGGGCCTTCTCCACTTCCTCATCCGGCGCGAGGCGCTGGTCGGAGGTGCGGAGGTAGATGTCCACGACGAGGTAAATGGTGAAGACCGAGCAGATGCCGATGGGCCACATGACCCAGCCACCTTGCTTGATGGTGTCCCACATGGACTTCTTGGAGGGACCGTGGGCGGCAGCGCCCTCGGCTGGAGGCGTGGCCTCCTGGGCCATGGAAGTCTCAATCAGGGAACCGGCGAACAGCGTCACGGTCCCGGCGAGGAGGACGACCCGGAAAACTCGGGACAGGCGATTGAAGAGGGAACGGGTATTCATTGGATCTTTGCGGGTCGGATGCTCAGTTGGAGTTTTCGTCAGAGGTTTTTTCGGGGGCCAGGGCGGCAGCGTCAGTCTTTTTCGGTTCGAGTTTGGACGTTTCAGTCTCGATGGCAGAGGCGTAGGGAGAGGCGACGTGGTCAGCGAGGTAATCCTTGAGCAGTTTCACGCCATCCTGCGGCCTTCCGATCTGCTGCATGCCACGGGCGGCATAAATGGTGCCGCGAACCGCCAGGTCGCGCTCGGCGGGATTGAAAACGGCGACGCGGAGCCACGCCTTGATCGCCTCGTCCATTTTGCCGTGGGCGGCGTTGGCGTTGCCGACTTCCAGCCACGCCCGGGCCGAGATCCACGGGTCGGTGCTGCGCTTCGCCAAGGCTTGGAGGGCGCTGATCTTGCCCTCGGGCGACTCGGCGGGCGCCACGATGGTCTTAAAATCATTCAGCATGGCCGAGGTGGACTCGGGGAGACCCTCGAGTTCCTTGGCAGCGGCCAGTGCGGCGGCGGCCTTGTTGTCGCCCTTGGATGCCATCGCGTCCATCCGCAGCATCCGCGCGCGGTGCCACCATGCACCGGGGACCTCGCGGTAGGGAAGAAGCTCTTCCTCGATGCGGGTCAGCGCGGCGATCGCGGCGAGAAACTTGTCCGTGGCGATCTGGGTGCGGGCTTCCGCCAGCTCGGCGGGCTCGCGCAGGATCGCTTGCTCCACATCGGAGGCCTTGAAGTCCTCCTTTTTGGCGGAGGCTCCGGTGACGACGGTGGCGGTGAAGCCGGTGCCCGACGGTTTGACGGCATCGGCGGGAATCCGTTTTCCGGAGCGGAGCACGAATTCTTCTTCAGCTTGCGCGTGGACGGCAGCGGGAAGCAGGGCGAACAGGGAGGCGGCGAGAACAAGCCGGGGTTTTGAAAACGGCATGAGCAGGTGTTTTTTGATTAGTCCGGGACGATGGTGCGCGCCTTCTTGGCTTCTTGGGAATCGGGGTATTTGCGGATCAGCTCGCGGAGCGTGGCCTTGGCCTCATCCTGCTTGCCGACCGACCGCAGCATGTCGGCGGCGCGCAGGTAAGCCTTGATGGCATACTGCGGATAGGCGCCATGGGAAAGATAGACGCGCTGGAAGTAGGCGTGCGCGGCCCCCTTGTCGCCGCCTTCGGACTCGATCTCGCCAAGCTCGAACAACGAGCCGGCCTTCTCCAGGCCGCGCCAGTTCTTGGCCGCGACGACCTCCTCGAAGAGCTTCTTCGCTTCTTCCCGGCGCTTCATCATGCGCAGCGCCTGGCCCTTGCCGAAGGTCGCCTGCTTGAGGGTATCGTCGGAGGCGGCGCGGTTGATGGCGATGTCGAACTGCTTGACCGCTTCCTCGTACTCCTTCCGGGCCAGCGCGATCTTGCCGAGGCCGATCGGTGCGGCGTCCGAGAACGGCGAATCCGGGAACGCGTCGCGCAAGCGCTCATAAAGCGGCCCGGCCTTGTCGTATTCCGCCTTCTCGAAGAGATACTGGCCCACCATCGACAGCAGGATCGGGCCCAGGTCGTTCGGGTTGGCAGTGTTGGCGATGGCACCGAGGCTGCGCTCGGAGCGGGCTTGGTCGCGCATCATGCGGGCCAGCTCGGACTTGGCGAACAGCACGCGGGCGATGTAGGCAGGCGTCTTGTTCTCCTCGGGAATCTCGAGGTCCTTGACCAGCTCCGCTTCGATCGCCTCGATGTCGGGCTTGGGCGCGTCCTTCTTGAAGCTGCGCGGCGGGAGGTGCATGCCGGCAAGCTGGCTGAGCAGCATTTCGACGTACTCGGAGCGCGGGTTGTGGACGTCCTTGAGGATGTACTCCGAGAGCATCTTGCGGGCTTCCTCCTTCTTGTTGGCCCGCTGCAGGAGCTTCGACAGCTCCGAGACCCCGCGCAGAGCCATCGGATGCCCCTCGTTCTTCTTGAGGAAGTCTTTCCACAGCGCCTCGAGGTCGTCCCACCGGCGGGCGCCGCGCAGGATATTGGTGGCCTGTTCGAGCGCGTACTCGATGACGTTCCGGTCGCCGTTGGCAAACTCCACGGCCTTCTTGAAGTGGGTGCCGGCAGCGTCGAGGTCGCCGTCCTCGCCGCGGTTTTGATAGGCGTCGCCGAGCAGTGTGTGGATCTGGCCGAGGAAACCCTGCGCGCTGTCTTCTTCAAGCAGCGCCTTCATCGACGGGATGAGGGTTTTGTAGTCCTTGAGCGCGAGTTGGATGATGCCGCGGCGGTAGCGGATGTCGGAGAGGAAGTCGCCGTCCGGGAAGTTCTTTTCGTACGAGTCGAAGGCCGCGACGGTCTCTTCGTATTTGTTGCGGAGGAAGTCGCAGAGGGCCCGGCGGTAAACGTATTCCTCGAACTCCGGCGAGCCGCCGAATTCCTTGATAAGCTGGTCGTAGTCCGCCGCCGCCGCGTCGTAATTGCCACCCTCGAAGTGCGAGTTCGCGCGGAGGGTCATCATTTTCTGGCGAATCGGCGATTGGGGGTTCTTCTCGAGGAAGCCCGAGAGGAACGACACCGCTTCATCAAACTTGCGCGACTTCAGCAGCAGCGTCGCGTTGATCTCAGCCACGTTCTCGACGTTCTTGCCCTCCGGGTGATCGTTCAAGTAGCGGCGGGCCAGCGCCGCGGCGGCGTCCAGACGTTCGAGACGGGTCTGGGAAATCATCGCGCCGAACAAGGCGGTGGCGGCATCCTCGGACTTCGGGTTCTCGTCCGCGACCACCTCGAAGGCCACCGACGAGGGCCAGAAGCGCTCCATGTTGAAGTAGCACTTGCCGATCCGGTACTGGATGGTCGCGTCGTAGGTGTCGAGGGTGCGGAGTTCGCCGAGCACCGTCTCGGTGTTCTTGATCATCCCCTCGAGAACCGCGGCGCGCTCCTCGGTATTGCGCGGCAACGGCTGCTTGTTCTTGGCCGCGGCGGCGATGCGCTTCTTGAGGTCTTCCTCAAGCTTCCGCATCTGCTCCAGCCGGTCCACCTGGATGGAAATCACCTGATTGCGAGGACGGGCGTTCGAATACGCGTCCAGCGCGTCGGAGTACGACTTCGCTTCCAGATGGAGGTCCCCAATTTTCACGAAGCGGTTGTTCACCACCACGATCACGTCGGGATAGCCGGGGTTGCGCTCGAGCTCCTGGAGCATCTTCATCGCCTCGGCCAATTGGCCGCCCTCGATGTAGAGATCCACGAGCTGGATGGCGGCGCGCAGCAAAGTCAGGCCGGACGACCTGCCGGCCATCGCGTTTTTCAGCGTCTGGGCCGCTTTCGCCATGTCGCCCTTCTTGATATAGGCGTCGGCGGCCAGGAAACGGGCGTCTTCAGCGAATTCCGGCTTCTCGGCGGCCTTGGCGAGGTAGCCCAGCGCCTCATCGGCCTTCCCATCGAGCTGGAGCAGCGAACGGCCGAGGGTCAGGTTGACCTCGGCGGTGAACTCGGTGTCCGGATACTTCTTGAGGTAGTTCTGGAAAGTATCCGCCGCCTCCTGATAGTTCAGGTTGAAATAGTAGGCGTAGCCAAGGGTGTAGATCACATTGCCCCCGGCGTCGTTCGGCTTGGCCTTGACGATCGAGGAAAGCTGCTCGATGGCGACGGACCAATTCTTCGCCTTGTAGGCGTTCATCCCCTCGTTCAACGCGCGGTTGAGATCCACCTGGGCCGAAACCGTCAGGGAGCACAGCGGGAACAGGGCCACCAGGAGCGATTTCGAAACCCGATTTCCGGGGAAAAGAGAGGGCGCACGCACGTCAAGCGATTGGCATCGCGATCTCCGGGCGTCAACGCGAAATCCCTTGGCAATTCTGCCAAGGGTCGTTTCATGTCCGTTACAGTGGTCTAACCGTTGGAACTTTCTTGAATCCCAACAGATTTATTGCAATCACAATGTCGGGACAAACCTGTCACCACCCCTTCCCCCAAACCCCTTGTTGAAATACCTCGCTGGTTCGTCCGGCCCCTTCCCCCTCAATGACCTCCGGCCATGCCTCTGCGAGGGCAAACTTACAATCTGGCACGGCAACCGCTCTGCCGCCACGCTAACAACCGAAAAATGAGGTTGCCGCCGTCCACCTCGATCCGTAGAACGTGGGGTCTCGAATAGCGCGATTCCTTAAACATCAAGCTCGCCAAACTAAATCGCATGTCTCTCCGCCTCGCTTCCGCCGCCGCATTGGTCGCCTTGCTGTTCTCCAGTTGCGCCTCGGATTCCAACCTGACGGTCCTCTCCAAGACCCGCTCCTATTCGGCCGCCTCGTCCGGCAGCCAGGGCGGCTACCTCGGTGGAGCCGACGGCTACACCACCGCCCAGCCGTCCTCCTCGCTCTTCCAGCAGGCCTCCGCCAAGCCGAAGGACAAGCACGGCATGGCCTTCTACAAGCCCTCGGAGCGCAACCGTCTGGTCCGCACCACCGCCTATACCTGCTCGGAGTCCGACCACCTTCAATACGGCTCGCAGAACGCGACCGGCACGCCGCTGCGCTACACCGACCGCGTCCGCAGCGCCGCCGCGGATTGGGCCGTCTATCCGGTCGGCACCGTTTTCCGCATCAAGGGCATGTCGCAGCTCTTCGTGGTGGATGACTACGGTTCGGCGCTCACCGGTACCAACACGGTGGACATCTACACCCCCTCCAAGGCGCACATGGCCGCTTGGGGCCGCCGCAATGTCGAGCTGACCGTGGTCCAGTGGGGCTCCTACGCCCGCAGCGCCGAGATCCTCGCCAAGCGCACCCACTATCCGCACTGCGCGCAGATGTACACGGCGATCAACCGGTTGATGTCCGGCAGCCGCACCGCATCGACCGCGTCGCGCTAACCGGACATGACCCGCGCCGAACGGGCCGCCCACGTGGACCGGCGGCTGGAGGAACTTTATCCGGAAACGCCGATCCCGCTCGATCACCGGGATCCCTTCACGCTACTCGTCGCGGTGCTGCTCTCGGCGCAGTGTACCGACGCCCGGGTGAACACGGTCACGCCGGCCCTTTTCGATCTGGCCGACACGCCGGCGAAAATGGCCAAGGTGCCGGTGGAGACGATCCGCGAGATCATCCGCCCCTGCGGCCTGTCCCCGCGGAAGTCCCAAGCGATCCACGACCTCTCGGAAATCCTCGTGGAAAAGCACGGCGGCCAGGTGCCGGCGGACTTCGAGGCGCTCGAAGCGCTGCCCGGCGTCGGCCACAAGACCGCCTCGGTGGTGATGGCGCAGGCCTTCGGGGTGCCGGCCTTCCCGGTCGATACCCACATCCACCGCTTGGCGAAGCGGTGGAAGCTCAGCGAGGGCCGCAATGTCGAGCAGGTCGAGCGCGACTTGAAGAAGCTCTTCCCCCGCGATCGCTGGAACGCCCTCCATCTTCGTATCATCTTCTGCGGTCGCGAACACTGTTCCGCCCGCGGCTGCGATGGCCGGAGCTGCCTGATGTGCCGGGAACTCTTCCCACCACGGGTGAAACCGGACTGCTCCGGATGAATCCGGGATGAAATCTTCCTTGCGGGAAAGAGTCCGGTAATCAGAACTTCGCAGTCATACGCGTGGCGATCATTTCCATCGTGCCGGTGCCTCGGAAAGCCATCGCCCTGGTGCTGGCGACCGCCCCGCTGTTGCCCGCCCAGCAAGCCCCCGCCCCGGCTCCGGCCGTCGCGGAAGTTTCCGAGCTCACGACCAAGGCGCTGGCGGAAATGGAAGCCGACCGCTGGGAGGATGCGCTCAAGCTGCTGGCCCGCTGCGTGGAGCAGCACGACGCCCGGGCGCTCGAACTTTACGGCCCGGCCTTCGGCGTGACCTGGTATCGCAAGGGCATCTGCGAACTCCGCCTCAAGCGCTGGGACGACGCCGCGACCTCGTTCGAAACCTGCTACCGCAAGTACCCGAACCCGGGAGGCAACGGCGACGGCGGCAATCTCTACCACAAGCGCGCGCTGCTGCGCTGGGGTGAAGCCGCCCAAGGCGCGGGCAAGCACGAGGAGGCGATCCGCCTGTTCCACAAGTTCATGGAGGAGCGCGACAAGACGCGCGACGACGAATTCGACCCCGGCTCCCATTACCTCAATCTCGCCATCTGCCACTTCCGGCTCGGGCAACTTCCGGAGGGCATCGAATCGCTCGAAACCGTCGTCCAGAACAAGCCGCGCTTCCGCGCCCCCGACAGCGGGATCATCGCGGCCTTCCAGGCGTTCGTCGAAGTGGCCATCGCCAAGCGCGATGAAAAGCCGCTGCTGTCGTTCCTCGACCGCTATCGCTCCGGGATCGTGCTCGAGCCCTTCGAGATGGAGCCGTATGCCGGGCTATTCCTGAAGCTCGCCGCCGACGCGCTCGCGGCCGACATGGACGGCACCGCGCTCATCCTTTGCCAACTCGTGCCGGCCAGCGACGTGATGTCGGCGGACCTGAGGTCGCGCCTCGCCCGCCTCGGCAATCGCGGCGAGGTCAAGGAACTCACCCGCACCGTGAACAAAGCGAAGTTGCAGGCTTCGCTCGACACCCTCGCCAAGCAGCGGACCGCCGGCGAACCGCTCGAAATCGTCCAGCTCGGCCTGGTCGCGGTGATCCACGAAAAGCGCGGGAATGTTCGCGGCGCGCTCGCGGCCTACCGCCAGCTCGAGCAGTATTACCCGAAGACCGCCAAGCGCGAGGACCACCTGTTTCATCTGGTTCGCACCACCGCCGCCCTCGGCGAGCCCGCTGGCGAATGTGGCGAGCGCTTTTTGAAGGACTTCCCGAATTCGAAGCACCTGCCCGCCGTGCGGCGCTTGTTGCTTTCGTCGCTGTTCCAATCCGGCGACTACGAGGCCTCGGTGCGGGTCGCGGGCGAGTTGCTGCCGAAGCTTGCCGAAGGTTCCGCCGAGCATGACCAGGCGCTCTTTGTGCTCGGGGCCAGCCACTACCACCTCGGCCATCACGACCAGGCCCGGCCGCTGCTCGACAAGCACGTCGATAAGTACCCGAAGAGCGCCCAGCACCAGGCGGCCCGCTATTTCCAAGCGTCCGATCGCGCCCGCCTGCGCCAGTGGCCGGAGGCGGCCGCGGCGCTCGACCGTTTCCTCGCCGGGGACCCCGGCCCTTATCTGCCCTTCGCGCTCTATGACCGCGCGACCTGCCACCTCGCGCAAGACCAGCCGGCCGAGGCCTTGGAGAAGCTCAATCGCCTGGAGAAGGAATTCCCCGGGAGCGAGGCGCTCGATGCCGCCCTCATCTTGAAGGGCCGCATCCTTCAAGGCGAGGGCAAGACCGCCGACGCGATTGCCGCCTACAAGAAGGCACTTGAAACCGCGGAACGTCGCGGCCGTGCCGAAGTAGCCGCCGAGTCGCTTTGCCAACTCGTCGCACTGATGGGGGCCAAGCCGGAGGCCACTCCCTACGCCGATCGCTTTTGGAAAGCCCACGCCACCTCACCGCTCCGGCTGCGCATGGCCGTGGCACAACTCGATGCCTTGGCCGCCACCGGCCGCGGCGACGAGGCGCTCACCCGCCTGCGCGAATGCATCACTCCCACCGAGGCACCGGGCCTGCAGGACGCGATCGATCGCTACGCCGCGGCTTATGTCGCCAAGCACGGGCTCGATGGCTTGCAGCAGCACTTCAGCGCCTTCCCCGGCTTCGATCCCGCGGACAAGGCCGCCATCGCCCGCCTCAAGATCGCGCTGATCGGCGAGGCGGAAAAGCAAACCGGCGAGCCCGCCGCGGCGCGGGTGAAGGCGCTCTATCAGGAACTCAAGAGCGGCTTCGCCCCGGCCGATCTCGCGCCCGTCACCCTGGTCCGGCTCGGTGACTACCTGCGCACGAAAACCTCCGCGCCACGCCAGGCGCTGCCTTACTACGAGGAGGCGCTTGCCCGGCCGGATGCCTCGCTGCACGTCGCCGCCCGCTTCGGTCGGGCCGCGGTGCTTGCCGCGGGCAGCGCGGAGGAGAAGGCCCGCGCCATCGATGACTTCAAGCGCGTCGCCAACGATGCGAGCGACGAAGCCGTCAAAGACCTCGCCCGCTTTCGGATCGCCGAGACCCAACTCGCCGCTGGCGATGCCGGCCAAGCCGCCGGGACGGCCCGCCAGTACCTCGCGCTGGACGGCGCGCGCCTCGCACCCGAGGCCGGTTTGCTACTGGGAAAGTCGTACGAGGCGCTTGGCAAACCGAACGAAGCCCTCGCCGCCTATCGCGATGTCTGGAGCAAGTGGCAGGACACCATCCGCGTCTCCGCTCCTGCCCTGCTCGCGTGGATCGAGCTATCCGCGAAGCAAGGCAAGCCCGCGGATTTCTTGCGCGAGCCGGCGATGGACTACCTGGTCCGCACCAAGCCTGCATTCGACAAATTGACCGAAAGCGAGAAAGCCGTATGGCACGAGGTCGAAGCGCGCGTTGGTTCCCTTGGCACCCCCGCGCCGCCGCCAGCCAAGGAGGAAAAGCCATGAAACGTTCCGCCATCCTCTTGGCCATGCTCAGCGCGACCGATGCCGCACAGCAGCCGGCGGAGGCGTTTCTCATCGATGCCGCTGGCGGCAGTCAGCGCGTCTGGATTGCCTCCGCTACCCACGACAAGATCCGCTATCAGAATCAGCAACAAGGTGGCGATCCCAAGGAAGCCGCCATTGCAGGCATCGCGTCGATCTATCTCCTCGAACCTGCCGCATTGAGCGAAGCGCTCGATCTCTTCCAAGCCCGCCAGTACGTCGCCGCGAGGGCGAAGTTCGCCGCGGTCAAGACCGCTTATCACGCGCTTCACACCCTGCCCGACAATCCCTCAACGATCGCCGGCTACTTCGAAATGGAATGCCTGCGCAAGAGCGGTGACTTGGCCGGCCTCGCCAAGGCGCTCGAGGCATTCGACAAGAGCGGCCTCACCCGCCGCAACCAACTCCGCCAGCTCGATCTCTACGCCTTGTGGGACGCCGTCCGCCTCAAGGACTGGCCGCGCCTGCAGGAACTCGCCACCGCCCGCCTCAAGGAACGGTTGCATGGCGGCCAGCGCGCGCAGGTGGCGTGGTGCCTCGGCGTCGCGCACGAATCGCAAGGGCGCTCGCGCGAGGCCATCGATGCCTATCAGACGGCGCTCACCGCCGACGGTGGCGTCTCCGAGGATCTCGCGCGCGATGCCGCGCTGCGGATAATGCGCCTTCATCAAAAGGATCCCGAGGTGCAGGCCGCGATGAAACAATGGGGCACGCCCGCGGAAGATCCCCAATCTCCCGGCCACCGCCGCCTCGCCGAAGCCGCGGCTCTAGCAGACCTATGGGAGCTGGCCTTGGGAGGCAGCACGCCATTGCCCGCGGAGCACAGCGAACTGCTGAAGTTTCGCGCGAAGCGCTGACCGGGAGCGCGGAATTCATTCCGCTTCACAAGCCCGGCTCCCGACGATCCAAGCGGAATGAATTCCGCGCTCCCGGTGGCGGCCATTCTTGCGTCAGCTCCAACGTCCCGTCATATCTTCTCCAATGCCCCGCAAGCTCCTGCTCATCCCCTGCCTCTGGCTTTCCATCGCCAGCCAAGCCCAGGCCGGCATGACCGTCATCACCCTCACGGATGTCGCCCGCGCCCGGCTTGATGCGCTTTCATTCTTCCTCGTCTCCTACTTCCTCATCGCCTGGACCGTGAAGGGACTCTGGAACCACTTGGGCAAGACCTTCACCGCCCTGCCGCGGCTCGACTACCGCCGCGCGCTCGGCCTGGTCTTTCTCACCGGCCTCATGTTCTACGTGGTGCTGACCATGATCTCCGGCGCGCGCGAACTGCTCACGCCGGGCGCCTGGGAAAAACAAGGCATGGGCTATCGCAGCCGCGAAGGCGGCGCCGCCGCACTCACGAAGGACGAACGCCGCGAGGCCATGCGCCAACTTCAGGACGCGATCTGGACTTACGCGAAAGAGCACGATGGCCAAGCACCGCCAGGACCGCTGACCGATGGCATCGAGCCCAAGCTCTGGAAGTTCCCAGGCGGCGGCCTTTATTGTCTCATGCCCGGCATCCGTCCCGGCGGCGGGCGGGAAGTGCTCGTGTATGAGCCATCGACCGCCGGCGGCCGGCGTTTCGTGCTGCTGGCGGATGGCAACATCGAGGACCGGGCGGAGGGAACGCTGAAACGCGATCTCGAAGAACAGTGGAAGCGATGAGCGAAGAGCCACCAGAACCCACGGCCGCTCAAAAGTGGGGTGAGCGCCTTTACGCCGCCATCGCGATCTCGCTGCTGCTGCTGTTCGCCGTTTGCTCCGGGCTCATAACCGCGCTGGAACTTCCGTTGCGTCTCCTGCTCGGCTGGATCTGGCATCTAGCGCAAGCCGTTCCGTTACTACTGCCGCAATGGCCGAAGCTGTTGCTGCCGCTCGCCGGTCTCGCGCTCGCCACGTGGCTCGTCCACCGCTTCATCCGTTGGTGGCTCACGGCGAAAGGCAAGGCTCTCGACTGGCGTGCGCGGCACACTGTTTCAGCGACATCACTCGTTCTGTTAGGAGCGGCGGCCGCCATCGCTCTCAGCGGCGTGGTCCATCAGGCCGTCTGGCTGGCGGACGCACCATGGTGGACGAACCGTGGCCGATTCGTGGAACGCACGGAGGCGATGAGCAAGATCCGACAACTTCAGATCGCCATCGTCGAATTTGAGGACGAGCACGACCGCTATCCGGACTCGCTGGCAGAGCTGGATCTCAAAGAAAATCCCAAGCTCCTCCACCAAGCTCCCGCATCCGGCGAGCCGCCGGAACCCATCCTTTACCTGAAACCCCGCGAAGCCCCGGTTCACCGCGAAGGAGACAACGGAATCGCCATGTTAATTTCACCATTGCTCGGGTCGAAACGGGACCGGGTCGTGGTCGGCTTCACCTCGGGAGCAACGATTAGCTATCCTCGTAATCAGTTGCCTGGCATTCTCGAAACCCGGCGCGAACCGGTTCCAAAGCATCGTGAGTAAGCACCGAAACATTCCGGCAAGGTACGCGCTCACCGCCGTGGTGTTGCTGCCGGTCGTGTTGCTGCTTCTGATTCCGCTACCGGGCTCCCTCGCTGTCATCGAGGCAATCAGCCGGCTATTCATCGGTTATCATGCATTCCTTCGCCAAAATGTTCCAAGGATCTCCAGCGACGCGGGTACTTGGGGTCCCGGGCTCGCGGCATTCCTGTTAGGTCTTGTCGTCATTCAATGGTTCGGCGCTTCGTGGGCCCGACGACGACGAGATCGAAGCTGGCGGGTGTCAAACACGGTTGCCGTCGGCATGCTGTTGCCGTTGCTGTTCGCGATCTCCTTTTTGGTGCCGGGAGCAATCTTGCAGATTGGAGCCCTACAGCAGGTGAACTGGTTTCAATACAGCCGCTCCGACAAGGCCTCCAAAGTGATGCATGCACGGAACATCGCCCAAGCTGCCCATGCGTGGGCGACAATGGAAAGAGACGATCGATTCCCCCCTTCAACAGCGGCCATGATTTCCTGGGGCGCTCTGGACGAAAACACCTTCAGGCCGCAGTCCTTCGGCGAAGACCTCGGTGAGCCTCCGCTTTACCTCGGAGCAGGACTCACGACCCAATCCGACCCGGATCTGCCACTGGTGATCTCCGATATCTATGGTAGAAACCAGATCCGCCATCGCACGATCATTACCGTCGGCAACGAATTCGTGGAGATTCGCCCTGAAGAAGTGGACGAGTGGATCGCCAGAACAATGGCCGCACGTGATGGCGCGAAGCCCTGACCCGCAGGTGGTTGGCCCGTTCCAAGGGGGGATTTCTAACAGAACGACTTGCGGTGGTCAGATGTTGTCTGACATCATCAGGCAAACGCCGTTGATATCCGGCCGTGTGAACATTTTTAACGATTTCGTTGAAAGATCGGGATTCAGGTTCATGGCCGGTTTCCTGATAAAAGCGGGACGTTGGCGCGTAACATGCGACGCCCAACGCGGGTTCACCTTCCCACTCACCCACGATGAACACACGACACCAAACACCGATTCCGGACAGCGCGACGCTGAGGCCGGAATTGCACCTGCGAGACACCTGGGATGCCCGGGCCGTCTCCGAATTGATCCGATCGAAGTGTAGGTTCGGCGAAACGCCGGCCTTCCTCTTCGTCGGCAAGAAGGAAGCCGCACTGCTGCGCGCACACCTGGCCGAGGCCTTCGGGACCGACGCCGTGACCACGCTTCACCAGACCTACTACATGGGCCTGGAAGTCGTGGAGATTGGCAGCGACAGCTTCCTGTTCACTGCGGGCCGCAAGGCAATCCGCACGTTGCAAGACCCGATCTCCCGTCGCCCCGAATGGCGCGATCGTGAGACCGAAGCCATGTGGCAACTGCGGATCTGAGCCGCCCGCCGGCTGTCGCCCCCGTGCCTTCCGCGTGAAGGAAGGCACGGGGGCGAAAACCCAAAACTCAACAGCGCATCGTCTTCCGCTTCTTCCCGATCGTCCCGCGCTCCCGCACCTTGCGGATGTAGTCCGGGGCGTAGAAGAACTCGCAACGGTTGTTGCCCAGGTCCGCTTCCACGCGGCCGATCTCCTCGCCGGTTCGAATGGCGAAGTCCGTCAGCGGCTCCACATACGAGCCGGCGGAAATCACGAAGCCATTCATCGCATGCTTCACCGCATCGGGCGCCGTGTGGATCGATCGCTTCACGCGCTCGATCAAGGCCGTGAGTTCGGTGAGATCCAGCTCCGCATCGTCTTTCAATGCCACCAGGCAAGAAAGCGTGGACCAACCGGCGACGGCCACGTTCGGCTTCTTCGAATCGATCCACTTCAGCGCCATCGCGCGGCCATGCAGACCGCCGGAAGCGACCCACGGCACGGTGGTGCCCGGCAATCCGGCTCCATAGGCAGCATCGGCCCAGCGTTGCAGGTCGGCCTTGGTCATCTGTGCGTCGTCGATGAGGTAGCCGGCCAAGTACATCGCGTCGTAGTTGCCGCTGTCGTAGAGCGCCAACGCCAGGTCGTGGTCTTGCTTGATCCGCTTCCGGATTTTCTGCATGTCGCCGATCTTCACGCCGAAGCACGGCTCCTTCACGCCGTGGTTCTTCATCAGCATGCGCTTGACGCTTTCGCTGCCCAGCTCGCGCAGCTCGTCGAGGATGTCGTTCGCGGTGGCCATGGCGGTACTCGCCAGTGAACGACAGCGAAGCTCCCGACTCAAGGAGGAACCGGACAGTGTGCAACCACCGGCGTTTCCGGCTCGCCACGGCCACTCATCTTCGTATCACTTTCCAGCAATCCGATGACTGAAGATAAGTTCGATCAAATGGTCTCTGATTTGGAGGCGAAATACCGCAACCGCCACGGTGCTCTCGTGCGCCGGGCAGTCGTTTTCGCGGTGCTCGGCTATGCCGGCCTGGCGCTTGCCCTTCTGTTAAGCGCGGCGATTTGCGCGGCGATGATCGGGTTGATCCTTCTCAAGCCGAGTTTCGTGACCATCAAGGTCGGACTCCTCGTGGGTGTGCCCGCGGGCCTCGTCACCCTGGCCGTGCTCAAGGGCGTGTGGGTTCGCCTCAATGCCCCGGAAGGCCTGCCCGTCACGCGCCAGGATTCGCCGAAGCTGTTCGCCATGATCGACGAGATCTCCCACCAAGCCGGCGGGGTGAATTTCCAACAGGTGTTGTTGACCGACGACTTGAATGCCGCCGTGGTTCAAGTGCCGCGGCTTGGCGTCTTCGGCTGGTACAAGACTTATCTCCTGCTCGGCCTGCCGCTGATGGATGCGATGTCGCCCGACGAGTTCAAAGCGGTGGTCGCCCACGAATTCGCCCACCTCTCGCATCAGGATGGTCGGCTCGGAAGCTGGATCTACCGGCTGCGGTCGTCTTGGGTCCGCGTGATGGCCTCGCTGGCGGAGAAAGGGGCGCCGCGGCCGATGATGGCATTCGTCGATTGGTTCTGGCCGCGCTTCAATGCCAGCGCGTTCGTGCTTTCGCGCAGCCAGGAGTACCAAGCGGACGCCTTCGCGGCCAAGGTCACCTCGCCGCAGGCCTCGGCCCGCGGCTTGCAGCGTTTGGCGGTCGAATCCCGTCGCCTGAGCGACTATTTCTGGGACAACGTGGGCCGGGAAACGAGCAACCGCCCGACGCCGCCGGACGATGTCTTCCACCGGATGCAGGCATTCCTCGGCACCGAACCGGACCGTGGCCTTGCGACCCGCTGGCTGGCCGGCGCGCTGGCCATGGAAACGGATACCGCCGATACCCACCCGGGCCTGACCGACCGGCTCGCCGCGCTGGGCGTCACCGCCAACCCGGAGGATCTGCCGCCGCTGCCGGAGAAACGGGCGACCGATGAATGGCTGGACATCGTGGTATCCAAGCAGGCGCGCGACCGCTTCAGCCAGATGTGGAGCAACGGGGTGTCACCCCATTGGCAAGAGTCGCACCGCGAGAAGCAGAAGCTGAAGGATCAGCTCGAAGCCGTGGACCCCTCGCGTTCGGACGCCGCATGGCAGCGGCTGGTATTGCGCACCCAGCTTGATGGTGCGGCGTCGATCCAAGCCGACCTGATCGGTTTCCTGCAGGAACAGCCCGATCATCCGATGGCCAACTACTTTCGCGGCCGCTATCTCGCGGAGGAAGACGACGACCGCGGTATCCCGTTCCTGGAAAAGGCCGCCGGACGGCCGGACCTGACCATCGATGTGCTGGGCTCGATCGCCGGCCTTTGCCATCGCACCGGCCGGGCCGCCGAGATCCCGGCACTGAAGCGCCGCGCCGAGGCGCATGACGCCAAGATGAAGTTCGCGATGGAGGAGCGGAACACCCCGACGCTGCGGGATCACTTCCTGCCGGTCGAACTGACGCCATCGGAGCGCGAATCCCTGCTCACCGCCATCCGGCGTCACCCGGAGGTCCACGGGGCATGGTTGGTCACGAAGGAGATGAAGCACTTTCCCGAATGGCGCAGTTTCTTCCTGGCTCTGGACATCCGTGCGGCCAACCGGGAGGCGTCGATGGCAATCCTGCGCCAGATCCTCGATGACTTCGTGACGGAGGCCTATTGCCTCGCCCTGCTGCGGAAGTCGGACCACGAGCCGGTGACACAGCTCTTTGAAAAGGTGGAGGGCGCGGCACTGCCACTCTCCAATGCCGGCTGACTCGCAAGGGGCTGCGAAAGGCGTGGGCTATTTCGATCTCCCGCTCATCTCCGCGACGAGGCGAAAGAAGCCCTTCTTCCGCTCGCTGCCGATCGACCAATCGACCGGCACGCTCTGGAAGCCTTCGGCGAAGCCCTCGTCTTTCATGCGGAAATCGAAGTAGCCCCACGACGCCCCGGCCGCGGTGGCAGCGGTGAAGTGGTTACTCTCCTTCTCGAAGTCGAAATGGTCGTCCTCATTGAACACGACCGGCTGGCCGCGATAGCCCTCGATCTTGCGAGTACGCTCGACCATGAAGCGAATAGCCTCCGGGCCTTCCACGCCGTTGCCATGCAGCAGCAGGAAATCCGCGGTCTTCACCACGTTCGCTCCCGGTAAGGTCCCGCCTCCATACGAGGTGCTCGCTAAGAGGTGAAGCCCGGCCTCCGCCGAACGGCGCTTCACGCGCTCGATCAACTCGTGCACCCGCTCCGGTTTCAGGATCGCGTGATCGTAACGGACGTTGCACTCGTTGTTGATCTCGACGAGCACGTGGCGGTAGTCCTGCTTCACGATCCAGTCCGTTGCCGCGTCAGTGGCGTGGATGACCGCAGCTTCGTCCTTCAGCCGCTCATCCTGGCCGAAATAGAAATAGCCGAGAATGACGGCCATGCCGAGCCGGTCGGCCTCGTCCAAGATCGTCTTGAGCCGGTCAACGTAGGCGTCACGCAGCGCGCCGGTTTCGTCGAAGGCCGAATTGTGCCATGGCTGATCCTTGGAATAACCCAGCGGGGATCCGCCTTGAAGGTTGAGCGTGAACGCCAGCAAGCCGTGGTCGCGCCAACCCTTCATGGCAGCGACAAACTCACGGGTGTTGCGTCGCGCATCCCACTTGCCGGTGTCGGCATAGGCCCAACGGTTTGCCGTCTCCGGGTTCAGGTCGTCGAAGATCCCTTGGACCATCCGCGAGTTCGGCAACAGGCCTTCCACATCGTGCCCGCGCCAGGTCCTGCCTTCGAGCGTTGGCTTGCCATTGATGAGAAAGTCCTCGCCCCGGATCGAGACGACGGTCTGCCCTGCTTGTGCCGCGGAGAGCACCAGCGCCAGCAGCATCGTGGTCCAGGAAAGAGTCATTGCTTCGTCACTTGGGCGGGCGACATCAGGTAGCCGATCAAATCGCGCACGTCTTCATCCGAGAGCCCGGTGAGCAATCCCTCCGGCATCATCGAGGTGCCGAGCGCGGTGTCGCTCTTCACGTCCTTCTTCGCGACCCGCGTCTCGATACCCACCATGCGCAGGATCAGCTCGCTGTCGTTCTCCGCGGCGAGCATGCCGGTCACCGTCGTGCCGTCGTTCTTCTCGATACGGTGCAGCTCGTAGCCCTGCCCGACCAGCGCGCTCGGATCGAGGATGTTGTCGAGCCAATGGCCGACGCTGCCGCGCTCGCCGCCGGTGAGTTCGGGGCCGATCATGCCACCTTCACCGAAGAGCTTGTGGCAGGCGGCGCAGGTGCGGTCAAAGATCGCGCGGCCCTTCGCGGCATCCGCTTTCGAAAGTACCGCGGAAGTCAGCTTGGCATGCCAACTTTCGATCACTACCCGGCGAGCGCCCGGATCGTTCGTCGATTCGCCCCAGCGTTTGGCGATTTGCTCCTTCAACGATGATTCTCGTACTTCGCGCAACCTCGCCACGGCATCGGCGGGTACATCCTGCTGCTTGAGCTTCATCGCAGCGAGCCAATCGAGCAGTTTCGCCGCCTTGCCCTCGCGCGCGGCAAGGCGGGAAACGGCGGCCTTCTCCTCGGAAGTAAAGCCCGCGACACGGTCGTCCGTCGCCGGATGATCAAGCATGGCAGGCCGCGCCATCAGCACCGGCAAGCGCAGCGCGGCATCGTCCAGCAGGCCGGCGAGACGGGAATCGTCCGTCGCTTTCAGCACCGGGGTGAGCAAGCGCAAGGCCTCGAGCCTTTCCGCCGCGGTCATCCGGCGGTCTTCGAGCTTGGACCACAGCCGCGCGATCGCTTGCTCGCCGCCGCTCCGCTCGAGGATCGCCGCCGCCTTTTTCTTGAGCGTGGCATCGCCTGAAATGCTGGAGACGACACCCAGTTGTTCGGGGGACAAACGCTCATCCGGCTTCTCATCCAATCGCCCGATCAGCGCGTCCAACACAAGCGCCGAGCGCTTTCCGGAAAATGCGAGCGCTTCCACCAGCGGATCGGGAGATCCGATCCGGCGTGCGGTCCATTTCACCAACCGCTCATCCGGGCAACTCAAGGCGATCGTCATCGCACGCGCTTCATCGTGTGGCACCTGGCTCTCGAAGCCAAACCAGAACATGCGTGTGAGATTCGGATCGGCCTTCGTCATCTTTGGAGCGATCCATCCGGCCAGATCCATCGAGAGTTCGTGCGGCAGCCTTGGCAACGCGGAGCAGAGCGAAAGCAAGACCACCGGCGAATCCTCTTTCGCCGCGAGCCTCAACCAATGGCTGCGCTCCATCGTCGTCTCCGATTGTGCGGCCATGCGCACGGCCCAAGCTCGGACGCTTTCGTCCGAATCATCCAGCGGGAGCGTGCTCCGGTCTAATAAACCACACGAGCCCAGGCACCACAGTGCCCGCAGCCGGCGCGTGGCATCGGGATGACCGCGCAAAGTCTTCACCAAGAACTCGCGCGCCGCCGGATCAAGGGTGCTGCCTTTCGAGGCCCGCTCCTGAAGCACGCGCCGCGCGGTGCGGAGCTGCCACTCATCGCGCTCCACTTGGAGCTTCGCGAGTTCCATGTCGGATGCTTCCGCCATGTTTCCTTGCCATGGCTTTACTTCGCCATGGCGCAGACGATAGACCCGGCCATTGCCGCGGTCCCAGCGCAGCGGATCGGTGCGATGGCAGCTTGTTTCGTCGTGCCAGTCGGTGAAATAAAGCGCGCCATCCGGTCCGGGCTCGATCGCCACACCGAGAAACCACTGGTCATTCGTCAGCAGCAGGTCGGGCGCATGTTTGCCGGTCCAGCCGGAGCCCTTTCTTTCCAACACATCGCGATTCAGGCGGTGGCCGTGGATGTTGAAGAACAGCGCGCTGCCCCGCATCTCCTTCGGAAACGCCTCGCTCAGGCAGATCGCGAAGCCACTGTGCGCGTGACCGCCGCCAGCATCCGCGACGTCCTTCGAAACCGCATCCTCCTTGCCCCAATGCGCGTGATCGCGGATATCGCCGACCCAATGCCGGTGATCGGCGATCGTTTCGAGCGGTTCGTAGATGTGCTTGTTGAAATGCGAGCCTGCCTGCCGCTGGTAGTAGCCGCCCGGAATGATGTGCCACAGGTGCGGAATCACGCAGGCCTCGCAAAACGCCTCGCCCCAGTCGTTGAAATCGAGCCCCCACGGATTCGACGTGCCGTGGGCGAAGACCTCGAACTTCTCCGTCACCGGATGAAAGCGCCAGATGCCCGCATTCATCGGCACGCGTTGGTCGTCCGGCGTGCCGGGTCTGCCGACCTTGGAATGCGTGAAGACGCCATGGCAGCCGTAAAGCCAGCCATCGGGACCCCAGATGAAGGAGTTCAGCGTCTCGTGGGTGTCCTGATAGCCCCAGCCGTCTAACAGAATCTTCGGTTCGCCGTCGGCGCGGTCGTCACCGCTTTCATCGGCAAGGAACATCAAGTTCGGTGCCGCACCCACGAAGACGCCGCCGAAACCCGTCTCGATGCCGCTGACCAGATTCAGCCCCTCCGCGAAGACCTTGCGCGTCTCGAAGGTGCCATTGGCATCCGCGTCCTCAAAGATGACGATGCGGTCCTTCCCCTGCCCTTCTTCGGCGCGCTTCGGATAAGTCAGCCCCTCCGCCACCCAGATCCGTCCGCGGGCGTCGAAACACATCGCGATCGGCTGCACCACGTCCGGCTCGCCCGCGATGAGGTCCACCGCAAAGCCCGCCGGTACGGTCATCCGGCCGGCCGCTTCTTTCACGGGACTGCCCTTGGCCATTTCCGTCTCGGCGGAAACAGGCGCCACAAGGCCGGCGAGAAAGATCAGGGTGCGACGCATTTCCCCGGATACCGCACCAATTCGTGGCCGCTTTCAACTCTGTTTGATGGGCGTCACATCCCTCCGACCATGGTCGGATGTCACCCGGATTCCGATTGCTCCCAAAGTCCCATTCACGGGTTCCCGTTCGTTGGCTAGAAGGAGGACGCAAGGTTCGCCCTCATCAGCCCTCGATCGCCACGGGTCATGAAATCGAAGCTCAAGAATTTCCCCGGCATCAGCATCGACCACGTGCTGGTCGTCCTGCTCATTGCCTTGGTCATTTCCATGGTCACGCGGGCCCGCTCGCAAGCCGCCACGGAGCCACGGACTCGAATGCTTTTGTTAGAAGAGCGTAGAGACGTCGTGCCCTGACGACATCAGGGAGCGTGGACGGCCTCTCCATGGTAACACTCTTTCGTAGCGGGACGGCTGCGCCGTTCCGGCGGGGCGAGGCCACGAGCCGGATCGCCGGCGGAATTCCTGGTTCGGTCCGTTCCCTGTCGGAACGACGAAGTCGTTCCGACACCAAACCTCAGCGCGGTCGCACCATTTCGAACAGATCGGCAGTGCGGCAGTACCAATCCGGCACCGCCATGCGACCGACCGGATGATATCTCTCCTGACGGATGCGGAGATTCTCCGGATCGATGAGAGCGTCCTGCACATGGACGCGATGCACGATGCCAATTACTAGACGGTTCGTACCAACCTCCTGGATCGAGTGAACCTTGCACTCCAGTGAAGCCGGCGCCGCGGCGATGCGTGGCACGGCGACCACCGACGAAAGCACCATGGTCAGCCCTTCATGGTCGATTTCACTCACGCCGGGCGGATGCGGTGCGGAGGTCCGGTTCATCGATTCGGCCAGGCTTTCATCGACGAGATTCACGACGAACTCCCCCGTCCGCCTCGCGTTCCTCGCGCTATCCTTGGGCGTGCCATCCTCGCGGTCGCCGGGCGCGAAGATCACCAGCGGCGGATCGTCGCCGAAGACATTGAAGAACGAAAAGGGCGCGGCGTTGACCGAGCCGTTCTCGTTGAGCGTGGTCACCCAAGCGATGGGTCGCGGAACCACCAGCCCGGCGAGGATGGGATAGGCGCGGTCAGCATGGGTGCCGAGCAGGTCGAGTTCCATGAGGCCCGATTTCGTCCATCCGCGGCGATGTGCAAGCCAATAGTGATGGCTCACCAAGCGAGCGGCCGGCCCGCAGCCAGTTCATGGCATCCCTTGTAGCGGCGGTCTATGACCGTCGCACTTCGGCGGCATCGGCCGCATCTTCGGGCGTCAATTCGGCACTCTCACGATGCGGCTTGTTGCCGCCAGTTTCCGACGGTCATAGACCGCCGCTACA
>CBKZPU010000080.1:0-21949 GCA_966696705.1 uncultured Verrucomicrobiaceae bacterium | reverse complement strand
TGGTGGATGCCAAGGAGACAGTCTGGTACCGCAACCCGGACTGGACCAAGCACCGCATGACCGGATCGCTGACCAAGCTCGACCACGTCTGCGTCGCGGCCTGCGACATCGATCATGACAAGAAGGCCGAGGTTGCCGTCGGCGCGGAGTGGAATCCCGGCGATACGAAAAACAGCGGCGCCGTCTTTACCCTCACCGCGCCGGAGGACCGGACAAAGGAATGGACTGCGCAAAAGCAACATCACGAGCCGACGGTCCACCGCATGCACTGGGTGAGAGAATCGCTCGACAAGTATTTCCTCGCCGTGCTGCCGCTACATGGCTGCAACAACGTGAACACCGAAGGCGATGGCATCCGCCTCCTCGGCTACCGGCCGGAGAAGGACAAGGAATGGCCGACCTTTCTCATCAACGACCAATTCCACCTCGCCCACAATTTCGATCCTGTCGCTTGGCCCGGTTCCGAAGCCGAAGCGATGCTGGTCGCCAGTAAGGAAGGCGTGCATCTATTACAGAATGCCGGCGAAACTTGGAAGCCGACCCACCTAACCAAGAACGGTGCCGGCGAAGTGCGACTCGGTATGTTGCCAGGAGGCAAGCGCATGATCGCCACCATCGAGCCGTTCCACGGCAATGCAGTTGTGGTCAACCCCGAGGGCGACGCCCCCTTCTTGTGGTCTGCCGGGAGAGTCGTCCTCGACGAATCACTCGCCGAAGGCCACGCCCTCGCCACCGCGGATTTCCTCGGCCTCGGCCACGACCAGGTCATTGCCGGCTGGCGCAAGCCGAATGCCGAAAACAAGGTCGGCATCCGCCTCTACGTCCCCACCTCCGATGATGGCAGTACTTGGAAGCTCCACGCGACCATCGACGACAACACGATGGCCTGCGAGGACTTCAAGGTGTCGGATCTGAATGCCGACGGGAAGCCAGACATCATTGCCGCCGGCCGCGCGACGAAGAACCTGATCGTTTACTGGAACGAGCGGAAGTGAGGACCTATCGCTTTGCCTTCACTTGAGCGGAGCTTTCTCGATCTCCGCATCCGCCGGGTGCTTGCCCTCGGCGGACGGAATCTTCATGGCGTCGCGGGCTTTCGTCACGGCGCTCTTGTTGGTGTCTTCGACGAAGCCGCCATTCGCGAGGTAGAAGCGCTTCCCGATCGTGCCTGCACTGCGATCAAGTCGCTCGGCTTCGCCGTGGTCGTCGTGGGTGAAGCGGGCTTCTGTTAGAGAGATCCACTTGCCCGACTTGGTGCGGATCCAGCCGTTGCCGAATTCGCAGACGCGGCGCTGGTCGCCATTGTCGCCGCTGAAGTTCTCGTTGAAGGAATAGAGGCCGTGCAGGAACTTGCCGTCCTTCGGAGCGCGGAATGATGCGACCAGATGCCACTGTTTCTCCTTCGAGTTGCGGAACCAGCCGGTGTAGGTCGTCTTGTCGCCTTCGGCTTGCGCGCGCATCAGGAAGTGGACGGTATCGCCGAGCTTCCACGGATAGACGAGATGGCTGTGGCCGCCGGTGCCCTCGTTGCCGAAGTCGCCTGCGTTGACGCCCTCACCTTTGGCCATCAGCTTCACACGGTTGTCGTCATCGACCTTCTTGCGATCGATCGCTTCGCCGCCGGCGTCCCACACGGAGAAAATGATGCGGCGTTCGGTGGGGCTGTTCACCTGCATGCCGAAGTAGCCGCGATGCCAACCGGTGGCCATGTAGTAGCTCCACAGCGGGTCGGTCTTCGGCGTGACCTCGAGGTAGAACCACTCGACTTCTTCCTTCGCCTCCTCCGGCACCGAATAACCAAGATGGATCGAGGCGGCATTGCGGCGCTCGACCTTCGGGAAATGCGCGCCTTCCGATGCAGCACCATCGAGCACGAGCGACTTCAAGGCCGGCAACTTGCTCCCCTTCCCTTCAAGTTCGAAGCGGTAATAACCGGCCGCGGGGATGTCAGCCTTCCCGAATGCGACTGAGTCCGCGCCCGCCTTCCCGCCGAGCGTGCGTCCCTTGGAGGACCCCTCCTGCGGCGAGACGGTGAGCTTCAGCTTCGTCCCGTCCGGCAGGTCTCCAGCGAGCTTGAGGGAAAGATCGAGTTCGCCCTTCGCCGCGATCCGTCCGTACCAGCGGAGCTTGGTCTTTTCCTCCCAGCGGGTGATCGCTCCGTCACGGCCGCGCTCGGCACCCTTGTTCGGTTCGGGCGAAGAGAAAGCGGTGAATGCCGGCACTTCCACGACAGCCATCGAGGAGGCGGTCAACGCGGCAAGAATCGAACACAAAAGCCACTTTTTCATGCCGTAGGTTTGCTTTCACGCCACCCCCGTCAATTAGAAACCCGTTCCCAGAAACCCGGCTCTCTCAGCCTTTCTTCAACCGGGCCGCCAGATACGGACCGCAGTCCGTCTCCTTCCCGTCTTCGAGCCGGATCCGATAGGGCTTGCCGGTAGTGGAGGACTTGGTCGCCACCCTCTCAATAAACTCGGCGGCGCTGTCGATGTCCTTGTCGCGTGCCTCCCACTTCCCGCGGAGGAACTTCGCGGCCGAAGCGGCATCGTACTCCTTGCCGTTGCGGATGAAGACCGCCTTCTTCAATGAGCCGACGTGCGCGAGCAGTGCCTCGATTTTCGCCCGTTCTTCCGGCGGTGCCCCGGCGGCTTCCAACGAGGGTGCCAAGGCGAAACACAGGCAGGCGATAAAGCGGGTTCTCGTCATCATGGCGGGCATCCTAACGCGCCCTCCCAAGACACACAAACGGATGCTGGGAAAGTCGCAGCCTGCAATTCACCGGCGCGATTTGCACCGATGTTTGTTTTGTCAGAGCGCCGGAATCATTAGAAACTCCAGTATTCCCGGCATCTCCCCCTCAGGCCCCCGATCTGCTAAAGGGGCTGCCGTTCCCTCCAAAAGCGACGGGTTCGGGTCGGGGAGGGCCTGGGCCCGTCGCTCTTTCTGCTGTCGCCATCCCCAAAGAAACTGCATCACCATGAAATCTGCCAAAGCTATGATCCTCGGCCTTTGCGCCGTCGCCGCCCCGCTCCAAGCGGACATCCTGAACTTCGACCTTTCGCCCGCCGGCTCTTCTGCCGCGGTTGGATTGAGTCCCGCCAATGAAGTTCCCGCGCCCGTGGCTCCATCGACCGGAAGCGGCAACGAGATCTTCACCGGCATCACCTTCGATACCGTCACCAAGGTCCTGTCGGTTTCGTTGGGCTACGGCTCCTTTGCCGGCTTTACGAATCTGACCGGTCCGGCCAACAGCGCCCACATCCACGGCCCGGCCGCCACGAACGCCACCGCGCCACCCATCCACGACTTTTTCGCCACCAGCCAGCACCTGTTTGCCCCCAACCCGGCCAATGGCGGGGTAATTATCGGCAATGCCACGCTGAGTCCCGCCAATGAGACCGCCCTGCTGAATGGCCAGCTCTACGTCAATATCCACACGGCCGCCAACGCCCCGGGTGAAATCCGCGCCCAATTGATCCAAGTCGTCAACGCCCCGCCGACAATCACCTGCCCCGCCTCGTCGGAGATCGAATGCGAGGACCACGAGACGGAAGTCGAATTGGTCGCCCACGTGGAAGATCCCGATGGCGATCCGCTGCTGGTCATCTGGACCATCGATGGCGTCGCCCAACCGTCGATTTCGGTGCCATCCGGCGGTGCCACGACTTCGGCCGATGTGCCATTCACGACCGATCTTGAAATCGGAGCGCACACCGTTTCCGTGAGCGTCTCCGATGGCGTCGCCACCGCCGTAAGCTGCACGTCCACCATCACCGTCGCGGATACCGTCGCGCCGGAGATCAAGAGCGTGAAGGCGACCCCGAACTCGCTTTGGCCGCCGAACCACAAGATGAAAAACGTCAACGTCAAGGTGGTCGCTGAAGACGCTTGCGGCGACGTGACTTGGGAAATCATCTCGGTCAGCTCCAACGAATCCGAGGACGGCAACGGCGACGGCAACACCGCCCCCGACTGGGTGATCGTGGACGAGGATACCGTGCAACTGCGTGCCGAGCGCTCGGGTGGCGGCAGCGGCCGGATCTACACCATCACCGTCGAAGCCACCGACGAGTCGGGGAACAGCGCGACCGACACGGTGGAAGTGACCGTCCCGCACTCGAAGGGAAAGAAGAAGAACAAGTGACCGGCCGTTCACCCACTGCAGGCTCTTGAGCCTGACACTCTGGCCCCCGGTGTTTTGGCACCGGGGGCTTTTGCTTCTCACCGGTTCCAGACGGCGGGCGTTTTTCAAATCGCCCGGTGGCGGGATTTGTTCCAGCCTGCCAGCGTGAAACCTCTCCCCACCCTCGGCCTCGTCGCCGTGGCCGTTGCCATCACGGTGGCCATCGAAGAAATGCGGATCGCCGACCTGCGCGATCGCTTGGACCACTCATCGGCGATCCCCACTCCCCAGCCAGATCCCTCTCGAAGGGAAACCCCACTCGACTCCGTCGCCTCTGCCACACCCGCCGCACCGACGAAGGCAAGCGATCGCCCGGCCAAGCCGGCGACATCGACCAAAGAGCCCGAAGAAGACGACGAAGCGCTCGGCAAGACCGTCCGCAAGATGTGGGACAATCCCGCCGGCAAGGCGATGATGAACCAGGGCGTCAAGGTGGCGGTCGCGATGATGTACGAGGACTTCATCGAAAGCCTGGATCTCACCAAGGAGGAGAAGGATTACTTCAAGAACCTGCTCGGCCAAGGCATGGCCGACCAGCAGGAGATTGGGATGAAGATGATGAACGCCACGCCGGAAGAACGGCAGGCGCTGGTCAAGGAACTCGAAGAGCGCAAGAAGGCCAACGAGGACGCCATCAAGGCCTTCCTGAATAGCGAGGAGGACTCCAAGCGCTTCACCGACTATCAGAACCGCTTGCCGGAACGCCAGCAACTCGAAGGCATCCGCGCCACCTTCGGGGCGAAGAACGCGACGCTGGACACGGACACGGAGACCCGACTGGTCGAGGCCATGTACCAAGTCCGCACGAATTCAAACGCGGCCGATTTCACTGGACCCGATGCCTGGAGCAAGATGGCCGACGGCGGATTGGTGAAGAACTTCGAGCAGAACTGGGATGCCCAGGAACAAAAGCTCGTGAAGGAGGCCGGGACCTTCCTCGACGAGAACCAACTCGCCGCGTTCAAGGAATACCGCCAGCAGCTCAAGGAGATGCAGCTCATGAGCATGAAGATGGCCGAGAAGATGATGTCAGGCGAAGAGGAGAAGGAGGAGTGAGCAAGGGATCGACAGCCAGATGCGAGCGCCTCTCTTGCTCCGTAGGAACGACTTCGGCGTTCCGGCTGGGAGCGGCGTGAAGAGAAAATCGCAAGCGGCGATCCGTCTTGCGGCCTCGCCCCGCCGGAAGGGCGCAGCCCTTCCTCTACGAAAAAGGAAGGAGGCGGCCGGGAGGATCCGCAGTCTTAGGCTCCGGAGGCAGCGGCTCAACCCTCCCAGAAAGAGCCGTCGCACTGCACGGAAACCACCGACTGCGGATCGTCGCGACCGCCGCGGGTTCGTGTTAGATTGGCTTACCAGCCGCCGCCGAGGGCCTTGTAGAGCCCCACGGCGTTCACCACGCGGGCGAGGCGGAGCTGGATAAGAGCACGTTGCGCATCGAACAAATCTTGCTGTGCTGTCAGAACTTCGAAGTAACTGTCCACTCCTTGTTTGTAACGGGCATCGGCGAGTTCGAAGCGCTTCTGTTGGGCACTGACGAGACCCTCGAAGGCCTCGATCTGGCCGTTGAGGCCGCTGCGCGCTGCAAGGCCGTCGGCCACCTCGCGGAAGGCGTTCTGGATGGCCTTTTCGTATCGGGCGACCTCGATCTGCTTGCGGACCTCGGCGACTTCGAGATTGGACTTGTTGAAGCCACCATCGAAGATCGGCACGCTGATCTGGGGCGC
Source organism: uncultured Verrucomicrobiaceae bacterium (assembly GCA_966696705.1). Classification (GTDB taxonomy): domain Bacteria; phylum Verrucomicrobiota; class Verrucomicrobiia; order Verrucomicrobiales; family Akkermansiaceae; genus Haloferula. The sequence goes on along the minus strand of CBKZPU010000080.1, from coordinate 16,042 downwards.
GAAGGCCCAGGCGGAGCTGCCGCTCTGGAACAGGTCGCCCAGACTCTCGCTGGCCGTCCCGCGGCTGCCGGTCAGGGTGACGCGCGGGAAGAAGGCGGCGCGGGCGGCGCCGATGTTCGCATTGGCGGAGCGAAGCTGGTGCTCCGCCTCGCGAATGTCGGGCCGGCGGATCAGGAGTTGCGACGAGACACCGGCGCGGACCTCGGCGACCAGTCCACCTTCGAGGCCGCGGCCGTTCGGCAAATTTGACGGAACCCCGGTGCCGATGAGGAAGGCGATCGCGTTGTTCGCCTCGGCGCGGCGCTGTTGGAAGGCGGCAAGGTTGGCCTTGGCGGTCTGCACCTGCACATCCACCGAGCGCAGGTCGAGCTCCGACACGTCGCCGGCATCGAACCGCATCTTGGTGAGGTTGTAGGTTTCGCTGACCGCATCGAGCGTGCGTTGCGAAAGCTCCATCTGCTCCACCGCCGCGAGTTCCGTGAAGTAGGCGCTGGCGATTTGCGACACGAGGGCAATCTGTGCGCCCACTCGCGCCGCATCGCTGGCGAAATACTGCTCGAGCGCCGCGTGATTCAGGCTGCGAACGCGCCCGAACAGGTCGAGCTCGTAAGCGGTGACACCGACCGAGACATCGTAGGCCCTGGTATCGACTGCCGTGCCGCTCGGGGAGATGGTCCCGGGTGTGCGGCTCCGGCTGCCGGCGGCGGCGACATCCACCGTCGGAAAGAGCTGGCTCCGGGAGATCCCGTACTGGGCGCGGGCCTGCTCCACATTCAGCGTGGCCACGCGCAGGTCGCGGTTGTTGTCCAAGCCGATCGACACGAGACGCTTGAGGCGCGGATCCGTGAAGAACTTTTGCCACGCGATGTCCGCCGGGACGCCTCCCCCGCCGTTGCCGGGGAAATGCTCCGAGACGGGCGAATTGATGGTTTCCAGCGCCGGCTCCATCGAACAGGAAGCGATGAGCGCGGGCAGGGCGAGAAGAAGCGACTTACGCATGGGAGAGTTCACCGGGTTGAGATTCGGCGGGAGAATTGGATTCCGGATTTTCCGCGGCGGCCTTCCGTTTTGTTAGACGGCGGATGACCACATAAAAGACCGGAACGAGGAAGACCGCAAGGACGGTGCCGGAGATCATGCCGCCGGCCACGCCGGTGCCAATCGCATTCTGGCTGGCCGAACCGGCGCCGGTGCTGACCACCAGCGGGACGACGCCGAGGACGAAGGCCATCGAGGTCATCAAAATGGGGCGAAGCCGCAGCTTCACCGCCTCCAGGACGGATTCCAACAGGCCCCTGCCCTGTTTTTCGAGGTCGAGGGCGAATTCGATGATCAGGATCGCGTTCTTGGTCGAGAGGCCGACGGTGGTGAGCAGTCCGACCTTGAAATAGACGTCGTTCGGGAGGTCGCGGAAGAACACGGCGGCGAGCGCACCGAGGATGCCGAGCGGCACCACCATGATGACGGCCACCGGGATCGACCAGCTTTCATAGAGCGCGGCGAGGCAGAGGAAGACGATGGCCAGCGACACGGCGTAAAGTACCGGCGCCTGGTTACCGGAAATCTTTTCCTCCAGCGACTGGCCGCTCCACGCGTAGCCGATGCCGGGCGGAAGCTGCGCCGCGATTTTTTCCATCTCATCCATCGCCTGGCCGGAGCTGAGGCCCGGCTTGGCGGAGCCCACGATGTTCACCGCGGGCAAGCCGTCGTAGCGTTGGAGCTGCGGCGAGCCGTAGGCCCACTTGGTGGTGGTGAAGGCGGACAACGGCACCATCTTGCCCTGGTTGTTTCGGACGTGGACGTTTCCGAGGTTCTCCGGCGTCATGCGGAATTTCGCGTCGAGCTGGGTGATCACTCGCTGGACGCGGGTGCCGTTGACGAAATTGTTCACGTAGGCCGACCCGAAGGACGTCTGCATGATCGTGTTGACGTCGCCCAGCGAGATGCCGAGCGCGCTCGCCTTGTCCTGGTCGATGTCGATCTTCATCTGCGCGGTGTCGTTGAGACCCTGCGGACGCACGCCGGTGAGAATCTCGCTCTGCCCGGCCATGCCGAGCATCTGGTTGCGCGCCGCCATCAGCGCTTCGTGGCCCACGCCGCCGACGTCTTGCAGCCAGAAGTCGAAGCCCGAAGAAGTGCCCAGCTCGGGAATCGCGGGCGGATTGAGCGGGAAGACCATCGCGTCCTTGATCCCGCCGAGCGCCATGATGCCGCGCTTGATGATGGCTTGGACGTTGTGATCCTTGCCCTCGCGCTCTTCCCAGGGCTTGAGCCGCAGGAAGGCGAGGCCGGAGTTCTGCGCCCTACCGGTGAAGCTGAAGCCGGCGACCGTGAAGTAGTGTTCGATTTCCGGCTGCTTGGAAAAGAACTCCTCGGCCTTGAGGAGGGCTTCGCCAGTCCGCGCGTCGGTCGCGCCATCGGGCAGCGCGATTAAGGCGAGGAAGTAGCCTTGGTCTTCTTCGGGCAGGAAGGACGACGGCATCTTCTTGTAAAGGTATCCAACCAGCACCACCACCGCGGCGAGGGCGACGATGCCCGACCACGCGTGCTTGAGGAAACCACCGACGATGCGCTGGTAGCGGTTCGTCGTCGCGTCGAAGGCGCGGTTGAACCAGCCGAAGAATCCGCGCTTCGCGTGGTGATGCCCGGCATCGACCTGCTTGAGCAGCGTGCCGCACAGCGCCGGCGTCAGCGACAGCGCGAGGAAGACGGAGAACAGCATGCACGACACCATGGACATCGTGAACTGGCGATAAATGGTGCCCACCGATCCGCCGAAGAATGCCATCGGAATGAACACCGCGGTGAGCACCACGGTGATGCCGATCAGCGCGCCGGTGATCTGGCCCATCGCCTTGCGGGTGGCCTCCTTGGCCGGCAGGCCTTCCTCGCTCATGATGCGCTCTACGTTTTCCACCACCACAATGGCGTCGTCCACGAGGATGCCGATCGCCAGCACCATGCCGAACATGGTCAGCACGTTGATCGAGAATCCGAAGGCTGCCATCATCGCACAGGTTCCCAACAACGCGACCGGCACCACCAGCGTCGGAATCAGCGTGGCGCGGAAGTTCTGCAGGAACAGATACATCACGAGGAAGACGAGGATGATCGCTTCCACCAGCGTCTTGATCACCTCCTCCACGGAGATCTTCACGAAGGTGGAGGTGTCGAGCGGGAAGGTCACCTTCACGCCCGGCGGGAAGAACTGCTTGAGGCGTTCCACTTCGGCGCGCACCGCGTTGGCGGTGTCGAGCGCGTTGCCGGTCGGCGCGAGCTTGATCGCCGCGGCGGTCGCCGGGCTGCCATCGATGCGGGCCTTGATCGAGTAATCCTGGCCGCCCATCTCCACGCGGGCCACGTCACGCAAGTAAACGCGCGAGCCGTCGGTGTTCACGCGCAGCACGATGTTCTCGAACTGTTCCGCCTCGCGCAGGCTGGCGCGGCCTTGGAGGATGACGTTGAGCTGTTGGTTTTCGACCGCGGGCAAGGCACCGAGCTGGCCGACCGGCACTTGGGTGTTCTGCGCCCGGATCGCTTCGTTGACGTCCGCGGGAGTCAGGTTGTAGCTGACCAGCTTGTCCGGGTCGAGCCAGACGCGCATCGCGTACTGGGTGCCGAACTGGATCACCTCACCCACGCCTTCCACCCGGCGCAGCGGGTCGAGCACGTTGGTCGCAAGGTAGTTCCCGAGCGCCACCGCGTCCATGCTGCCGTCCTCGGAGGACAGGCAGATGAACATCATGAAATTCCGGGTCGCCTTCGCCACGACCACACCCTGCTGCTGCACGGTCTGCGGCAGGCTCGGTGTGGCGAGCTGGACCTTGTTCTGCACCTGCACCTGCGCGACGTCCGGATCGGTGCCGGGCTCGAAGTAGAGCGTGATGGTCGCGGTGCCGTTCGCATCGCTGGCGGACGACATGTAGAGCAGGTTGTCGATGCCGTTGAGCTGCTGCTCGATGACGGAGGTCACCGTGTCGGTCAGCGTTTCCGCGGAGGCACCGGCGTAGTTCGCGGTGATCGAGATCGATGGCGGCGCCACCTGCGGGTACTGCGCGACCGGCAGCTTGGTGATCGAGATCACCCCGATCATCACGATGAGAATGGACACGACCCAGGCGAAAACGGGACGGTCGATGAAGAAGCGGGCCATGAGGAAAACGGGATGCGGGAGTGTGTTAGATCCGGCTGATCCGCCGGTTCCGACTCGTCGGTCTGATCTGCCAAATGGAGATCAGCCTTTGTCAGGGCCCTTTGCGGCGGTCTGGCTGGTCTCCGCCTTGGGCGCGAAGGGTTCCGGGACCACGGGCAAGCCGGGGCGGGCCTTGAGAAGTCCTTCGATGATGACCCGCTCGCCAGCCTTCAGGCCGGACGTGACGACCCACTTGTCGCCAACGGCATTGTCGGTCTGGATCATGCGGGCTTGGGCGACATTGTTGTCATCCACCACCATCACGCTACCCATGCCGCCTTGCTGGCGGGTGACGGCGCGCTGCGGCACGGTGACGACGTTCTCGCGGATCGCCTGGACCACCCGCGCCCGGGCGAACATGCCGGGCAGCAACAACTTGTCGGGATTCGGGAATTCGGCGCGCAAGCTGACCATGCCGGTGGATTCATCGACCGCGGCTTCCGAGAAGAGGATCTTGCCCGGCAGCGGGTATTCGCTGCCGTCTTCCAACAGCAGCGTCGCCCTTCCCTTGCCGGCAGCGACTTGGGAAAGCTCACCGCTGCTCATCGCGCGGCGCAGCCCGATCAAGTCGGCGCTCGATTGCGTGAAGTCGAAGTAGATCGGGTCGAGCTGTTGGATGACGGCAAGCCGGGTCGCCTCCCCTTCGCCGACCAGCGCACCTTCGGTGACCTGCGCCTTGCCGGCGCGGCCGGAAATCGGCGCGGTGACGGTGGCGTAGGCGAGATTGAGTTCGGCGGTCTTCAGCGCCGCGGCCGCGGCCTTCACCTCGGCGGTGGCGACTTTCACGGCGGACTCCGCATTGTCGAAGTCCTGCTTGCTGACCGCATTCGAATTCACCAGCGACTTGTAGCGGCCGAGCTGGCTTTCGGCCTGGGCGAGATTCGCTTCCGCACGCGCAAGGGCGGCGGCGGAGTTTTCCTTCACGGCCTCCAGCGGCGCGGGGTCGATCTTGAATAGGACATCGCCCGCCTTCACGTCGGCGCCTTCCTGGAAGGTCTTTTCCAACAGGATGCCGGAAACCCGCGCGCGCACCTCCGCCACGCGGACCGCATCGATGCGGCCCGGCAGCTCGCGGGTGATGCTCACGGTCTCGGTCGCCGCGGGCAGCACCGACACCGCCGCCGGCGGCATTTTCGACGGATCCATCCCGGCGGCCTCCGGCTTTTTCCCGCAAGAAGGCAGCAACAGCAGGGACGTCAGCGGGAGGAAAAGGACAGGGCGCATGGCGACGAAAGAGCGGGTGAAACGTCCGTTTTAGACGTGCGCTTACTAAACACGGGATTTGGCGCGGCGGAATGACTTTGAAGTTTCCAAGCTGGTAACCTGAGATTACCAGTCCGGCGGGATGGAACTGAGGCACCTCAGGTATTTCGTGGCAGTGGCGGATGCCCTGAACTTCCGCCGGGCGGCCGAGCGCCTGAATGTGACGCGTCCGGCCCTCAGCAAGCAGATCAAGGACTTGGAAGGAGAAACCGGAGTGCGGCTGTTGGAGCGCGACACCGTCAGCGTGTCGCTGACCGACGCCGGAGCGGTCTTCCTCGCCGAAGCACGGGCGATCCTTGCCGACGTCGATCGCGCCGTGGACCTCGCCCGTGAAGCGCAGGACGGCCGCCGCGGCGAGCTGCGGATCGGAAGCGTTGGCCAGATGGCGTCGGGTTTCCTGCCCGGAGCGCTCAAGGCCTTTGGCACCGAGTTTCCCCGGGTGAACGTGTCGTTCGTGGAAATGACGCCGATCGAGCAACTCGCCGCGCTGGAAACCGGGGAAATCCATCTGGGCTTCGCCTACGGCCGCGATGCCGAGCAGGTGCCGGGGATTTCCAGCCTGCCGCTGGTCCGCTCGAATTTCGGCGTGTCCGTCTCGCAGTTGCATCCGCTTGCGGAACGGAAGCGCATTTCGCTGGAAGAACTCGGCCGGCAAACGCTGCTCTGCGTCGGAGCGGAAGCCGCCTCGAATCACCGCCGCGACATGCTGCGGATCTTCAACGAAGAAGGCGTGTCACCGGGCTCGATGCGGCAGATCTCCGGCTTCGACGCACTGCTCAACATGATTGCCGCCGACCAAGGCGTCTCGATGCTGCCCGAGGTGCTCGACCTGCGGAACAGTCACGCGATCGTCACCCTGCCGCTGGAGGTCGAACGCGCCAACCTCGACTTCACCATGTGGGCCGTGTGGCGGACCGAGCGCGCGTCGCTGCTGGTGCGGAATTTCGTGCGACTGTTAGAGCAGAACCGCCCGATGGTGGCGAAGAAGCGCGCCTGTTGAAATTGGGGCCGCAGGATTGATCCCGCTTCGCTGGCTTGGCGACCTACCTTCCAAGCGGGATAAGTCCCGCGCTCCCGGTCACAAATCCAGCTCGATCGACTTCAGCGCGATGTAGAGCGAATTCGCGCGCTCCATCCGCGGCTGGAGCGCGGCCTTTTCCGCGGCGAGTTGGCGGCGGACCTCGATCAGGCTGAGCGAGTGGTCGCGGAACAGGAAGCGGATCGCCTCGCCATGGTCGGCCTTGAGCCCCTCGGCAAAGGTCGCGGCACCAGCGAGCAAGCGTTCGCGATACCCGGCGGCGACGCGCAAGCGGGTGATCCATGCGGTTGCCACGGCGAGGCCGAAAACGCCAACTGCTGCAGCTAACAAGATCAACGCGAGCTGCTGCTGGCCAAGCGTGCCGGAGACGCCCGCGGCGAGCGAAAGGCCCAGACCAATGCCGACAAAGCCCTTGAGCAGCGAATTGCGGCGTCGCAGTTGGGGATCCAACACGCCACGCAGGCGCAGGCCCGTCAGCGCCCGGGGCACGGCTTTCTCCAAGCGGGCAACGAACTTCGCGATCACACTCTCGCGCGAATCACCCGCAACCGCACAGGGCCCGGGCTCGAAGCCCATGCGCTCGACCACCCGCGGCCGCACCGTTTCCCAATGCGCGGAACAAGCGTCCACCAACCGCGCGGCATCGTCCCTACCGAAACCAGTGGCCGTTTCCTGCATGCGCGCGGCAAACGACGCCTCGATCTCCGCGGCCGACGCATCGCCCGTGAACAAGCGTGAAAGCGAGCGCCACCAGTTCAGTCGCCGCTTCAAAAGACGCACCACCGCATCCACCTCGGCACGATAGCGTTCCATCACCTCGGCCAAGGCATTCGGCGCGGCTTCGAGCGCGACATCGCGCTGCTCTTCCATCTCGCGCTCGATCCCGGCCAGGAACCACGAATCGTCGTCCATTCCGCGGCGTTGCGTGTCGAACTTGTGATCGAGCCGCCTGATCGTCCGCGCGGCGTGATGCCAGGCATCGTGCAACACCTGGCGGCGGTCGTAGGACTCGCAGATGCGCTCGGAAATGAAATGCTCGAGATCGGAAAGACGGCTGGCCGCCCACTGCTTCGGGTCAGGCGAGGCGGACTTCTTCACTTCCATGCCCAGCCGCGCGGCCACCGGGAAAATCGGCAGCACTTGACCCGTGCGTTTGAGCGACAAGTCACGCATGTGACCGAGGATGATCGGGATGTCCTGGTTCTGCTTGAGGTCGATGCGCTGCACGACCAGTACGGTGCGGGACAATGCCTCGGGCGAAAGCTTCGACACCGCGTCCCAGGTCGCCGCCGTCCACGGGTTCTCCGCCGTGAACACGACCAAAACCAGATCGGCATGCTCCAGGAAAGGCTCCGCGATTTCACGGTGACCATCGTACTTCGCGTTGGTGCCCGGGGTATCGAGCAGGTCGAAGTTCCTCAGATAATCGAGCGGTCGGCGGCACTCGTGGAGCAGCGGCTGCACCTCATTGTCGGCCTCCTCGCCGTGGCGGTAGAGACGGACTTCCGAGGTCAGCGGCAGCGACCCGGTCGGGCAAAGCTCCTCGCCGACGAGCGCGTTCAGCAGCGACGACTTGCCGGCGTTGATCTCGCCAATCGCGGCGATGAGGACCGGCTGGGTCAGCACCGGCTGCGGATGCTCGGGCTCGGCTTCGAGCGCGACCTCGCGGGTGAGGTCGCCGATCCAACCCAACAGTTCCGACAAGCGGTCCCGAACCGCGAAGTAGCGCTCGCCCGGCATCGTCAAAGCCCGCGTTTCACTGGCCGGCCACTTGGCCGGGAGCCGCCTGGGCACCCATCGCGAGCAATTGCGAGACGGTCACGAACTTGAATCCCTTGTTGAGCAAGCCATCGAGCGTGGCGGGCATCGCATCCACCGTCGAAGCGTGAAGGTCGTGGGCCAGCACGATCGCCCCCGGCGTGGTGCCGGTGAGAATCCGCGAGGTGACCACGGACGCGCCGGGGCGCTTCCAGTCGAGCGGATCGACCGACCACATGATGGTCGGATAGTTCAGCTCGGCGTGGATCCACTCGCGCTGGCGCTGGAGCAGCGCGCCGTACGGCGGACGCATCGTGCGCGGCTGCACGCCGGCAGCGCGGGCCACCGCGTCGCGGCACTTGGTCAGTTCCTCACGCACGGTCGAATCGCCAAGCTTGCTGAGGATCGGGTGAGTGTAGGTGTGATTGCCGATTTCGTGGCCTTCCGAAACGGTGCGGCGCAGCACGTTCGGGTAGAGGTCCACGTTGCGGCCGATCACGTAAAAGGTCGCCTTGATGTTCCGCTCGCGCAGCATGTCCAGCAGCCGCGGGGTGTTGTTCGGGTGCGGACCATCGTCGAACGTGATGGCGATGTATGGCTGCGACACGGCGACGCGGGAAAAGGTGATGCCGGAGGTCGAGCCCGCCGCCGGCAGGTTCATGTCCGGATTCCGCGGCACCGGGCCACGCGGGCGCGGGGTGCGGTAGCCCTTGTTCGGCTCGGTGCGGGTCGGGGCCGAGGCCGGATCCACTCCGGCGGTCGCGTCCGAACCGGGCTTGGCCGAGGAAATCATCGAACAACTGCTACCCAGTGCCGTGCCCAGCACCATGAATCCGCGGCGGGAAAGCTTCGGCAGTCCTTCATCGGAAGAAGCGGCCTGGGAGGAAGCGGTGAGGAACTTGTAGCCGAGCGATTCGATGGGATTTCTCATGGATGTGGCGGCGGAAAACGAGGGAGGCTCGGCCAAAAATACCGAGGCCCTTTCCGATGTCACGCCTGCATTTCCAACAACTTGATCACAAGAAGCGCTGAAGCATCGGGCGTAATGCCTCGATCTTCTCCACGGGCCACAATTGGCGCGGCGTCATGATCGCGCCGTCCAGTGCCCGGTGCTCCGGCCAGGCCGCTTCCGCCGGTATTTTCGGGATGGCGCGGGCGATGATCCGCTTGGCCGCGGACACGTTCGCGTGAAGATGCCCCATCACCGCCTCGGCGGTCACCGGCTCCTCCTCGACCTTCCAGCAGTCGTAGTCGGTGATCATCGCCAGGGTCGCCAAGGCGATCTCCGCCTCGCGGGCCAGCTTGGCCTCGGGGAGATTGGTCATGCCGATGACGTCGAAGCCGAGCTTGCGGTTCGTCTCGCTCTCCGCCCGCGTGGAAAAAGCCGGACCATCCATGTTCACATAAGTCCCGCCATCGTGCACCTTCGCCCCCTCCGCCGTGGCGGATTCTTTCAAAATGGCCCGCAGCCCGGCACTGACCGGATCAGCGAAAGACACGTGGCCCACGATCCCGCCGCCGAAAAACGTGTGGTGTTCCCGCCGGCTGGTCCGGTCGAAATACTGGTCCGGCAAGACGATGTCGCGGGGATGATACTCCTCCTTCAAGCTCCCCACCGCGGTCACGCAGATCAAATGGCGCACGCCGACCGACCGCAGCGCCCACAGGTTCGCGCGGTGATTGATCTCCGTCGGCAACAACCGGTGACCGCGGCCATGGCGCGGCAAAAACCACACCTCGCGTCCGCCCAGCGTGCCGCCGACTAGCGCGTCCGACGGCTCGCCGAAGGGCGTCGCGATCGTACGCTCCTCGGCCTTCTCGAAGCCGTCGATTTCATAAAGCCCGCTGCCCCCGATGATGCCGATCGCCGTTGCCATGGCGCGGGTCTAACTTCCGGAATCGCGGGCGTCGAGGCGGATGCGTCAGGCACCCGCCCAAGAGCGAATCGCGGCGACCAAGCCGGGGATATCGCTCCGCTTGGCCTCGAAGGCGGGCTCGATGCCGTGCTTCTTCAGCGCTTCCGTGGTGACCGGGCCGATGCTACCGGCGACGCAGCCCTCCGGCCACGTCAGGCCGAGCTTGAAGAAATTATCGACCGTGGACGCGGAAGTGAAGGTGACGAGGTCGGCCCCTTCCTCCTTCAAGCGCGCGGCGGCACCAGTCGGATCGTCGGTCTCGGGCACAGTCTTGTAGGCCACGCATTCATCGACGATGGCGCCGAGCGCGGTAAGGCCGTCGAAAATGACATCGCGGGCGTCGGAACCGCGGACCCATAGCATGGTGAGGTTCTCGATGGAGTCGCCGTTGGCAAAGGCTTCCACAAGACCTTCGGCGACGTACTTTTCCGGGATCAAGTCGATGCCGAAGCGATAATCGCGGATCTTCTGCGCCGTGCCTTGGCCGATCACCGCAATGCGCGGGTTGCCCAAACTACGAGCATCCTCGTAGGTCGCGAAGAAGGCATCGAAGAAGCGCTCCACGCCATTCGGGCTGGTGAAGACGAGCCAGTCGTATTCGTGGGCGTGGGTCACCATTTCGGCGAACTCGCGTTTGTCGTCGGGCGGCTCGATGCGGATGGTCGGCAGCTCGATCACATCGGCACCGAGTCCAGCGAGTTCGCGGCTCAGGCCGCCGGCTTGCTCGCGGGTGCGGGTGACGACGATGCGCTTGCCGAACAGCGGGCGCTTCTCGAACCAGTTGATCTTCTCGCGCTCGGTCACCACGCCGCCGATGACGGCCACGGCGGGCGAGCCGAAGTTTTCCTTCTCGGCAGTGTCCGCGATATCGGCGAGCGTGCCGGTGATGGTCTTTTGCGCGCCGGTGGTGGCCCAGCGGGTCAACGCGATCGGCGTCGTGGCATCGGCGCCGCCAGCGATGAGGGCAGCGGTGATTTCGCGAAGGCGGGACACGCCCATCACAAAGACCTTGGTGCCCGGCGTCTTGGCAATATGGGCATAGTCGATGGAACTCTCGCCCTTGGTCGGGTCCTCGTGGCCGGTGAAAATCGTGAGCTGCGAGCAGTGATCGCGATGCGTCACCGGAATGCCGGCGTAAGCGGGACCGCCAATCGTCGAGCTGATGCCGGGAACGATCTCGAAGGTCACGCCAGCGGCGGCCAGCTCCGCCGCTTCCTCGCCGCCGCGGCCGAAGATCATCGGATCGCCGCCCTTCAAGCGAACGACCTTCTTGCCGGCCTTGGTCTTCTCGACGATCAGTGCATTGATACCCTCTTGGGAAAGCGTGTGATCCTTGGCGCGCTTGCCGACGTTGACCTTCTCGCAGTCCTTCTTCGCCCAGCGCAGGATCTCCGGACTACTAAGGGCATCGTACACGAGCACGTCCGCCATTTCCACGCACTCCTTGGCGCGCAGGGTGACGAGACCGAGGTCGCCGGGTCCGGCGCCGACGAGATAACAAATGCCGGGAGTGCTCATGCGAGGGATTCGAAAAGTTCGCGGGCGACTTCGAGTGGATCGCCGCCGGAAGCCTTGGCGACGCGAGGCGTGCCGCCTTCATCGGGGAAGACGCGGGCGTCCATTTTGAGAACGCTCTGGTCGATGGATGTGAAGACACCGACCGGCGTGCTGCAACCGCCTTCCAAGAGGCGGAGGAATTCACGCTCGGCGCGGACGCGGGTGAACGTGGCCGCGTCCAAAATCCCGGCGACAAGAGCCGCCGCGGCTTGGTCGCCCTTGCGGATCTCAAAGCCAATTGCCCCCTGCCCCGCCGCGGGAAAGAAAAAGTCCTCCGGCAATGGCGCGAAGTGGAGCTCGGTGCCGGAGACCACCGACGGCCTCGACATGCGATGGCCCAATCTAACAAGACCCGCTTCTGCCAGGAGGATCGCGTCGTAAGCACCTTCCGCGACCTTGCGCAACCGGGTCGGCACGTTGCCCCGAAGATCGATTACCTTGAGATCCGGCCGCAGCCATTGGAGTTGGCGCGCGCGGCGGACGGCACTCGTGCCCACCACCGCACCCGCGGGCAGGGCATCGAGCCCGCCCGGTTGGCGCGTGACCAGCACGTCGCGGATCGGCGCGCGGGAAAGCACGCCGGCGATCTCGAAGTCAGCATCGATCACGGTCGGCACGTCCTTCAACGAGTGCACCGCGATATCGATCTCGCCGGCCCGCAAGGCCTCCTCGAGTTCCTTGGTGAAGATGCCCTTGTCGGTGCCCTCGGCCTTGGCGACCTCGGCCAGTGCGACATCGGTGCGGCGATCGCCGGTGGTCCGGATGACCTGGCGCTCGATCCGCAGATCGGGAAATGCCTGCGACAGGGCGCGCTCGGTCGCGGCGGCCTGAACCAGCGCGAGGTCGCTCCCGCGGGTGCCGATGACGGTCTTCTGGAATTCTTCTTCGCTCACGTGCCGGGCAGGTTCAGCTTTCTGAGTTCTTCGTCGATGATCCGGTCGCACTCCGCAATCTGCTTTTCGCGCCGGACGCGGGCCTCGTCGGCCAGTTGTTCGAGGGTGTCGATGTCGTAGAGGTAAACTTCCTCGATGTCGCCGCAGGCCGGATCAATGTCGCGGGGCACGGCGATGTCGATCAGGAACAGCGGGCGGAATTTCCGCACGCGGCGGACCGACTCGATGTGATGCGGCAGCACCACCGGGTGCGGCGCGCTGGTCGAGGAGATGACCACGTCCACACCGGCCAGCACCGCCTGCCATTCCTCGAAATGCACGGCGCGCCCGCCCATCTCGGCGGCAAGTTGCTCGGCCTTGTCGAAGGAGCGGTTGGTCACGAACACGGAGGTCGCCCCGCGGGAAACGAGGGCCTGCGCGGTCTGACGGCTCATGTCGCCCGCGCCGATGACGATGACGCGGCAGCCGGCCAGCTTGCCGAAGATCTTCTCCGCGAGTTCCACCGCGGCACCCGCCACGGAAGTCGCGCCCTCTTGGATGCGGGTATCGGTGCGGACCTTTTTTCCGACCGCGAAGGCGCGCTGGAAGAGCTTGTTCAACGTGGCCGAGGTCGCGCCGGAATCGAGCGCCTGACGGTAGGCTTCCTTGGCCTGGCCAAAGATCTCCGTCTCACCGAGGACCATCGAGTCGAGCCCGCTGACCACGCGGCAGAGATGGCGTGCCGCGGAAATACGATGATGCTCGTACCAGTGCGGGTCGGAATCCGCGCCGTGGGATTGGGCGAGCTTCCGGCGCAGCTCGGCCGCGGCCAGTTCGGCCTTTTCCCCGGCGAGGTAAAATTCGGTGCGGTTGCAGGTGGAGAGCACCACGCTTTCCGCGAGGCCGTCCAGCTTCAGAAGGTCCTTTGCAGAGTCGCCGAGCTTGGTCGAGGACACGGCGAATCGCTCGCGAACCTCGACGGGCGCGGTACGGTGATTCAGACCGACGCAGACGAGTTCCATCAGACGAGCGCAAATACCGAAAGGGAAACGACGAAAAGCACCACCGCGATCGTCGCCGTCCGGCGACCGGTCAGCCCCCTCACTTGCCGGACCGAAAGCAGGGCCGCGTAGCCGATCCACACCGCCGTGGCCGCCAGGAGGTGTGCCGTGCCGCCATTCCGCGGCATCAGGAAGCCGGCCAAAACGCCGACGCTCAACAGCACCACGCCGATCCACAGCAGCCGGACCATGGATTTCAGGAGTTCGCGCACCGGCGGCAGATTACGGAACAGGCCGGATTGCAGGTGGTGATCCTTCAGTTGTTTGTCGAGTACCAAGAACATCACCCCCGCCACCGCGGCGAGGGCCAGCGCGCCGTAGGAAAGGACGGACATCGCCGCGTGGGTCTCCCGCCACGCATCGGCCTTCGGCATCCGTTCGGGATGAGCCGCCAGCACGCCTGGCAGCAGGGCGATGGCTTGGAAAACCACCACCACCGGCGCGGTGAAGACCCCGAGCAGCGACAACCGGTAGGTCGGCCCGACGGCGAGGTAGAACAGCGTCAGCGACCACGCGAGGAAGGCGAGGATTTCACCGATGCCCACCAGCGGGCAAGCTCCGCGGGCCTCCCCGCGGACGGACAGGAATCCAAGCTGTGCCAAAAACGCCAGGCACATCCAGAACACGGTCCAGCGGCTGCGGGTCCCCTTGTGAACCGTCCACATGCCCGTCACACCGCCCACGGCTGCGAGGGCGGTCGCGGCGATCAGAAACCAGCGGTCCACCCCCCTCCCTTGCCGCCCCATCGCCCGGCGCGCAAGGCCGGATTCACGGACCTCCGGCATCGCTGGGGAGCCGTTTCAGGAGGACCTGCTTGCCAGCCAAGCCTTCCAACCGCCGAAACCGGTGATCTCCTCCGCCCCGTCCGCCGCACGCGGCTCGGCGATGAAGCCGGGCAGTTCCTCGCCGTTTTCGAGCAGGACTTTCCCGATTCCCAGCGGGCCGGGGATCTTCGAGACGAAATCTCCAAAGGCCGCGGGCGACAGATCCCACACCTCCACCTCGATCGCCGCACCGTTCTCCTCATCGCGGATCAAGGCCGGCCGAGGCGGGATGCTCCCCACGGCCGGCATGGCAAACATGCGGTAGACCGGGGCGGTCTTGGTCCGCGAGCGCAAGATCGCTCCGCGCTCGGCGAGTTGCCAATGTAGCGGCAGGCCCTCCAGATGAGCGCCGCAGACCACGACGGGGATGGCCTGGCGCGGGGCCTTCGGCAAGTCGCAGGCGGCTTCACCGGCATATCTCGCCGCCAGTTTCAAAAGCTCGCCATCCCAACCCGCCGGCGCGGCGAAGGTGACACCCCACCTTGCCCGCCCGCCCCGCGCCTTCCCTGCGGGCACGGCGACGGCGCTCAGGTCGAGCAGGTTCATGAAGTTCGTGTATTTCCCGAGGGTCGCGTTCGTTTGATACGGCTCGTCGAGCACCTCGGCCACCGTGTAGATCCTCGGCGTCGTCGGCAGCAGGAGGATGTCGATGTCCTTCCAGGCACGTCCCGCGATGCGTGCCAACTCGGCCATGCGATATTGGGCCCGGAAAGTCGCCGCGGCATCCCACCCCTTCGAGGCCTCCAGGATCTTGCGCGTCACCGGAAAGACCTCACCAGGGTTCTCTTCCGCGAATCCCCCCACGGCCGCCCATCGCTCTGCCACCCACGGGCCCTCGTAGAGCAACTTCGCCGCCTCCACAAAGGGCTTCAGGTCGATGCCCACCGGCTCGCCGCCGATGGCCTTCATTCGATCGATTGCCGAGGCAAACAGGCCCGGCGTGTCGGGATCGGCGGCGAAGTCGAGGTCCAGCGGCACCCCGAAGCGGAAGGCCGCTCCGATCTTTCCCGACGGTTTGATCTCACGCGAAAAAGGATCGGCTTCATCGAAGCCCGCCACGACTCCGGCGACGAGCGACGAGTCTTCCACCGTATTCGTGAAAACGGACACGCAGTCGAGCGAACGACAGGCAGGGACGACCCCGCGGGTACTGAGCAGCCCCTTGGTCGGCTTCCAACCAATGAGCTCTTGAAAGGCGGCCGGCACGCGTCCCGATCCCGCCGTATCGGTACCGAGCGAGAAGCAGCACAAGCCCGCGGCCACCGAGGAAGCACTGCCCGAGCTTGAACCACCCGGAAGAAACTCCGCATCGATCGCATTGCGGGGCACGCCATAAGGCGAACGCGTTCCGACCAAGCCGGTCGCGAACTGGTCGAGGTTCACTTTTCCCAACGGGATCGCCCCGGCGGCCCGAAGGCGACGCACCACCTCCGCGTCCGCGGCGGGCACGTAGGAAAAGGCCGGGCACGCCGCGGTCGTGGGCATCCCCTCCACGTCGATGTTGTCCTTCACGACAAAGGGAATGCCCCACAAGGGAAGATCGCCGGGCATCGCCTCAAC